>NZ_MDCR01000378.1:314-20008 GCF_001723055.1 Streptomyces niveus
CGGCACCAGACCCCGCTCACTGATCCGGCCTGATCCAAACGACAGGCCCTAGGTCCCGCCCCCCGGACGCCAGGCCGGTCACCGGGCCCGGCCCGCTAGGCTGCCCCCGTGAAGGTCCTTGTCATCGGCGGCGGTGCCCGCGAACACGCCCTGTGCCGCTCTCTGTCCCTCGATCCCGACGTCACCGCTCTGCACTGCGCACCCGGTAACGCCGGTATCGCCGAAGTCGCCCAGCTGCACCCGGTCGACGCCCTGGACGGTGCGGCCGTCGCCCGGCTGGCCACCGAGCTGGAGGCGCGGCTCGTCGTCGTCGGGCCCGAGGCGCCCCTCGTCGCCGGGGTCGCCGACGCCGTACGCGACGCCGGCATCGCCTGCTTCGGCCCGTCCGCCGAGGCGGCCCGGCTGGAGGGTTCCAAGGCCTTCGCCAAGGACGTGATGGCCGCCGCGAGCGTTCCCACCGGGCGCAGCTACGTCTGCACCACCCCCGAGGAGATCGACAAGGCACTCGACGCCTTCGGCGCCCCCTTCGTCGTCAAGGACGACGGTCTCGCCGCCGGCAAGGGCGTCGTCGTGACCGACGACCTCGCCGCCGCCCGCGCGCACGCGCTCGCCTGCGGCCGTGTCGTCATCGAGGAGTTCCTCGACGGCCCCGAAGTCTCCCTCTTCGCGATCACCGACGGCCGTACGGTGCTCCCGCTGCGCCCCGCCCAGGACTTCAAGCGCGCGCTCGACGGCGACGAGGGCCCCAACACCGGTGGCATGGGCGCGTACTCCCCGCTCCCGTGGGCCGACCCGAAGCTGGTCGACGAGGTCCTCGACACGGTCCTCCAGCCCACCGTCGACGAGCTGCGCCGCCGTGGCACGCCCTTCTCCGGGCTGCTGTACGCGGGACTGGCGATCACCGGCAGGGGCGTGCGGGTCATCGAGTTCAACGCCCGTTTCGGCGACCCCGAGACACAGGTGGTCCTGGCCCGGCTGAGGACCCCGCTCGCCGGTGTCCTGCTGGCCGCCGCCGAGGGCCGGCTGGCCGACCTGCCGGAGCTGGTGTGGCGCGACGACGCGGCGGTCACGGTCGTCGTCGCCTCGCACAACTACCCCGACACGCCCCGTACCGGCGACCCGATCGAGGGCCTGGCCGACGTCGTCGCGCAGGATGCGCCCGACGCGTACGTCCTGCACGCCGGGACCCGGCTGGCCGACGACGGCGGTACGGTCCTCAGCGCCGGCGGCCGGGTGCTGTCCGTGACGGCGACCGGCAAGGATCTCGCACAGGCCCGGGAGCGGGCGTACGCCGCCGTGGGGCGCATCCGGCTGGATGGTTCCCAGCACCGTACGGACATCGCCCGCCGGGCCGCCGAGGCCCCCGAGGCCTGAGCCGGTACCGCGTCCGCACCCCCATCCCTCTCAGTCCCTCTCCGTCACGGAAGCCACACCCCCAAACATCCGCACCGCCAGCACCTTTGACCAAAGCCATTCCATCGAGTGACGGTTAACCCATCCGGATGACCCTCGCCGAGGCCCCAACTATGGTGCGGCGCAAGCGTTCGGGCACTTGGCCCACCGGCATTGCGATGTCAGTGGCGGGTGCCACAGTGGGGGAGTGAGCAAATCCGCCGCAGTGCTGGCAGAGGGGGTGAGATCCGGACGTGTCCGATTCCGGTGTGGGTGAAGAGATCGGCGCTCAGGGCGCCAGGGCCCGGGCTCTCGCTGTGCTGCGCGTGCGCAGCAGAGCGGCGGCCGTCGCGCTGCTGCCCGCCGCGGCGGCAGCCGTCCTGCTCGTGGGGGGTGCCACGGGCCGTCTCACCGGCGGGAGTTGGGACGCCGCGCGGTGGGCCGTGACCGGGGTCGCCGTGGCCGTGCTGCTGTGCGCGGCCGCCGTGGCCGCCGTGATCACCAGGGCCAGACCCGCCCTCAGTCCCACCGTGGAGATCGCCGAGCGCTCCGCCCCCGATCTGTATCGCCTGGTCCGTGATCTGGCCGACCGGCTGAATGTGCCGGCGCCCTCGTCCATAGCGCTGACACCGGACTGCGACAGCTGGCTGGAAGACCGTACGCACCCCGCGCACGCCCGCGCCGACGCCCCGCGCACCCTGGGCGCCGCAAGCGCCGCCCCCGTCCTCGTCATCGGATCCCCCTTCCTGTGGTGGATGCGCGTCGCCGAGCTGCGCGCCGTGCTGGCCCCGGTCGTGGCCGGTACGGGACCGGCGGCGCACCCCGACATAGCCGCCGCCCGCCGCTTCGTCCGGGGGCTGGACGCGGCCGTGGCCCTGGCGGGCCGCCGGGACCTCGGGCTGATACGCCGGGCCGCACTCGGCCTCGTCGGCCGGATCGCCCGTCTGATGCTGCGCGCCTGCGCCGAGCACGCCGCCCTGATGGAGCGCGGGGTCGCGTCCGCCGCGTCCGAGCGCGCCCAGGGGGTGGACTACGGCCTGCGGATCGTCGCCCAGGAGCAGGTCGGCCTCGCCTACGCGGGCTGGGACCGGCTGCTGACCCGCGTCGCCCTGCCGGCCTGGCGGATGGGCCGCTGGCCGTCCCGGCTCGACGTGGGGGTCGTGTCGGCGCTCACCGAGCTGTCCCGGCGCGACCGGCTGGCCGAGGGCTTCACCTCCCGGCTGGGCGAGCGCCCCGCCTGCGATCTGCTCGAAGAGCCCGGCGCCGTCGACGAGGCCGCGTCCCTGCTGGCCGCGCGCCTCTTCCACGGCGGCCCGGCCGTCTCGGGCCCCGACTGGTCCCCGGTCGACTGGCAGCAGTATCCGGAAGAGGTCGTCGACCGTAAGTGGCGTACGGAAGCGGCCAGGCTGCACCGCGTCCTGGACGACATGGGCGTACGGCGCTCCGCGCGGCCGGGCGACCGGCCGCCGGGCGACCCGGCGGACGGCGCCGTGCCCGGACCGACGCTGGACCGGGTCATGGCCCATCTCGCCGGGCAGGGCGAGGAGGCGGGCGACCGTCTCGCCGCCGGGATCAGCGCCGAGGTGGCCCGCGAGGAGGCCGAGACGCCGCCACCCGCGTCCGCCGCCTCCAGCACGTCCCCGTCCGGCACGCCGGGCTCCAGCACGTCCCCGTCCACAGCGGCCGACGCGACCGCTCCCGCGACCCTCGACACCTCAGGAGACGCCCTCGCCCTGCGCGGGACGGACCCGCTGCCCCTGTTCCCGCTCATGCCGCCCCGTACCGGCCGTGAGCTGCTGGCCGACCACGTCACGGCGATGGTCTGCTGCGCCGCCGTTGACACGGCGGGCGCGGTCCCCGGCCTCGACTGGCTCGACGGCCCGGCCCTCCTGATGGACGGCAAGCGCCGTACGGACCTGGCGGGCGGCGTGCTGAGCCTGGTGGAGGACGGCGACGGGGAGCCGCTGCGGATGTGGCTCGCCTCGACGGGCGTACGGCCGGAGAAGCCGGTCCGGCTGGTGTGAGGTCGGTCACGGCCGACCCCGCCGGGCGCCACGCCGGGAGCCGGACCCACGACGCGCCGCGGCACCCGCGTCACCCGCCGGATGTCCGCCCAATGTCCGCCAGATGTCCGCCGAACAGCTCACCAACCCCCGGCAGACGCGGCCCGACGCGCTCTCCAGCACCCGGCCTCCGGCCCCGCTCCTCACCCAACCACCCATCCGGAGCCGGGTGTTCCGCCCCGTTCCCTCCGCTTCTCTCCACTTCCGTTCGCCTCCATTCGCGACGAACGGTGACGGAGCGCGTGCGTTATGTGATGTGCTGGAGGCCGACGCTGACACGGCCCGCCGCCAACGGCGGCCCGCCCACCGGCAGTCGGTCAACCGCCAACACCTGCACGGGTTTCCAGGGAGGGGCGCGCCAATGTGCGCCGATCACATCCGACGGTGGGAGTCGGGCGCGCTCGCCCACGCCGTCTCCGATCCCTTCGGCCAGGGACCGGTGCCCTGGCTGCGCGGCAGCGAGAACTACTTCGACGACACGGGCCATCTCGTCCCCTGGTACGCGGACCCGACACTCGGGCGCGACCGCGGCGGCCCCCACACCGCCGACGACGTCCACCGCCAGATCAAGGGCTTCGCCTCGGCCGGCGCCGCCGCGCCCGGCGAGTCGATCGACTTCCACATCACCGTCGATCCGCCCCAGCCGTTCTCCGTGGACGTCTACCGGATCGGGCACTACGGCGGCGAGGGCGCCCGCAAGATCACCACCAGCCCCCGGCTCTCGGGCATCGTCCAGTCCGCCCCGCTCGCCGCCGAGCGCACGGTCTCCTGCCACCACTGGTGGCTCTCCTGGCGCCTCCAGATCCCGTCGTACTGGTCGCTCGGCGCGTACGTCGCCGTCCTCACCACCACCGACGGCTACCGCTCCCACATCCCCTTCACGGTCCGCGACACCCACCCCGCCGACCTGCTCCTCCTGCTCCCCGACATCACCTGGCAGGCGTACAACCTCTACCCGGAGGACGGCCATCTCGGCGCCAGCCTCTACCACGCCTGGGACGAGCGGGGCCGGCTCCTCGGCGAGGAGGACGCGGCGATCACCGTCTCCTTCGACCGCCCGTACGCGGGCGCCGGCCTGCCCATCCACGTCGGCCACGCCTACGACTTCATCCGCTGGGCCGAGCGCTACGGCTACGACATCGCGTACGCGGACGCCCGCGATCTGCACGCGGGCCTGATCGACCCGACCCGCTACCGGGGCCTGGTCTTCCCCGGCCACGACGAGTACTGGTCGGTGCCCATGCGCCGCACCGTCGAGCAGGCGCGCGAGCACGGCACCTCGCTCGTCTTCCTCTCCGCCAACACCATGTACTGGCAGGTCGAGCTGGGCCCGTCCCCCTCCGGCGTCCCCGACCGCCTCCTGACCTGCCGCAAGCGCCACGGCCCCGGCCGCCCGGCCCTCTGGCGGGAGGTCGACAGACCGGAGCAGCAGCTGCTCGGGATCCAGTACGTGGGCCGGGTCCCCGAGCCGCACCCGATGGTCGTACGGAACGCGGAGCACTGGTTCTGGGACGCCACCGGCGCCTTCGAGGGCGACGAGCTGCCCGGCCTGGTCGCCGGCGAGGCCGACCGCTACTTCCCGCGTACGGCGCTGCCCGAGCACGACGAACGGATGCTGCTGGCCCACTCGCCGTACCGGGACGCCGGCAACACCCTTCGCCACCAGGAGACTTCGCTCTACCGCGCCCCCTCCGGCGCCCTCGTCTTCGCCTCCGGCACCTTCGCCTGGTCGCCCGCGCTGGACCGGCCCGGCCATGTCGACCCGCGCGTCCAGCGCGCGACGGCGAATCTCCTCGACCGCATCTGCAAGCGCGACTGACGCGGCACCCCCGTGCCCCCACGCGCGTCCGGCGACCCCCGTACGGGAGAATCGGCTGTGCAAAGCACCCACGGCGAGGAACGAGGAACCGTGTCCGGATTCGTAGAAAAGCCCGAGCCCCTTCAGGTCCCGGGCCTGGTGCATCTGCACACCGGCAAGGTGCGCGACCTGTACCGGAACGAGGCGGGCGATCTCGTGATGGTCGCCAGCGACCGCATCTCCGCCTACGACTGGGTGCTGCCCACCGAAATCCCCGACAAGGGGCGGGTGTTGACGCAGCTCTCCCTCTGGTGGTTCGACAAGCTCACCGATCTGGCGCCCAACCACGTCATCTCCACCGACCTCCCGGACGGCGCCCCCGCCCACTGGGCCGGCCGCACCCTGATCTGCCGGTCGCTGCGGATGGCTCCCGTCGAGTGCGTGGCCCGCGGCTATCTCACCGGCTCCGGCCTCGCCGAGTACGAGCAGACCCGCACCGTCTGCGGACTCGCCCTCCCCGAGGGCCTGGTCGACGGCTCCGAGCTGCCGGGGCCGATCTTCACGCCCGCCACGAAGGCCGCGGTCGGCGACCACGACGAGAACGTGTCGTACGAGGAGGTCGCCCGCCAGGTCGGCGCGGAGTGCGCCGCGCTGCTGCGCCGTACGACGCTCGACGTCTACGGCCGCGCCCGCGACATCGCCCGCGACCGCGGCATCATCCTCGCCGACACGAAGTTCGAGTTCGGCTTCGACGCCGATGATCAACTGGTGCTCGCCGACGAGGTGCTGACCCCGGACTCCTCGCGCTTCTGGCCGGCGGCGAGCTGGGAGCCGGGCCACGCCCAGCCGTCGTACGACAAGCAGTACGTACGCGACTGGCTGACCTCGCCCGCGTCCGGCTGGGACCGCGCGAGCGAGCAGCCGCCGCCCGAGCTGCCGGCCGAGGTCGTGGACGCGACGCGCGCCAAGTACCTGGAGGCGTACGAACTCCTCACCGGTACGCGCTGGTAGCCACCGGCCGCGAACAGCGAAGAACCCCCGGCCGGTGATCCGGCCGGGGGTTCTTGTGCTGAGCGGACGACCAGGTTCGAACTGGCGACCTCAACCTTGGCAAGGTTGCGCTCTACCAACTGAGCTACGTCCGCGTGCGCCGTGGCGCGCAGCCCACTATACCCAACCTCGCTCCCGGGCGAGACGCACCGCCGTATGCCGGCTCGAAGCCCCCAGTTTGGACGCGGCCGACGACAGATAGTTCCGCACGGTGCCCTGCGACAGCGAGGCCCACGCCGCGATGTCCGCGATCGGCGCCCCGTCGGCGGCCAGCTCCAGCACCTCGGCCTCGCGCGCGGTCAGCGGCGAGTCCCCGGCCGAGATCGCGTCGGCGGCCAACTCGGGGTCCACGTGCCGGTTTCCGGCGTGCACGGTACGGATGATCTCGGCGAGCTGCCGGGCGCTGACGGTCTTCGGTACGAAGCCGCGCACCCCCGCCGCGAGGGCCCGTTTGAGATGGCCGGGCCGGCCGTGGCTGGTGACGATCATGGTCCGGCAGCCGGGCAGTTCGCTGCGGATGGATGTGGCGACCTTCACACCGTCGGCGCCCGGCATCTGGAGATCGAGCACGGCGACGTCGGGGCGGTGCGCCAGGGCCATCGCCAGCGCCTCGGGACCGGACGCGGCCTCGGCGACGACGGTCAGATCCTCCTCGAGACCGAGGAGCGCGGCGAGCGCGCCCCGGATCAGATGCTCGTCGTCGGCGAGAAGGACCCGTACGGGGGCGGCCGGAGTGGCCGGAGCGGCCGACGCCGCCGGATCTTGTACGTCGCTCACGCGCTCACCTCGTCGCTCACGGACCCCTGCGCCACAGCCGGCTGCACCGCGGACCCCTGCGCCACCGTCTCCGGGGACATGACCTGCGCGGCCGGTACGGGCGGCTCCGCCGGCAGCGGCACCCGGGCCGTGAGCCGGAAGTGCCCACCGGCCACCGGACCCGCGTCGAGCGTGCCGCCCAGCGTGTCCAGCCGCTCGCGCAGCCCGGCCAGCCCGGCGCCCGCGGTCCGGGGTGTGCCCGCCGCGCCCGCCCGGGCCAGGGCGCCCTGTTCGGGCAGCCCGTCGTTCTCGACGACCAGCACCGCGTCGTGCCCCTCCCGTACCGTCAGCCGCACCGTGCACTGCCGCGCGTCCCCGTGCCGCAGCACGTTCGTGGCGGCCTCCCGCACCACCCACCCGAGGGCCGACTGCACCTCGGGGGCCAGCCCCACGGCGGCGTCCTCGCTGCCCGTCTCCACGCCCGCGCCCGCCCCCGTCAGATCCAGCCGGAACTTGATCCCGGCAGCCTTCAACACACCCCGCGCGCCTTCCAGTTCGGTGGGCAGGTCCACCTCCCGGTACCCCCGCACGACCGCCCGCACCTCCCGCTGCGACTCCTGCGCGATCCGCTGCACCTCGGCCATCTGCGCGGCGGCCTGCTCGGTGCCGCCGCGCCGGGCCAACTGCTCGGCCAGCTCGCTCTTGAGCGCGATCACCGCGAGATTGCGGCCCATCACGTCGTGCATGTCCCGGCCGAACCGCAGCCGCTCCTCGGCGACGGCGAGCCGCGCCTGGAGTTCACGGGCGCTGTCCAGCTCCCACACGGACCTGACCAGCCAGACCGAGAATCCGCTGGTGAATGCGAGGGCCAGCGTCGCGATCACCACCCCGAGCACCGCGCCGAAGATCCCACGGAGCGGCACCCCGAGCACCAGGCCGGTCAGCGCCACGAACACCGCGGTGGCCAGCGCGATCAGCAGCATGCTCCGCACCCGGCGGACACCGATGACCAGCGCGGCGACCCCGAAACCGGCGAAGGTGACCAGTACGGAGGAGACCGTCTGGGCGACGTCCACCTTCTCGGGGTCCGAGGGCAGCAGGGCGACGGCGGCGACGCAGCCGGCGGCGGTGACCACGACCGTGGCGCCGAGCAGCCGGACCGGCTTGGCGCGCCTGCCGAGCGCCCAGGACAGGGCGTACGAACTGGTGGTCGCGATCACGATCGCGTGCACGCAGATCAGCAGCAGGAGCCAGCCGCCGATCGGGGAGTCGGTGCGCACGCCGGCCATCAGCCCGATGACCCCGATCTCGGCCACCGCGAAGAGGTGGAAGGACCAGCGGGTGTAGATCTCGACCTTGGCCGGGTTGCTCTTTCCGGACCACGCGACCTTCGCCCTGCCCATCCTCACGATGCCGTCCCTCCTGCGCTCTCGCCCGAGTCGTGCCCTGCCCTGCCCCGTGCCCTGCCCGTCGCGGTCAGCGCCGCGGCTCCCAGCGGAACCACAGCTTCACAGCAAACACCGACAGTACGAGCCAGGCCAGGGCATTCAGTCCCGCCATGGCCAGATCGCCGCCCGAGGCGCCGCCCAGCCAGCCGGCCCGTACGAGGGTCACGACGCCGGTCATCGGCAGCAGCTCGCAGAACGAGGCGATCTTGTCGGGCAGCGTCTCCAGCGGTGTGAACAGGCCCGATCCCAGCGACGAGATCAGGAGCATCGGCAGGATGGTGATCTGGGCGCTCTCCACGGTACGGGTGAACGCCGCCGACGCGGCGGCCAGCGTCGCCATGAGCCCGATGCCCACCAGCACACCGAGGACCAGCAGCTCGGGCCGCTGCGGGGCGCTGATGTCCAGGAGCGCGATCCCCGCGACGATCAGCACGACACACTGCGCGACCGCCAGCGAGGCGGCCGGCAGCGCGGTCCCGGCCAGGATCTCCGCGTCGGAGGCCTCGCCCGTACGGAGCCGCTTGAGCACCAGTTCCTCGCGCCGGGCGGTGTAGGCGGAGGTGAGGTTCATGTACACCACCAGGAGCAGCACCATGCCGATGCCGCCCGTCATGGCGATCTCCATGATGCTCAGCCCGGTGCCGTCGAGGTCGACGTTCTGCAGAAAGGACTTCGCCGACGCGATCAGCAGGAGCGGCATGAACAGGGCCGTGAAGAGCATGGTCCTGTTGCGTATGAGCAGCGTCATCTCGGCCCGCCCGAGCGCGCCCAGCCGTCCGGCCCTGGTCGTCGTCGGGCCCTCGGTGGACTCCTCCACCGTCTGTGTGATTGCCGTGCTCATGCCGCGAACGCCCCTCCCGTGTTGGTGCCCGCGCCGGGGACAGTGGCCCCCGTGCGCTGGGCGGCGATGTCCAGGAACGCCTCTTCGAGCGAGGCCGACCGGGCATCGAGCTTGTCCAGATGTACGCCGAACTCCTCGGCCCAGCGCAGCAGTTCGGCGAGGTCCCGCTGAAGGTGCTGGGTGCGGATCTCGATCTGCCTGCCGTCCGCGGCCGCCATCAGCGTGAGCGGCAGCTGTCCGGGCTCCATCCCCGTGGGCAGCCTGAACCGGATCCGGGCAGGCCTGGTCGCTGTCACCTCCGACGGCGTTCCCGACACCACGATGCGGCCTCCATGCATGATCGCCAGCCGGTCCGCGAGACCCTCGGCCTCCTCCAGGTAGTGCGTGGTCAGCAGGACGGTGGTGCCGCCGTCACGCAGCTCCCGCACCAGGTCCCAGGTGTCCCGCCGGCCCTCGGCGTCCAGACCTGTCGTCGGCTCGTCGAGGAACAGCACCTCGGGCCGGCCGAGCAGGGCGAGCGCCAGATCCAGCCGCCGCTTCTCACCGCCGGACAGTTGCTTGACCCGTACGTCGGCGCGCTTGCCCATGCCCACGAGGTCCAGCGCCTCACCGGTGGGCCGCGCGCCGCTGGTGCAGCCCGACCACATCCGTACGGTCTCCTTGACCGTCAGGTCGCTGGGGAAGCCGCCCTCCTGGAGCATCACCCCGGTCCGGGGCCGTACCTCGGCCCGCTCGGTGTACGGGTCGTGGCCCAGCACCCGTACCGTGCCGCCGCTGGGGCGGGCCAGGCCCTCCAGCATCTCGACGGTGGAGGTCTTGCCCGCGCCGTTCGTACCGAGCAGGGCGAACAGCTCGCCCTCCCCGACGGTGAACGAGATCTCGTTCACCGCCTGGAATCCGCCCGAGTAGGTGCGCCGCAGCCGCTCCACCTCGATGACGTTCCTGTCCACATCCGTGGCACCCGCGCCGTGGTCTCGCAGAGTTCGTGTCATGCCTTCAAGACTTCCGCCGGACGGGGCCAGGGAGCAGTGCGCGCTGTCACCACTGCTCATGACAAATGTCATCGGGGCCCGGAAGCGGGCGGGCGGACACGACGAAGGCCCCGGTCACAAGTGACCGGGGCCTTCGGTACGGAGCGGACGACCAGGTTCGAACTGGCGACCTCAACCTTGGCAAGGTTGCGCTCTACCAACTGAGCTACGTCCGCAGTGCATCGTTCATCAAACAACAGTCCTTCGATGTGATGCAGAGCGGGTGACAGGAATCGCACACTGCGCCTCCCCCTTGGAAAGGGGGCGTTCTACTACTGAACTACACCCGCACGCTGCTTCAGGTTCGGCTTTTCGGCCTTGCCCTTCGGCGTGCTCCAGACTCTAGCCGATGGCTGGGGGTGCTGTGCAACTCCGATACCCGGCGAGCCCGGCCGGCCGGCTCCTGACCGGACGGTCCCTCAACTGACCTCAACTGGCCTCGCGGAACGCCTCGTAGACCCGCTTGGGGATCCGGCCGCGGGCCGGCACCTCCATCCGGTGCGAGAGCGCCCACGCGCGCACGGCCGCCGGGTCGGGCGCGAGGGCCGTGTGCCGGTACGACTTCCGGTTCTTTCCGGCGTGGGTCTGCCGCCGGCCCGCCTCCAGGTAGGGGGCCAGGGCCTTGCGCAGTTTCTTGGCATTGGCGGGATTGAGGTCGATCTCGTACGACTTCCCGTCGAGGCCGAACGAGACCGTTTCCGCCGCTTCTCCGCCGCTGATGTCGTCGGAGAGCGTGACCACTACGCGCTGCGCCACGGATATCGGTCCTTTCGTGCGGCAGCCGCCTCGTCGGACGCATGCTTCTGAAACATGGCTGACGTGCGGCGATACCGGCCTTCCGGCTGTTTAGGGGCAATGCGACTTGCCGCTCTATTCCTTTGTACAGCGAACCGCATCGCATTGTGAAGCCCAGCCAATTGCATCAGCGTGTCAGACGGCAATGGTGAGGGCGAGTTTTTTCCGGGATTTTTCCGTGTGGTCTCACGGTGCGATATCGACGGAGATCGGTGGAGAGTCCGGCACTGTGGGGATATCTACTCGCGTAGATTTTGTGTACGGGTACGCTGAAGGCACTCGGGGGGTCGGGGATTCCCCGGTCAGAACCACACAGCCGCAGACAGCTGCACACAGCCGCACCACACCACCGGGAGTGCCAGTGGCACGCGTCGTAGTCGACGTCATGCTCAAGCCGGAGATCCTCGACCCGCAAGGACAAGCAGTGCAGCGCGCACTGCCCCGGCTGGGTTTCGACGGGATCGCGGACGTCCGCCAGGGAAAGCGTTTCGAGCTGGAGGTGCAGGGCCCGGTCGACGAGGCCGCCCTCGCCCGCATCCATGAGATGGCCGAGACGTTCCTCGCCAACACCGTCATCGAGGACTTCGTCGTAAAGGTGGAGTCGTGACCACTCGTATCGGAGTCGTCACTTTCCCCGGCACACTCGACGACCGCGACAGCCTTCGCGCTGTCCGCATCGCCGGAGCCGAGCCCGTCTCCCTCTGGCACCGTGACAAGGACATCAAGCAGGTCGACGCCGTCGTCCTGGCGGGTGGATTCAGCTACGGCGACTATCTGCGCGCCGGCGCCATTTCCCGATTCTCGCCGGTGATGGAGACGGTCATCGAGCAGGCGAAGGGCGGCATGCCCGTCCTGGGGATCTGCAACGGCTTCCAGATCCTCACCGAAACGCATCTGCTGCCGGGCGCGATGCTGCGCAACAACCATCTGCACTTCATCTGCCGCGACCAGAAGCTGCGGGTGGAGAACGCCGGGACGGCGTGGACCGCCGACTACGACGCGGGCCAGGAGATCTCCGTACCGCTGAAGAACATCGACGGCCGGTACGTGGCCGCCGAGAGCGTGCTGGACGAGCTGGAGGCCGAGGGCCGGGTCGCCTTCCGTTACCTGGACGGCAATCCGAACGGCTCGCTGCGCGACATCGCGGGCATCACCAACGCGGCGGGAAATGTCGTGGGTCTGATGCCGCACCCCGAGCACGCCGTGGAACCGCTGATCGGTACGGGCCGTACCGACGGGCTCGGATTCTTCACCTCGATCCTGAAGAAGCTGGTAAGCGCCTGATGACGATCAAGAACCTGGACACCGTCAAGCACGCGGCGGGGACCCCTGACGTCGACCAGCCCTGGAAGGAACTCGGCCTCAAGGAGGACGAGTACCTGCGGATCCGCGAGATCCTGGAGCGCCGGCCGACCGGCGCCGAGCTGGCCATGTACTCCGTCATGTGGTCCGAGCACTGCTCGTACAAGAGCAGCAAGGTGCACCTCAAGCAGTTCGGCGACAAGGTCCCCGCCAACGACGCGATGCTCGTCGGCATCGGTGAGAACGCGGGCGTCGTGGACGTCGGCCAGGGGTACGCGGTCACCTTCAAGGTCGAGTCGCACAACCACCCCTCGTACATCGAGCCCTACCAGGGCGCGGCCACCGGCGTCGGCGGCATCGTCCGCGACATCCTCGCGATGGGCGCCCGCCCGGTCGCCGTCGTGGACCCGCTGCGCTTCGGCGCGGCCGACCACCCCGACACCCGCCGGGTGCTGCCCGGTGTCGTCGCCGGCATCGGCGGCTACGGCAACTGCCTGGGCCTGCCCAACATCGGCGGCGAGGTCGTCTTCGACCCCTGCTACCAGGGCAATCCGCTGGTCAACGCGGGCTGCATCGGCGTCATGAAGCACGAGGACATCCACCTCGCGCAGGCGTCGGGCCCCGGCAACAAGGTGATCCTGTACGGCGCCAGGACCGGCGGCGACGGTATCGGCGGCGTCTCGGTGCTGGCCTCCGAGACCTTCGACGACGCCAAGCCGACCAAGCGCCCGGCCGTCCAGGTGGGCGACCCGTTCCAGGAGAAGCTCCTCATCGAGTGCACCCTGGAGATCTTCGCCGAGAAGCTGGTCGCCGGTATCCAGGACCTCGGCGGCGCCGGTCTGTCCTGCGCGACGAGCGAGCTGGCGTCGGCCGGATCCGGCGGGATGCGGGTCGAGCTGGACACCGTACCGCTGCGCGACTCGTCGCTCTCGCCCGAGGAAATCCTCATGAGCGAGTCGCAGGAACGCATGTGCGCGGTCGTCGAGCCCGACAAGGTCGACCGGTTCATGGAGATCTGCGAGAAGTGGGACGTCATCGCGACCGTCATCGGTGAGGTCACCGAGGGCACCCGGCTGGAGATCTTCTGGCACGGCGAGCAGATCGTGGACGTACCGCCGCGCTCCGTGGCGCACGACGGCCCGGTCTACCACCGGCCGTACGCCCGTCCCGACTGGCAGGACGCGCTCCAGGCCGACGACGCCAACAAGCTTGCCCGGCCCGCGAGTCCGGCGGAGCTGCGGGAGCAGGTGCTCAGGCTCGTCGGCTCGCCGAACCAGGCGTCGAAGGCGTGGATCACCGATCAGTACGACCGCTTCGTCCAGGGCAACACGGTGCTCGCGCAGCCCGAGGACGCGGGCATGGTCCGGATCGACGAGTCGACCAACCTCGGTGTGGCGATGGCGACGGACGGCAACGGCCGGTTCGCCAAGCTCGACCCGTACACGGGCGCGCAGCTCGCGCTGGCGGAGGCGTACCGCAACGTCGCCGCGTCCGGCGCCAAGCCGCTCGCCATCTCGGACTGCCTGAACTTCGGCTCGCCCGAGGACCCGGCCGTCATGTGGCAGTTCGCCGAGGCCACGCGCGGACTCGCCGACGGCTGCCTCCAGTTGGGCACGCCGGTGACCGGCGGCAACGTCTCGCTCTACAACCAGACCGGTGAGACGGCGATCCACCCGACGCCGGTCGTGGCCGTGCTCGGTGTGATCGACGACGTCACGCGCCGTACGCCGATCGCCTTCGCGGAAGAGGGCCGGCTCCTCTATCTGCTGGGCGAGACCCGCGAGGAGTTCGGCGGGTCGGCGTGGTCGCAGGTGATCCACGACCATCTGGGCGGGCTGCCGCCGGCGGTGGACCTGGACCGGGAGAAGCTGCTCGGCGAGATCCTGATCTCGGGATCCCGCGACGGCATGATCGACGCGGCGCACGACCTGAGCGACGGCGGTCTGATCCAGGCCGTCACCGAGTCGTGCCTGCGGGGCGGCAAGGGCGCGCGGCTGGTCGTGCCGGACACGTTGTCGATCAGCGGCTCCGCCACGGGCGACGCCTTCACCTTCCTGTTCAGCGAGTCGGCCGGGCGCGCGGTCGTGGCCGTGCCGCGCAGCGAGGAGCTGCGCTTCACCGACATGTGCGGGGCGCGTGGGCTGCCCGCGACGCGGATCGGTGTGGTGGACGGCGAAGAGATCGAGGTCCAGGGCGAGTTCAGCATCCCGCTGAGCGAGCTGCGGGCCGCGCACGAGGGCACGATCGAGGCCCTGCTGGTCTGAGCGCACGACACGGCCCCCGACCGGTTCTTCCCGAACCGGTCGGGGGCTTCGTCGTGTCCGGACGCGATCCGGGTTGCGCTCGATTACGTAATTACGTAACTTCTTGGCATGGAGCTTGAGGAACGTGTCGCCGAGCTGGAACGCCGGCTCGCCGCGCTGGAGCGTGTGGAGAGCCCGGCCCGGCCGCCGCGAGGGGAGCGGCCGGGGATCACGGCGGACGACGCCTTGCGACCGCTCCGGGAACTTGAGGAACAACTCGCCGAGCTGGAGGCGCCCGACGGCGGGGTGACGTACACGGGCTCGGTACGGCTGCCGACCGAGCAGCACTACCGGTGGCAGTTCACCGAGCTGACCGGCCAACTGCTCGACGCCGACTGGTCGGTGACCGTCGACTGCTTCGCGGCGCTCGGGCACGCCGTACGGCTGCGGCTGCTGCGCGAGATCCTCGGCGGTCTGCGCACCGCCGCCGAACTGACCGCCCTGGACGACATAGGCACCACCGGCCAGATCTACCACCACCTGCGCCAACTGACCGGCGCGGGCTGGCTCCAGACGACAGGGCGGGGGCGTTACGAGGTACCGGCCGCCCGCGTCGTACCGCTGCTGGTGATGCTCTCCGCCGCCCGGAACTGAAGCCCACCGCAGACCCCACCGCAGCCCCCCACCGCAGACGACCCGAGGTGACCCGCACCATGTCCATACGGAAACTGACCGCGATCCTGGCCCGCTGCTGTCTGCTGCTCGTCATCGTCCTGGTCCTGGGCATGATCTTCGCCGGCTGGGATCCGCCGCTGTGGCTGCTCTTCCCCCCGGCCGTCTTCGTCCTTGCCGTGCTCCTGATCCAGGGCCGCCGCACCGCCGCCGCGCTGAAGGGGACCACCGCCCGCACCCCCGTGGAGACAGGGGCCCCGGTGTCCGGGCGCTGGACCGCGCTCAACAGCCCGGCGACCAAGGTGCCCAGCCACGGCATCCACAGCTACGGCCAGACGTACGCCATCGACATCCTGGCCGCCCCGGACCCCGACCCCCGCCCGCCGTTCGCGATGCTGTGGCCGCTCGTACGCGGCAACAGCCACTACCCGGCCTTCGGCGCCCCCGTACTGGCCGTGGCCGACGCGACCGTCGTCCGGGTACTGAACGGGCGCCGCGACCATCTGACCCGCACCTCGCTGCCCGCGCTCGCCTGGATGATGCTGATCGAGTCACCGCTGCGGGAATCGGCGGGCCCCTCGTGGATCGTCGGCAACCACGTAGTCCTGGACCTCGGTGACGGCACGTACGCCATGTACGCGCACCTCAAGCAGGGCTCGGTGACCGTCGCCGCCGGCGACCGGGTGCGGGCGGGGCAGCGGATCGCCGCCTGCGGCAACACCGGCAACTCCACCGAGTCGCACGTCCACTTCCAGCTGATGGACGGCCCCGACCTGGACACCGCGCGCGGCATCCCCTTCACCTGGCGCGGCGTCGGCGTCCCGGCCAACGGGGAGTCGTTCACCCCGGAGCCCGAGGTCACCCCCGCCGAGCGACTCGATTAGCCTCCCGGACATGCCACCGGCCATGAAGCGCAAACCACGCGGTTACGACTACGACAAGACCCGTACCGCCGTCCTCACCCAGTTCGCGCACGTGCGCGCGGCGGTCCTCGCCCTCACCCCCGAACAGCTCGCCCTGCCCGCCGGCCTCGGCGACTGGACCGTACGCGAGCTGGCCGCGCACCTGTGCTTCGGCGTCGAGAGCGTCAGCCGCGCCCTGGAGCAGCCCGCGCCGCCCGCCGTCGAGGTGGGCCTGCCCGAGTGGGCGTTCGCGACGGCCGCGTACGCCGCCCCGATCTCCGACGACGTCAAGGCGTACGCGGCCTCCGCCGAGCCCGCCGAGCTGTTCGCGCGCACGGCCGACCGGATCGACGCGCTGCTGTCGGACGCACCGGCCGACCGGCTGATCGCCATCCGGGTCGGAGCCATGCGCCTCGGGGACTTCCTGGTCACCCGCACCGTGGAACTCGTCGTCCACACCGACGACCTGCACCGCGCGACCGGGCTCGACATCCCCTTCGACCGGCAGGCGCTCGCCGCCTGCACGCGGCTGCTCGCCGACGCGCTCGCGGCGAAGGCACCGGGAGCCTCGACGGAGGTGCGGATCCCGCCGTACGCCGTCGTGCAGTGCGTGGAGGGACCCCGGCACACGCGCGGCACCCCGCCGAACGTCGTCGAGACGGATCCGGTCACCTGGCTGCGGCTCGCCACGGGCCGTACGACCTGGGCACAGGCGCTGGCATCGGCCCAGGTCAGCGCCAGCGGCGAACGCGCGGATCTTGCCGCACTGCTGCCGGTCATGAGCTGACCGGCCGCCGCCCCCGTACCGCCGCCCGGCAATCGCACGGAACCGGACCCGGGTGTGCCTCGTCACACCGGTATGCGGAAACAGTCAGTGACCACCGTCACCGCCCTCACGACCCTGACCCTCCTCGCCCTCGCCGGCTGCGGCACCGAGACCGGCAGAGAGTCCGACGGGGCGGCCGAGGCCGGCAGCGCGGTGCGGACCGATCTGCCCCTGACCGACGTGCGCTGGAGCATCGAGAGCCTCAGCGTCGACGGCAAGAAGACCGCGGCGCCCGCCGGGGCGTCGGTGGAGATCGACTCCAAGGGCAAGGCCAGCGCGCAGACGGGGTGCAACTCCATCGGCGCACAGGTCACCATCGACGGCGACACGATCACTGTCGGTGAGAAGGAGACGACGCTGATCGGCTGCCCGGACGAGCTGGCGGCCTTCGAGAAGGCCCTCGGCGGCGCCTTCGCGGGCAAGCTGAAGGCCAAGGTCGAGGACAAGAAACTCACCCTCACCGGCGCCGACGGCGACTCCATCGCCCTGACCGCCGAGAAGCCGGCGCCGCTGGTGGGCACCGGCTGGGCCGTGAGCGGAGTCGTCTCCGGCGGGACGGTCAGCTCGCTGCCCCAGGACAAGAAGGGCGAGACCGGCAAGGCGACGCTCACCTTCGCCGAGGACGGCACCGTGAGCGGCAATCTGGGCTGCAACGGCTTCTCGGCGCCCGCGAAGGTCACGGACTCCACGATCACCTTCGGAATGCTCAGGGCCACCAAGAAGCTGTGCCCGGAGCCGGGAATGTCCCTGGAGTACGAGCTCAGGAAGATGCTCGACGGGAAGGTGACGTATGAGCTGCACCACCGTGAACTGACCATCAAGGCGGCCGACGGCGAAGGCTTCACCGCCGCCGCGGGCACCCCCGCGAAGTAGTACCCGCCCGGTTTTCCCTGGTGAACGGGGACCTCCCCGAGTGGGCCGGTGGCGACACGCCGCCGGCCCACTTCACCGTCCACCGCGCGGCCCACTTCCGTACCGCATTCGGACCAGCGGTCGATCTCGCCTACACTCGGTGGCGTGCCTCGTGGTGATGGACGACTCAGCCACGACCTCCTCCCCGGCGAGAAGGGCCCTCAGGACGCTTGCGGCGTCTTCGGTGTCTGGGCCCCCGGTGAAGAGGTCGCCAAGCTCACCTACTTCGGACTGTATGCACTGCAACACCGCGGACAGGAGTCCGCGGGCATCGCAGTGAGCAACGGCTCCCAGATCCTTGTCTTCAAGGACATGGGCCTTGTCTCACAGGTCTTCGACGAAACTTCCCTCGGCTCCCTCCAAGGCCATATCGCCGTGGGTCACGCCCGCTACTCCACCACCGGAGCCTCGGTGTGGGAGAACGCGCAGCCGACCTTCAGAGCCACCGCTCACGGCTCCATCGCGCTCGGCCACAACGGCAATCTGGTCAACACGGCCGAGCTGGCCGGACTGGTCGCCGACCTCCCCAAGGAGAACGGGCGCTCGACCCGCGTCGCCGCGACCAACGACACCGACCTGATCACGGCGCTCCTCGCCGGACAGACGGACGACGACGGCAAGCCCCTCACCGTCGAACAGGCCGCACCGCAGGTCCTGCGCGCCGCCAAGGGCGCCTTCTCGCTCGTCTTCATGGACGAGCACACCCTGTACGCCGCCCGTGACCCGCAGGGCATCCGCCCACTGGTCCTCGGCCGGCTGGAGCGCGGCTGGGTGGTGGCCTCCGAGAGCGCCGCCCTCGACATCTGCGGCGCCTCCTACGTACGGGAGATCGAGCCCGGCGAGATGATCGCCATCGACGAGAACGGTCTCCGTACCTCGCGATTCGCTGAAGCGAAGCCCAAGGGCTGTGTCTTCGAGTACGTGTATCTGGCCCGCCCCGACACCGACATCGCCGGCCGGAACGTCTACCTCTCCCGCGTGGAGATGGGGCGGAAACTCGCCAAGGAAGCGCCCGCCGACGCCGACCTCGTCATAGCGACACCGGAGTCCGGCACCCCCGCCGCGATCGGTTACGCGGAGGAGAGCGGCATCCCGTACGGCTCGGGCCTGGTGAAGAACGCGTACGTGGGCCGGACCTTCATCCAGCCCTCACAGACCATCCGCCAACTCGGCATCCGCCTGAAGCTCAATCCTCTTAAAGAGGTCATCAGGGGCAAGCGCCTGGTGGTCGTCGACGACTCGATCGTCCGCGGCAACACCCAGCGCGCCCTGGTCAAGATGCTGCGCGAGGCCGGCGCCGCCGAGGTCCACATCCGGATCTCGTCCCCGCCGGTGAAGTGGCCCTGCTTCTTCGGCATCGACTTCGCCACGCGCGCGGAGCTGATCGCCAACGGCATGTCGATCGAGGAGATCGGCACGTCACTGGGCGCCGACTCCCTCTCGTACATCTCCATCGACGGCATGATCGAGGCGACCACCATCGCCAAGCCGAACCTCTGCCGCGCCTGCTTCGACGGCGAGTACCCGATGGACCTGCCCGATCCGGAACTCCTCGGCAAGCAGCTGCTGGAGACCGAGCTGGCGGGCGGCGCCGACGCCGCCGACGCGCTCAGGCGGCCCTGACAACGGCCGTGAGTGCCCGTGAACGTGCCCGTACGGCCCG
>NZ_MDCR01000379.1 GCF_001723055.1 Streptomyces niveus
CAACGCAGGGGGCACCTCCCGTGCCCGAAGGGCTACGGGGGAGAGCGTGCGTGCCAGGCGTCGTGAGCCAGACGGGACTTCGCGGACACGCCCTAGCGCTCCGTCGACCCGTCCCAGTCGTCGTAGATGAGGTGGTAGTCCGCGGCGAGCTGATCGTAGAAGCGCGCCACGGAGGCGTTGTTGCCGTCTTCGCCGCCGCTGCTGTCGTTCATGCAGGCGAGCCTAGGGCTCGCACCACCCGCTCGCCGGGACTCGCCGAGTCCCAAACGGCTTGGTGGGCGGCGGAGTTGTGGCCCTTTCAGGCGGTCCGGCGGGCCTGGAGGCGTTTGCGTTCGGGGGTGTAGTGCCAGACGACGAGGCCGAAGTTGTCCTTGCCGCCGCGTACGGCCCAGAAGAGGTCGGGGTCGGTGTCGGCGGTCACCTCCCGGAAGCGGCCGTCGGCGGTGACGAGGCGCAGCCGCCGTACGTGATCGGCGGCGAATCCGTACCGCCGTCCCAGCGGTCCGGCCCCGCCACCGGTCAGATAGCCGATGACACCGACGTCGGGGCTGGCCCCGTTGAGCGGCGCGAGGCCGTGCGGTGTCGTATGCGCCAGCACGTCACGCCAGCGCGCACCCGCCTCGATCCACGCCGTCGCGCGCTCCGCGTCGACGCGTACGCCGTCCATCCGCCGTGTGTTGACGAGTACGGCGCCGTCGGCGGCGAGGCTCGGCCCGTGCCCGGTGGCCAGTACGCCGACGGCTCGCTTCTCGTCGGCGGCGAGTCGTACGGCGGCCACCATGTCCTGGTCGCCGGCGGCCTCGACCACGTGGGCGGGGTGGGACTCGACGGCTCTGTTCAGTCCCAGCCTCGGGTCCATGTCTGCACTCATACGGACAATCTAGACAGGCCGGCCGGACAGGGTCTTGTACGAATCGGACGCGGCCCCGCCACCCGGTTTCGCCCGGTTCGCCGCTCCGCCCGTCGGTCACACCCGCGTCAGATAGGTGAAGCCCGTGTCGGGGCCCACGCAGGACTGGAGCGTGAGGTCGCCCCAGTACAGGCCGTGGGCCGGGGCGCCGCGGCCCGGGGTGAGGTGGCGGGCGTAGACGCGGTAGCGGAGCAGCGCGCGGGGAGTCTCGACGGTGACCTCGGTGCCGATCGGCAGTGTCGCGAGCTGGCCGAAGCCGCAGAAGTCGTGACCGACGACGACCGCCGTACGCAGCGCGTAGCCGTTCTCGGTGCCGAGGTCCGGGCCCGCCCACTGGACGGCGTCGCGGCAGGCGTCGACCTCTTCCTGGCCGCCGCGTACGACGCGGGCGGACCAGGAACCGATCCGCAGGGTGGTGCCGGTGGGCCGGGCGGTCCCGGTCGGCTTTCCCGGGGCCTTCGCGGACGGTTTCCGGGTGGGCGTCGCCGGTGCGTCCGGGGCGGCGGGCGTACGGGTCGGGGAGCCCGGCCGCGTCGCCGTCGTGGGGACGCGGGGCGGGAACCGCGGGGACGTGGGCAGCCCCGTCGTCGTAGGCGGGGACGGTGTGTCGGCGGGCGGGACCGGCGGCAGCGCCCCGGGCGCGGGAGGCGGGCCGGTGCGCCGGGGTGTCTCCACGGCCGGCGGTACGGCGGCGCCCGCCACCTCGCGGTGGGCTGTCGGGGTCGCGGCGCAGGCGGTGAGCGCGAGGAGCAGCAGCGCGCACAGGGCCGGTACGCGCGGGCGCCCGGGTCCCGTCATCCGAAGCGGCCGTTCACGTAGTCCGATGTGCGGCTGTCCTGCGGGGAGTTGAACATGGCGTCGGTGCTCCCGTGCTCGACGATCACTCCGGGCGTGCCCTGTTCGGCGAGGAAGAAGGCGCAGTTGTCGGAGACGCGGGCCGCCTGCTGCATGTTGTGCGTGACGATGACGATGGTGACCTCCTCCTTGAGGTCGGCGATGGTCTCCTCGATACGGCGGGTGGAGGTGGGGTCCAGCGCGGAGCAGGGCTCGTCCATCAGCAGGACGCGGGGGCGTACCGCCAACGAGCGTGCGATGCACAGGCGTTGCTGCTGGCCGCCGGAGAGCGCGCCGCCGGGCTGGCGGAGCCGGTCCTTCACCTCGCGCCACAGGCCGGCCTTGGTCAGGCACTCCTCGACCAGGCTGTCCTTGCCGGAGCTGTTCGCCCGGATGCCGTTGAGCTTCAGCCCGGCGAGGACGTTGTCGTACAGCGACATCGCGGGGAACGGGTTGGGCTTCTGGAAGACCATGCCGATCTCGCGGCGGGCGCGGGTGATCCGGCGGCCCCGGTCGTAGATGTCGTCGCCGTCGAGCAGGACCCGGCCGGCGAGTGAGGCGGAGGGGATCAGCTCGTGCATGCGGTTGAGGATGCGCAGGAAGGTCGACTTGCCGCAGCCGGAGGGGCCGATGAGGGCGGTGACCTCCAGGGCGGGCATGGTGAGCGAGACCCGGTCGAGGACCTTGTGGTCGGCGAACCAGGCGGAGATCTCCTCGGCTTCGAGCGTCGCGGGGGACGCCACGCCGCTGCTCGCCGGGACTGTGGGCAGGGACGTCGTGACGGCGGTCATGGTTGAGGCAACTCCCGTTGGTCCAGGTCGGGTTCAGAGGGTGAAAGCGGTTCAGAGAAGGTTGGGCAGGATGCGGGTGGCGGCTCCGGAGACGGCGATACCGAGCGCGGTCAGCACGGGTCCCGCGGTGATCCAGGTCTGCCAGGTCCCCCACACCCGGTGCAGCCAGACGGTGGCGAGCGCGGCGAGCAGCAGGGCCTGGGACCAGAGGAAGACCGCGAGCCAGGCGCCGTTGTCGCCGCCGAGCGCCTCCTCGGCGGGGCCGATCCAGCCGCTGCGCAGCGGCCGGGGCGGGCTGGGCTGGATCGGGGTGGTGAGCGCGGCGTCGACGCGCAGCACACCGGCGGGGGTGTACGCAGGGCCCGACGCGGTCATGAGCGTGAGCCGGCCGCGGCCCTGGGCGAGCGGTGTGGGCAGCTTGTCGCCGGGGCGGCGGACGCCCAGCACCTCGTACACGGCCTTGCCCTGACCGGTCGTCACCTCGATGGTGGTGCCGGGTGTCAGCTTGCCGAGCGCGTTGAACGGGCTGCCGTAACCCCACTGGCGGCCCATGATCACGCTGGTGCCCTCCTGGCCGGGCAGCGCGGTGTCGCGGCGGTGGCCGGGGCCGGACATGAGGACGCCGGACGTGGTGCCCTCGGCGACGACCTCGCGCAGTCCGAGGGAGGGGATGCGCAGGAGTGCGACGGGTGCGCCCATGGCGAGGGTCTTGCCGTCGAAGGTCCGCTGGCCCACCGGGGCGGTGCCGCGCGCGAGTTGGTCGCGCAGCTCGTCGTACGCGGTCTGCTGGTCGCGGGCGTGCTGGAGGTGTCCGAGGACGGTGAGGTTGGCGGCGAAGCCGAGCAGCACGGCGGCGAGCACGCACAGGGCCGCCCCGGCGAGCGCGAGTCCGGGACGGGCCGGGGGCTGCCGGTCGTTCCCGGAGCCGGGGC
>NZ_MDCR01000038.1 GCF_001723055.1 Streptomyces niveus
CCAGCTCCCGCAGGTAGGACAGGGACATCCCGGCGCGGTGCGCCAGCTCGGAAGGCGAGAGCCCCAGCTGGATCCGGCGCAGCTCCACCCGGTCGGCCACGCCCTCCGACGTTCCGGGCTCGCTCTCCGCCGCGCCGTCCGATGATGCCTGCTCGTCCTGCGCCACCCTCGCCTCCATCGCCGACGCTTCTGGACCTGTTCCCAGATGAACACGGGGACTCGGCACCTCGCCAGCGGGACGGGGGCCGACCGGTCCTTCTGGCGTCGGGCCGACAGGCACCCGTGCGAGCGATTGCCCCTTCAGTCCCCGATCGGGGCCTGTCGGCCCCTCCTCGGTCCCGATCGGCGCGGCCACACTTGGAGAGCGGAGGGAAGGCCCGATCGAGGAGGGACCATGCGTCACACGCCGTACGTGGTTGCCGATGTGATGACGAACCCCGTGGTCGCGGTCGCTCCGCGGGCCGGGTTCAAGGAGATCGTCGAGACCCTGAGGAAGTGGAAGGTGAGCGCCGTTCCGGTTCTTGAGGGCGACGGACGTGTCACCGGGGTGGTCTCCGAGGCGGACCTGCTCGACAAGGAGGAATTCCGGGACGCGGACCCCAGTCGTCTGGAGCAGATGCGCCGTCTCGACGATCTGCGCAAGGCGGGCGCGGTGACGGCGCGCGAGCTCATGAGCGTGCCCGCCGTCACGGTCCGGGAGGACGCCACACTGGCTCAGGCGGCCCGGACCATGGCACAGGGCGGACTGAAGCGGCTGCCGGTGGTCGACGCCTCAGGGATGCTGCGCGGGATCGTCAGCCGCTCCGACCTGCTCAAGGTCTTCCTCCGGTCCGACGACGACCTGGCTGAGGAGGTACGCGGGGAGGTGGTCGAGCCTCTCTTCCGCGTGTCCCGCGAGAACGTGCTGGTCACAGTCGTCGACGGGGTCGTCACGCTCAGCGGCGTGGTCCAGGACACCGCCCTTGTCCCGGTGGCGGCCCGAATGGTCCGGGCGGTCGAGGGAGTGGTGGATGTCGAGTGCGACCTGGTGGGGCCGCGGGCCGCGGCGCTGGGCCTCTCGTCGTCGGGACAGCGGCCCTGAACGAGGCCGCCTCCCGTGAGCCCGCCGTACGGTCAGGCCGGGTCGTGCGCCGGGACCGTCTCACCGGGGAAGCCGTCGGTGCACCACGACCGGCCGTCGGGCAGCATGCCGAATCCCTCGTAGCCGTCGAGTGACGCCAGCCAGTCCCGTGCCGACTCCCCTCTCGCGAAGGCGGCGGTGGCGTAGGAGTCGGTCATCGTGAGCCCGGGGCCGGTCACGGTGACCGATGCCAGGCCGTTCGCGGGTGTGCCGAGGTGCGGGTCGACGATGTGCGCCCCCGCCTCGTACAGGATCCGGGAGGCGCCCTCCACCGCCCAGCCCTTGACCAGACCCGACGGGTCGAGGAATCCGGTCGCGAGATGGCTGAACCAGCCGCCACTGATCCGTACGGCGCTCCGGCAGAGGGCGAGGACCTCGCGTACCTCCGCCGAGCAGTCGTCGGGCCCGATCTCGTGATGCGCCAGGCGGCTTATCGCGCTCTCTGGCCGGTAGGTGGAGTACACCTCGTCGACATGGTGAAGCCAGGAGACCGCTTCGCTCAGTGCCGCCTCGATCGCGGGCACGCGTTCGTCGCGGATGTCGAAGGTGATGACGGTGCCCATGACGTGCTCGACATGGCGCAGGCCGCGCGCGGTGTCAGACACCGGCCCGGTCCAGTGCGCTCTGGAGGGACCGGATGTACCCCTGGCTGGTGTAACTGGCACCGGAGACCGCGTCGATGTGCGCGCTGTGGCGGGCCAGCGCCTCCTTGGTCAGGCGTGGCACGGCGTAGGCGGCGATCTGCTGGTCGCGCCCGTTGCCGGACGGCACCTGAAGCACCTTGACCGCGGTCAGCTTCCCGGCCTTGACCGTGGCGGCGACCGGCACTGTGCCGTACTGGGTGGACACGGGGTCACCGGTGTAGGTACCCGTGCCCGGCTGGGATCCGCCCGGTGGTGACGCCGGCCCTGTCGGAGCCGGAGATGTGCCCGTCGGCGGCGGGGCCGCCCCGAGCGCCGGGGTGCCCGGCTGGTGCGGTTTGAGGGTGAGCAGCAGCACGACCAGGGCGCTGGTCGACGCGGCGGCGAGCGCGGCTCTGCGCACGGTGGCCCTCCTCAGAACTCGAACGACTCGTGGTGGATGCGGCGGCGCGGCACCCCGGCGCCGCGCAGAGCGCCCGTTGCGGTGTCGGTCTTTTCGGGCGGACCGCAGAGGTACACCTCGTGTGCTTCCCGTGGTACGAGCGGACCCGTTTGCCCCGGCAGCCCACCCGCCGCACGCTGGAACCATGACTTTCGCCGCCGCTGAGACACCGCACGGCTGGGCTGTCCAGCGGCCGGGGCCCATCGGCACAGGGCCCCTGGCCCGGGTCCGGCGGCGCCCGGCCGTCCCGGCGCCGGGGGATCTGCTGCTGGAAGTGGAGGCGTGTGGCGTCTGCCGGACCGATCTGCATCTGGCCGAAGGCGACCTTCCGCCCCGGCGGCCATCGACCGTCCCCGGCCATGAGATCGTCGGCCGTGTCGTCGCCGCCGGCGAGGCGGTGGCCTCGTTCCGCATCGGTGACCGCGCGGGCGGCGCGTGGCTCCGCGGTACCTGCGGGACGTGCCGCTACTGCCGTGCCGGGCAGGAGAACCTCTGCCCCCGGTCCAGCTACACAGGCTGGGACGCGGACGGCGGCTTCGCCGACCTGGCCCTGATTCCGGCGGCCTTCGCCTACCCGCTTCCGGGAGACCGGGACGCCGCCTCGCTCGCGCCCCTCCTGTGCGCCGGGATCATCGGCTACCGCGCGCTGCGCCGCAGCGCACTGCCCCTGGGCGGGAGGCTCGGAATTTACGGCTTCGGCGCCTCGGCCCATCTGGCGGCCCAGGTGGCCTTGGCCGAGGGCGCCACGTTGCATGTGCTGACCAGGTCGGTGCGGGCACGTGAACTGGCACTCGACCTGGGTGCGGCTTCGGCCGGCGGCGCGTACGACGCCCCGCCCGAACCACTCGACTCGGCCGTCCTGTTCGCCCCGGTGGGCGACCTCGTGCCGGTGGCCCTGGAGGCGCTGGACCGCTCCGGCACGCTCGCGGTCGCCGGCATCCACCTCTCCGACATCCCCTCGCTGAACTATCAGCGTCATCTCTTCCAGGAGCGGGACCTGCGCAGCGTCACCTCCAACACCCGCCAGGACGGACGCGACTTCCTGGCTCTCGCCGAACGGATCGGCATCCAGGTCACGTCGAGCCCGTACCCGATGAGCCGGGCCGATCAGGCACTCGCCGACCTCGCGGCCGACCGCGTCAACGGCGCCGCCGTACTCGTACCCGGCTGACCCCGCCCCGGGGCAGATCGAGCCAGCGGGCCGTGCCGGGCGCGACAGCCGACCGGCTCCCGTCGAGCACGACGCGTACGGGATCCTCATCCGATTCCGGCACGGCGACCCGCACGCGCTGCGCCCGGATCCGGAGGTCCACGTCCCAGTGGTTCAGATAGCGGATGCCGACCCGGAACTTCGACAGCTGCGGCAGCGGCGCGGGGTCGAGCCACAGCCCGTCGTCGCGGGTTTCCAGCCCGGTCAGGCAGCGCTGTACGAAATCCAGGGTCCCGGCCATGGCGCCCAGGTGGATTCCCTCGCCGGTGGTGCCGCCCTGAATGTCCGCCACGTCCCCGATGAGCGCCTCCTCGGCGTAGGCCCACGCCTCGTTCCTGCGCGCCCGTGCCAGCACCCACGCGCTGACCAGGGCGCTGAGCGTCGAACCGTGGCTGGTGCGGGGCAGGTAGTAGTCGATCGTGGCACGCCAGGACTCGTCGTCGAGCCGGTGACCGAGCTGCCGGAAGAGGCCCGCGAGTTCCCGTGGGGAGAAGAGGTAGCCGAGCATCAGCACGTCCGCCTGCTTCGACGCCTTGTACCGGTTGACCGAATCCCCCTCGGCCTCCAGGATCCGGTCCAGTCGGCGGATGTCGCCGTACTGTCCGCGGTACCGGTCCCAGTCTAGTTCGCCGAGGTCCGCGTATCCCTCGAACTGGCTGATCACGCCGTTGTGGTACGGCACGTGGAGGCGGTGTGCGACATCGTCCCAGCGGTCCGGCTCGGCCGGATCCATCCGAAGACGCTCGAAGAGTTGCTGCCGACGCGGCTGCGGGAGGGCACGGCTGAGTTCCAGAGCCCGTGCCAGAACCCATGCGGCGGTGATGTTCGTGTACGCGTTGTCGTCCAGCCCCGGCGCGGCGGAGTCCGGGTAGGCGTCGTGATACTCGTCGGGACCGACGACACCCAGGACGCGATAGCGCCCCAGCGACGGGTCCCAGACAGCCGCGTCCGCCCAGAAGCGGGCGATCTGGACAAGCATCTCCGCGCCCTCGCCGTAGAGGAAATTCTTGTCGCCGCTCGCCTTGGCGTACTCCCAGACGTTGTACGCGACCGCCGATCCGACGTGGTGTTGCAGATGGGAGTGGTCCGGCAGCCAGCGGCCGGAGTAGGGGTTCAGATGGAGCCGCTGTGACTCCTCGCGCCCGTCGCTCCCGCTCTGCCAGGGGTACATCGCGCCCACGCGTCCCGCGTCCCTCGCGGCCCGGCAGGCCGCCGGCAGCCGTCGGTGGCGGTAGCCGAGCAGCGCCCGGGACACCTCCGGGAAATGCAGGTTCAGATACGGCAGGACGAACAGTTCGTCCCAGAAGACATGTCCGCGGTACGCCTCGCCGTGCAGCCCTCTCGCGGGTACCCCGACATCCAGTTCGGCGGTGTGAGGGGAGAGGGTCTGGAGGACGTGGAACAGGTGCAGCCGCAGAATCGTCCCGGCCTTCCCGGGTACGTCGAGAGCCGCCCGCCGCCAGATGTTCTCCCAGGCGCGGTGGTGCGAGGCGAGCAGGCGAGAAAACCCCGGGGCCCGTCGTACGGCGTCGGTCGCGGCCTGCCGGGGACCGCTGATCGCCGGATCGCGGGAGGTGTACAACGCGACCGTCTTGTCCACGACCACCGTCGCGCCACACTCGACGGGGATCGTCAGGGTCTGGACGGCCTTCCGGTCCGCGAGCCGTGTGTCGGACACGATGCCGCGATGGCCGACCACCCGCACCCGCGAGGCCAGCGCGACAAGGATGTCGGAGTTGATGGTGCGGCAGCACAGCCACACCGTGTCGGGCCCTCCGGTGCCGGTACGCCACCCTGTCAGGTGCCGGTTCGCGAGATCCGCGTAGCGGTCGACGCCAACGTTCCATACATCGCCGTCGAGGGCCGCTTCGACCTCGACTTCGCCCGTCCAGCCCTCGGCGGTGAACGAGGTTCGCTGTGCGGCCAGATGGGGCTCTCCCATATGAACCAGCCGGCACTGTTCCACGCGCAGCCGACGGTCGCCACCGTCCTCGGCCGCTGTGTACACCGACCGACGGGTGAGTGTGCCGTGCCGCAGGTCCAGCGTCTGCCCGTGCTCGACCAGTTGGGGGCCGCCGGGCGACAGCCATGGGCCGGGGCGCGCGCCTTCGACGCGTACGCGGTAGCGAAGCGGCAGCCAGTTGGGCAGATTGACCATGTCCTCGTTCTCGACCTGGCGTCCCGCGACGGCGGAGGTCAATCGGTTGTAGCAGCCCGCCGCGTAGGTGCCCGGACGGTGCGGGGCGTCCGCGGAGGTCTCGGACGCCGATCCGCGAGTGGCGAAGTAGCCGTTGCCCAGGGTGCACAGAGCTTCACGCAGACGTTCCTGCTCCGGGTCGAAGCCCTCGTAGGTCCATGTCCACGCGGGCGGCGCCAGGCCCTCCTCGCGGTGGCGGCTCAACGCGGGGGCCCGTCGTCACCGCCGGTTTCGGGCTGCCAGGTCCAGTCGGCCACCTCGGGAAGGTCGGTCCCGTGCTCCCGGATCCAGGTGTGGTGCCGGAGCCGGGCGTCCTCCATAGCCTGCCGCGCCCGCGTGGCCCGGACGGCCAGCCCGGGGACGCGGTCGATGACATCCATGACCAGCTGGTACCGGTCCATGTTGTTGCGCACCACCATGTCGAACGGGGTCGTGGTGGTGCCGGACTCCCGGTAGCCGTGGACGTGCAGATTCGGGTGACCGGCCCGGCGGTAGGCGAGACGGTGGATCAGCCACGGATAGCCGTGGTAGGCGAAGATCACCGGCCGGTCACGGGTGAACAGCGCGTCGTATTGGCTGTCGGAGAGCCCGTGCGGATGCTCCGTCTCGGGAAGCAGCCTGGCCAGGTCGACCACGTTCACCACGCGCAGCGCGAGCTGCGGAAGATGGTGACGGATCAGCTGAGCGGCGGCCAGCACCTCCTGTGTCGGAACGTCCCCGGCACAGGCCAACACCACATCCGGCTCCTCGCCCTCCCGCTCCGTACCGGCCCACTCCCAGACGCCCAGGCCGCGTGCGCAGTGCGCGCGCGCCTCGTCCAGGGTGAGCCAGTCGAAGCAGGGCTGCTTGCCGGCGACGACGACGTTGACGTAGTCGCGGCTGTGCAGGACGTGCTCGGCGACGGAGAGCAGGGTGTTGGTGTCCGGCGGCAGGTAGACCCGTACGACCTCGGGGCTCTTGTTGAGTACGTGGTCGACGAAGCCGGGGTCCTGGTGGGAGAAGCCGTTGTGGTCCTGGCGCCAGACATGGGAGGTCAGCAGGTAGTTGAGGGAGGCGATCGGCCGGCGCCACGGCAGGGAGCGGGAGACCTTCAGCCACTTGATGTGCTGGTTGACCATCGAGTCAACGATGTGCACGAAGGCTTCGTAGCAGGAGAAGAACCCGTGCCGCCCGGTGAGGAGGTAGCCCTCCAGCCAGCCCTGGCAGGTGTGTTCGGAGAGGATCTCCATGACACGGCCGTGCCGGTCGAGGTGCTCGTCCACGGGCAGGACTGCGGCCTGCCACGCCTTTCCCGTGGCGCCGTACAGCGCCTGAAGCCTGTTGGAGGCGGTCTCGTCCGGGCCGACGACCCGGAAGTCGCGTCGTTCGCTCGTGGCCTCCATGACCGATTCGAGCAGGTCGCCGAGCACGCGCGTCGGTTCGTGCAGGGTCGCGCCGGGGCGGTCGACCTGCACGGCGTACGGCTCCAGGGCCGGTACGGGCAGGTCCCGCAGGAGCAGACCGCCGTTGGCGCGCGGGTTCGAGCCGAGCCGGCGCGCGCCTTCGGGGACGCACGCCAGGACATGCGGGAGAGGGCGGCCGTCATGGTCGAACAGTTCCTCCGGCCGGTAGGAGCGGAGCCACGCCTCCAGCTGCCGCAGGTGCTCGGGGTTTTCGCGCACTGCTGGCAGCGGTACCTGGTGAGCGCGCCAGGTGCCCTCGACCGGTAGTCCGTCCACGGTGGCCGGTCCCGTCCAGCCCTTCGGTGTGCGCAGGACGATCACGGGCCATCGCGCGCGTTCGGTGACACCTCCGTCCCGGGCGGTGCGCTGGATGAGGGCGATGGTGTCCAGCGCGGTGTCCAAGGCCTCGGCCATGGCGCGGTGGACGGCGTACGGCTCGTCCCCGGTGACGTGCAGCACCTCATGGCCGTATCCGCGCAGCAGGTCGTCCAGTTCCGGCTCGGGGATGCGGGAGAGCACCGTCGGATTGGCAATCTTGTAGCCGTTGAGGTGGAGGATCGGGAGAACCGCGCCGTCGTGCACCGGGTCGAGGAACTTGTTGGAGTGCCACGACGTCGCCAGGGGGCCGGTCTCCGCCTCACCGTCGCCGATGACACAGGCGACGAGGAGGTCCGGATTGTCGAACGCGGCGCCGTAGGCGTGGGAGAGGGAGTAGCCGAGTTCTCCGCCCTCGTGGATCGACCCCGGCGTCTCGGGCGCCACGTGGCTCGGCACCCCGCCGGGAAAGGAGAACTGATGGAAGAGGCGGGCCATGCCGTCCGCGTCCAGCCCGATGTCCGGATACGTCTCGGAGTAGCTTCCCTCCAGCCAGGAGTTGGCCAGCACCGCCGGGCCACCGTGGCCCGGCCCCCAGACGCACAGGGCGTCCTGGTCCCGGGCCTTGATGACGCGGTTGAGGTGGGTGTGGACGAGGTTCAGCCCCGGGGAGGTGCCCCAGTGGCCGAGCAGCCTGGGCTTGATGTGCTCCGGGCGCAGCGGTTCGCCGAGGAGCGGATTGCCCATGAGGTAGATCTGGCCGACCGCCAGATAGTTGGCGGCCCGCCAGTGCGCCACCAAATTCGCCAGTTCCGTGTCGGTGGCCGGGTCGTGTGCCGAGGTGCTCGCGTCTCGCATCGCTTCCTCCGGAGTGAAGCCTGGACCGGACTCCAGCGTCCACCCGACGGGCTTTCGCGGCCAACGCACCACAGGCCCCCGTCGAGGGTCCTGTCGGCCCCTGAAGGTGGGAGACCGGGCGGGTGGCGC
>NZ_MDCR01000380.1 GCF_001723055.1 Streptomyces niveus
GCTCAGACGCTCGGGGGCGGGCTTCGGTTCGGACCTGCGCGCGGTACGGGAGCCGCCGCTCCTGTGCTGGGTGAGCGCGGCGCCCACGAGCACGACGACCGCGCCGACCGGGGTGTTCCAGTGCAGCGGCTCGTTGAGGACGGCCACACCGGCCGCGGTCGCGATGACCGGGACGAAGTACGTGACCATCTGACCGGTCGTCGGGCCCACCTCGGCGACCAGACCGTACTGGATGAGCAGGGCCAGCCCCGTACCGAGACTCCCGAGCGCCACGACGGCCAGCAGCGGCACCACCGGGAAGGACGTCGGCAGATCGGTGAACAGGGGCGTGACCACGGCCAGTTGCAGAGTCGCCATGAACAACTGGGCCCCGGTGAGCGAGAGATGCGAACTCCTGTTGCCCGCCAGCGTGCGCCGCACATAGATCCAGCCGACGGCGTAGCTCAGCGAGGCCAGCAGAGCCATGGCCGTACCGGTCACGTCCAGTCCGGAGAAGCCCTGCCAGGCGCCG
>NZ_MDCR01000381.1 GCF_001723055.1 Streptomyces niveus
CGCCGCTCCGTGCCTCTGGCGCTCGCCATCACACCGGTCCCTGTCTCTCGTGTCCGTCCGCTCACCCACCGCTGTCCGGACCGTACATGAGTAACAAACTCATAACGAAGCCTACCTGTCTACAGAATCGAGGGTCACCATGTAACCGTCCGCAGCAACGCAGGGCACTGACGAGGAGGTACCGCCGTGACCGGCGCACCCATCACCCGGGCCGACCACGCACGCGAAGCGGCCGTCGAAGCGGCGCTCGGCAAGCTGGATCTGGACGACAAGGCACGGCTGCTGGCGGGGCAGGACAACTGGTCGCTGCCCGCGCTCCCCGGCATCGGCCTCGCCTCCCTCGTCATGTCCGACGGCCCGATCGGCGTCAGGGGTGTGCGCTGGACCGCCGACGACCCGTCGGTCGCGCTCCCCTCACCCACCGCGCTCGCCGCCACCTGGGACCNNTCCTCGGCGTCCAGGACGCCGGCGTCGGCACGACCGTCAAGCACTTCGTCGCCAACGACGCCGAGACCGACCGCTTCACCGTCGACAACATCGTCGCCCCGCGCCCGCTGCGCGAGCTGTACCTCGCCCCGTTCGAGGCCATCGTCGCCAACGCCCACCCCTGGGGCATCATGGCCGCCTACAACCGCGTCAACGGCGGCTCGATGACCGAGCACCGCCATCTCCAGAAGGAGATCCTGCGCGGCGAGTGGGGATTCGACGGATTCATCGTCTCCGACTGGCTGGCCGCCCGCTCCACCACCGGCGCCATCCTCGGCGGCCTCGACGTCGCCATGCCCGGTCCCAAGACCGTGTACGGCGACGCGCTCGCCACCGCCGTCCGCGCCGGCGAGGTCGAGGAGTCCCTCGTCGACGACGCCGTACGCAACGTGCTGCGGCTCGCCGCCCGCGTCGGCGCCCTCGACAACGCCCCCGCCGTGGTGGCCGGTTCGCAGCTCCCCGCGCCCCTCGACGGCGACGCGCTGGCCCGCGAGGTCGCGCGCCGCTCCTTCGTCCTCGTCCGCAACGAGGTACACGACGGGCACCCCGCCCTGCCGCTCGACCCGGCCAGGACCCGCACGGTCGCCCTCAGCGGCGCCGCCGCCCGCGACGCCCGGATCCTCGGCGGCGGCTCCGCCACCGTCTTCCCGCCGCATGTCGTCTCACCGCTCGACGGCCTCACCGCCGCCCTGCCCGACGGCGCCCTCAGCTACCGCGTCGGCGCCGACCCCAGCGACCAACTCGCCGTCGCCGCCCAGGGATTCGACCTGCGCGCCGTCTGCCGCGCCGCCGACGGCCGGGAGCTCGGCACCGTCGACCTCCCCTCCGGCATGATCCAGTGGGTCGGCGTCGACCTGCCCGACGGCGTCACCTACGACGAGCTGCACTCCGTCGAGTTCACCGGCACCTTCACCCCGCGCGAGAGCGGCGACCACACCTTCGGCACCCGGGGCATCGGCCCCCTCGTCCTCACCGTCGGCGGCGAGCGGGTCTGGGAGGGCGAGGAAGGACTCGGGACGAGCAGCGACCCGTTCAACGCGTTCTTCGGCGAGCGCCTGCCGCGCGCCCGGGTCACCCTCCTCGAAGGCGAGCGTGTCGACGTCTCACTGCGGCTGACCGTGCCCCGGCTGCCCGGCATGCCGATGGACGCCGTCGCCTTCTCCCTGCTCCACCTCGGCCCCCAGCGCGACCCCGACGACCTGATCGCCGAGGCCGTCGAAGCCGCACGGACCGCCGACACCGCCGTCGTCGTGGTCGCCACCACCACGGCCGTCGAGTCCGAGGGCTTCGACCGTACGAGCCTGGAACTGCCCGGCCACCAGAACGCGCTCGTCGCGGCCGTCGCGGCCGTCAACCCGCACACCGTCGTGGTCGTCAACACCGGCTCACCCGTCGAACTGCCGTGGCGCGACGACGTGTCGGCCGTCCTGCTGAGCTGGTTCCCCGGCCAGGAGGGCGGCGCCGCGCTCGCCGACGTCCTCACCGGCGCCGAGGAGCCCGGCGGCCGGCTCACCACCACCTGGCCCGTCGCCCTGGCCGACGTCCCCGTCACCGACACCACCCCCGTCGACGGCGAACTGCACTACACCGAGGGCGTGTTCATCGGCTACCGCGCCTGGGAGCGGGCCGGCACCACCCCCGCGTACCCCTTCGGCCACGGACTGGGCTACACCGACTGGGAGTACGAGAGCCTCGACGCCACCGCCGACCGGGCCACCGTGACCCTGCGCAACACCGGTACCCGCCCCGGCCGCGAGACCGTCCAGATCTACCTGGCACCCCAGGCCGCCGACGCCCCCGAGCGCCCGGTGCGCTGGCTGGCAGGTTTCGCCTCCGTCGAGGCGGGCCCCGGCGAGAGCGTCGAGGTGACGATCCCGCTCAGGGCCCGCGCGTACCAGATCTGGGACGAGGAGACCCACGGCTGGACGACGGTCCCCGGCACGTACGAGATCCAGGCGGGCCGCTCGCTCACCGACCGCCGACTGTCCGCGACCGTCACACGCTAGTACCGCGGTACGGGGCCGGCGGACCGGCCCCGTACCCCGCTCACGTCCTGTCGTCGGCCGTCTTGAACCCGTACGTCGTGACCGAGCGGAACTCCTCGCCCGGCCGCAGCACCGTGCTCGGGAAGTCCGGCCGGTTCGGTGAGTCGGGGAAGTGCTGGGTCTCCAGCGCGATGCCCTCGCAGGGCCCGAAAGGACCCGCGTCGAACGCGTCACCGGTGTACAGCTGAATGCCCGGTTCGGTCGTCGTCACCGTCAGCACCCGACCCGACACCGGGTCGTACAGCTCCGCCGCGACCGAAGTCCCCGGAGCCCCCGAAGTGCCCTGGTCCAGCACGAAGTTGTGGTCGTACCCCGACCCCACCTCGCGCGGCTCCCGGAAGTCGAACCGGGTCCCCGCGACCGGCGCCGGCGGCCCCGTCGGCACCGAGTCGCCGTCCAGCGGCGTGACATGACCGGCCGCGATCCGCAACCGGTGCCCACCGGCGCGGCCACTGCCCGCGCCGCCCAGGTTCCAGTACGAGTGGTTCGTCAGATTCACCACCGTCGGCGCGTCCGTCACCGCCCGGTACTCGATCCGCAGCGCGCCCGCCGCGTCCAGCGCGTACGTCGCCGAGACCGCCAGCCGGCCCGGGAACCCCTCCTCGCCGTCCGGGCTCACCAGCGACAGCCGTACACCGTGCCCGTCCGCCGCCGGCTCCGCGTCCCACACCCGCTTGTCGAAGCCGCGCTCACCGCCGTGCAGACAGTTGGTCCCGTTGTTGCGCGGCAGCCGGTACGTCCGCCCGTCCAGCGTGAACGTCCCGCCCGCGATGCGGTTCGCGTACCGGCCGATCAACGCGCCGAAGTACGGCGAAGGACAGTCGACGTAGCCCGCCACGTCGTCGAAGCCCAGCACCACGTCGGCGCGTACGCCGTCGCGGTCCGGCACCTCGACGGACTGCAGGATCCCGCCGTAGTCGAGCACCGCCACCCGCGTACCGGCCCGCTCCAGGACCCAGCGGTGCACGGGAGTGCCGTCCGGCGCCGAACCGGCGCGCCCGGGCGCGGTCACGGCCGTGGTCATGTCGTTCAGGGTCGACTCGTTCACGGTCGCCGACCCTACGCCGGGGGCTTGGCCGCGACGACGTTGCGGTAGGCGATGTCGGCCAGCTTGCCCTGGCCGTTCTTGCTCGGATGGAACCAGTCCCAGGTGCTCAACTGGTCGCCGGTGAACCGGAAGTCGAAGACCGCCCCGCCGTCGTAACGGCACCGCAGATCCTTCGCGCACACATCCTTCAGCACTTCGTTGTACGCCACCACCCGCGCCTGCACCGTGGAGCGCCGCTCCGTGGCCGCGGCGCCCATGTCCTGCGAATCACCCAGCATCGACGCGCAGATCCCCAGCTTCCATATCTGCCGGCCCAGCGGATTGTCCTTGCCCTCGGACCAGAGCCGCTTGAGATCCGGCACACTCGCCACGTACACCTGCGTCTTGGGCGCGTCCGCGCGCAGCCGCCGCATCGACTCCTCGAACGACGTCCGGAACTCGGCCACCGGCGTCATCAGCGCCGCGTCGTCCTTGCAGGCGTCGTTGGCGCCCATCATGACCGTGACCAGATCCGGCCTGTGCCCGGCGGCCTTCGTCATCTGCGCGGGCAGCTCACCGACGGCGGCGCCCGAGCGCGCGTAGTTCCAGCTGTTGTCCGCGACACCCGGCGCGCCCAGCAGCCGCAGCGCGAGGCTGCGCACCCCGTCGTCCGTGCCGGTCGCCCAGGACGCCTCGGGGCAGTCGCTGAGGATCCCGCAGGCGTCGAAACCGCGCGTGATGGAGTCGCCGACGGCGGCGATCGAGGCGGGACTGCGGTCCCAGACCGGCTTCGGCGGGGGCGCCTGGCTGGTCCTGGTCTTCGCCCGGTCCGGTCCCGGACTGTCCGGGGAGCCGCACCCGGTCAGCGCGAGCGCGGCGACCAGCAGCCCGGCGCAGGAGGCCGCGACGGCACGCCCCTGAGGGCTCTGAGGCATGGTGTGAACCCTCCGCGTGGGCGTCGTCATGCGTACGGCGGCGTCCTGGCGAGTGAAAGCTTCGCGTATATCGCCCCTGGGACCGACAGTACGGCACCCCCGTGGGGCCCGCGCAAGGTAGCTTTCAGGCGTCGAACGAGAGTCAACAACGCGCTGCGAATCCGGTAGGTTACATCCCGTCACATACTGTCCGTTTTGCGGGGTTTCACTCTCGATGCTGTTTACTGAGGCCGCTGGGCAAGGCGAACCTCGTCCCACACTGGAGGTCCCGGTGACCACACGTGGTGTTCTGTACGTGCACTCCGCGCCGCGCGCGATGTGCCCCCACGTCGAATGGGCGGTGGCGGGCGTCCTCGGCGTACGTGTCCAGCTCGACTGGATCCGGCAGCCCGCATCGCCCGGCACCTGGCGGTCCGAGTTCTCCTGGCGGGGCGAGACCGGCACCGCGTCCAAGCTCGCCTCCGCGCTGCGCGGCTGGCAGATGCTGCGCTTCGAGGTGACCGCCGAACCCAGCCCCACCGCCGAGGGCGAGCGCTACAGCGCCACCCCCGAGCTGGGCATCTTCCACGCCGTCACCGGCATGCACGGCGACATCCTGGTCCCCGAGGACCGGCTGCGCGCCGCCCTCGCCCGGTCGCTGAGCGGCGAGAGCGGACTGGAGGCCGAGGTCGCGAAGCTGCTCGGCAAACCGTGGGACGACGAGCTGGAGCCCTTCCGGTACGCCGGTGAGGGCGCCCCCGTGCGCTGGCTGCACCAGGTCGTCTGAGCCCGCGCGCACGACCGTACGGCCGCGCTCTACCGTGGCCCCATGGCTGATCGACTCGAAGTAGCTGTACTCGGCGCG
>NZ_MDCR01000382.1 GCF_001723055.1 Streptomyces niveus
CAAGACCGGTTCGCTCTCCCGCTCGGACCGCACCGCCAAGTACAACCAGCTCATCCGTATCGAGGAGGAACTGGGCGGCCAGGCACGCTACGCGGGACGCGACGCCCTCGGGCTGCGCCACCCCGTCGGCTAGCAGGGCGGGGCCCCAGGGGGCAGCGGCCTCAGGGAGCGGACGGCTCGATCTCTCCGGCGAAGACGATGATCTGGTCGATGAGGCTGCGCCGCAGATGGACGACGTCCGTGCCCGCCAGCCGGGGGCCGCCGTCCGGCGTGGTGAAGACCCACTGGTACCGGGCCCACTCGTCCGGCATGTCCACCGCCGAGCAGCGCACCATGGTGCNNGATCCCCACACTGCGGCCCAGCGGTCCCCAGAAGACCACGTCCGAGGTGAGTGCCTGGGAGAGCAGATCAGTCACATAGCTGTCCTCCGAGGCGTTGAACGCGGAGATGAATGTGTCGATCGCGGACCGCGCGGTCTCTTCCTGCATGCCCCATTCATACCAGTCACCTCACGGGGCGCGCTGCTCGCTCGTGGTCTTCGTCCGCCAACCACGGGCCCGGGTCAGCCTGTTCGGACGGCGCGGGTCAGGAAGTACGCGCGGGCGTCGTCGTACTCCTCCGTGCGCCAGCCGCCCGC
>NZ_MDCR01000383.1 GCF_001723055.1 Streptomyces niveus
GGGTGGGCCGACCCCCACCTCAAGAACGGGTACAGGCGGCGGCCGTCAGGGGCCGCCCGTAGGGCGACCGCCGCTCATGGGCGGAGGCGGAACGAACTCAGGAACGGGGGCGAACAGGTCCCCGGTCGGACGGCCGACGGGCATGGGTCCCGGTGCGGGACGCACCGGTGGGCCGGGAGCCACTCGGAGCCCGGTGGTTGGAAGGCCAACCAGTGGGACGCCTGTGACCGGGCGTTCCGGTTCGGGCACGTCCTCCGGATCTCGTACGGGCGGCCGTAACAACGGCATCGTAGGAGGGACGCCACAGCGTTCCTCCGGCAATGGCAAGGGCAACTCCGGATCACGCATTCCCCGAGGCAATGTCATCGGCGGGCAGGGGCAAGGTACGGCGCCGGGCCGATCCAACTCGGCGGCGCGTCCCAGCCAGTCCGGTGTCGTGGGAAATCGCGCCGCGCAGGGCGCCACGCGGCCCACGGGGCGGGGCACGCCCAGTTCCAACGGCGTTGTGGGCGCTCCACGAAGTGGTGGCACGCCTCCTAGGGGCGGTACGCCGCCCCGCGGCGCCGGCGGTTTCACGCCCGGCGGTTCGGGACTTACCGGTAGCCGACGCGGCCGGGATTCCGACGATGAGCAGCAGGAGCGTCCCGAACAGCGTCGCCCGGAGAACAGGGCGGACGACGAAGAAACGCGGACGGTGCGGCGCCGTGATGCCGTACCGCCAGTCATCGACTAGGCACAGCGGAAGGTTCGGAAGTCGGGATGACGGCAGGAATGAGCCATGTCCGGAAGCGATCCGGGTTCTATGCGTGGCGGCGCAGGCTGGCAGGCGCGGTGGCCCTGGTCGGCGCATTGTCCATGGGCACGGCCGGTGCCGCTCCGGCAGCGATTGCCGCAGACGGCCCGCCGAACCAGTGGTACTTGGACGCTATGCGTGCCGAGGAGATCTGGAAGTCCACGACTGGTGAGGGCATCAACGTCGCTGTCATCGACACAGGGGTCGCGTCGACACCTTCGTTGAAAGGCCAGGTCCTGAAGGGGCTTGACGCGACAGATGCGGATGGAGAGACGACGGACGACTACACCGGGCATGGAACAACCATGGCTGAGTTGATCGCCGGAACAGGGCAGGGAGGCGGCCTGCGCGGGTTGGCCCCCGGAGTCAAGATCATTCCCATGCGGGTAGCGACCGAGGACTTCAAGGGAAAGTCTCATGCGTGGGATAGATCGGTCGCCATCAAGGCGGCTGCCGACAGCGACGCACAGATCATCAGCATGTCGATCGGTGGTGAGTTTCTTGACGCCCGGGAGAAGGAAGCGGTCGAGTACAGCCAGAAGAAAGGGAAACTGTTCTTCGCCCCAGTCGGCAACAGCGCCAAGAAGGGCAACAAACCTGAGTATCCGGCCAACTATTCCGAGGTGGTTGGCGTCGCCGCCTCCGACCGGGACGGCCAGGTAGCCGAAACCTCCCAGCACGGCGATTTCGTCGACATCGCGGCCCCTGGCCTCGATACGCCGTTCTGGTGCGACGAGACTTTTGCCAGGTACTGCGTGGGTAACGGCGGAACCAGTACAGCCACCGCACTCGCCTCTGCCTCCGCTGCGCTCATCTGGTCCGCCAACCCCGACTGGACCGCGAACCAGGTCCTCCGCGTCATGTTCGAGTCCGCAGGTCGTGGCGACGACTGGAAGCCCGGCACCGTCAGCAACTACCTCGGCCACGGGATCGTCCGCCCCAACGCGGCGATCAACCGCGGGATCGGCAAGCCGGGCGATCCGGATGTCAGCCCGCTCACCAACGAGCGTACGACGAGCGCCGGTTCGGCCGATGCGGGAGCGCCCTCGAAGGAGGGATCGGGGAAGGATGACGCCTCCTCCCCGCCCAAGTCCGGCGCGGAGGGCGACGGCAAGGACACGGGCAAGGACACAGACGCCGTCGCGGCAGGCAGTGCCAAAGACAGTGGCGACGACAGCCAGTTGGGGCTCATCCTCGGTGGAGTGGCGGTCGTCGCCGTACTCGCCGGGGGCGCGTTCGCCGTCGTACGCAAACGCCGTACCGCGTGACCGGGCAGCGCACAGACCACTCACCGAAGCACCCGAGCAGTAACGAGCACATACGAAAAGGAGACTGACATATGGCAGTCCAGAAGGTCGGCGATCAGGCTCTCAAGGACGTCCAGGACCAGATCACGGTCCAGTTCGAGGACGTCAAGGGACAGCTGAAGAACCTCCAGGGCGTCATCGACAGCCTGGAAGGTGCCTGGAAGGGCATCGGCGCCAGCGCCTTCGATGTGAAGCAGGCCGAGATCAACTCCGGCATGGTCCGCATCGCCAAGATGCTGCTCAACTTCCAGGAAGCGATCCAGGTTACCCGTACGACCGCGGGCAACACCGAAGACGAGATCTACGCGGCCCTCAACGGTGTCGACGTGACCGCCGGCTTCTCCGGTGACGCCGCCGCGACGGCGAAGGCGACGTCGAACATCAACGGCTACTGACAGACCCGCACGTACCGCACACCGCACTGACAGGAAACAGGAGGACTCGTGGCTCAGCAGAACAACGGCGACATGGTCGTGACTTACGGCTCGCTGGAGCAGGCCGCCGGGGTCATCGAGAAGCAGGCCGCACGGCTCGACGAGAGCCTTGAAGCCATTCAGACGAAGATCCGAGGCGTCTCCAACACCTTCGAGGGTGAGGCCAAGACCGCGGCGGACGCGGCGCACAAGAAGTGGGACCAGGAGACGCGCCTGATCCACACCGCGCTCAAGGACATCGCCCGCAAGGTCCGCGAGGCGGGCCCGACCTACCAGGCGGGCGACAGGAAGTCTGCCGGCTACTTCTAGGAACGTCTTAGAACTTCCTGGAAGCAACCGGCAGTTGCGGCGACGGGGGGCACGCGCGGGAGGTGCCCCCCTTTGCCGTGCCTACGACCGTGGTGGCGCGGCAGGGAGATGCTCAGCCCACTTCACTTCGGCGCCGTCCGGCCCGCTCGTGCGTCCGGCGACGCCCATCAGCCTCAGGGGCGGCGCTCTCTCCCCGCCGCCCCTGCATTGGCTCCTGAACGCGTCAGAGATCGACTTCGCATTCGCCCGCCGCTGGAGCGCCGGCGGTGTACGCCTCGATCATCTTCAGCACATCAGCGGCGTCCGCGGAGTCGTCGCCCACCCGTACCGTCGTGTACAGGTCACCGTCGACGTCCTTGTCGATCGTGGACGAGTCCTCGCAGCGGATCAGCCCGGCTCCGCCCTTGCCTGAGTAGCTGTACCGCTTGTCTGTCGTCACCTTGTCGCCGGGGTCCGCGCCGATCGTCTTCTCGGCGACCTCCGCGACGGGCGTATCCGCCTCGTACCACTCGACTGACGTCGACAAGGCGACCTTGTCGTCCACCGACACGTAGCAGCGCTTGACGCCACTGGCCGTCTTCGACCGCTCGGAGATCTTCGCGCCGTTCGGCAGCAAGGGATCGAGCACCTCCGCCGGTACGTCGACGCCGCACAGCGCCTTGGGGACCTCGTACTCCTGCGCCCCCTCCTCCGAGCAGCCGGCGGCCAGCAGGACGAACGAGAGCGCCCCCAGAGTCACCGCGAGCCGACGGCGCGTGGCGTAGGGAGGGGGGTTCTTACGGTCACGAATTCTCATGCGCCCTTCTGTCTCTGTCCTCGGTGTGCCCATCAGGTGGGAATCTCGGTCTCAAGGTCGTCCGCCATCCGGCGCGCGGACGTGGAGGCGTCGTTGAAACCATCGGTCGTGCCGATACGGGTCCACTCCTGGATCCGCTCCGCGTCCGGCGAGTTGTGCGCCTTGGCGGCCTCCTCGCCCGCGACCCTGGCCATGTCGGTCTGGGCGTCCTTGCTGGCTTCCCAGCGCAGTCCGACGTCGTGGCCGAGGCCGGCCAGGTTCTCAGGATCGGTGTCCTTGAAGAACTGTTCGAGTACGACTCCCGTCACCGTCCCCGCCGCGCCACCCACCGCCGCGCCCACGACGGGGCTGGCGATGAACGACGTACCGACACCGACGCCCAGGCCGACGAGACCCGAGATGGTGTTCTTCTTCTGGTTCGTCGCGTGCTCGAACTCGTCGTCGGCCGTCTTGGCGTCGCCCAGAACCGCTTCGTTACGGCCGATGGCGAGCGTTCCCTCGATCTCTCCCGACCTGCGGGCGATCTCCTTGATCGTCTCTTCGGTGGAGTGCGGATAGCGGCTGTCGGCGGGGAGGTCCGGGTCGAGGTGGTAGTCCATCAGGCCCGCCATGTACGCCTTCTGGCCCACCTCGATCGCGGCGTAGCCTTCCGGGTTCTGGCCCACCGTCGCCAGGAAGCGCGTCACGTCGGTGTGCTGCATGTCCGCCGCCGTACCGGCGATCGGGAAGAGCTTCGGCACGCTCTCGTTCTCGGAGCCGCCGTCGGCGGTGGCGCGGTTGATGTCCGGCAGGTACTCGGAAGCGATCTGGCCGACGCTGTCCGACATGTAGGAGTGGTCCTTGAGCCGGTCCGGATCGTCCGAGATCGAGGCGACCATGCTCTCCATGAGCTTCGCCTGCTCGGGATTGTGCGGCGGGGTGTCGATCGTCGGCAGTTCGCCCGCGGGGTGGCCGGTCGTGCCCGCTTCCAGGGCCATCGCCAGATTGTTCCGGCCCGAGATGCTGTTGTCGCCGTTCTCGTCACGCTCCGGCGGCCAGTCCCGCTCTTCGAAGAGATAGTCGAAGTTGGAAAGGGATGCCTTGACCTCTTTGCCGTCTTCGTTCTTCTCCTTGAAGTCGTGGTCCTCGTCCTTCGACAGGAAGGGATCGTTGAAGAACTCCGTCGCGGCGTCAGGGCTGTTCGACAGCGCCTTCAGGTAGCCGATCATGGGGTCCGAACCGGAGTCCTCACCGGTGCGGTTGAGATTCGGGTCCATGCCCATGTGGGTCCAGACCGTGGCCCCGTGACGGCCGTTGCTGGTGGCCGCCTTCTCGGTCTCCATGAGCTCGGAGCCGTAGCTCTTGAGGAACTGGTCGTCGAAGTTGCCCCAGCGCATCAGGTTGCTCATCACCTGGAAGCCCATGGTGGTGCTGTTCTTGTGTACGGGCTGGCTGCCGAGCTCCGTCATCTCGTACGTCCACCGGCGCATCTCAGGCGTGTCCGCCTGAGTCGCGGTGGCGAGTGTGAGGCTGAGGTTCTTCTGCAGATCGCCGAGCTGTTCGCGCCGCTCCGAGTACACTTCCCGGTTTGTGGCGGGATCGGTGATCGCATCCCAGAATTCGAGCGTCCCCTTCGGGCCCAACTGCTCGGCGAAGCGCTCGGAGAAGAGTTCGTCGCCCGAGTACTTCTTCAGACCGGCGTTGAGTGTGTCGAACTCCTTGACCGTGAGGTCTTCCGGGTTCTTCTTCGCGATACGGGCGAGATTCTCCGCTTCCTTGATCGCGGCGGCGGCCGAATCACGGTCCGCGTACTTCTGACCCGAGAAGCCGTAGTCGGTGAGGTCGACCAGCGCCTTGAGCGACGTGGACGCGGTGTTGTCCACCTCCGTCGCCGTGTTGAGAATCCCCTGGAGCTCGTCGCGCAGCGCGTCGACGTCCGTCTGGCCGTTCGCGGGCTTCGGGTCGGGATTCGGGGTGACGGTGAATCCACTGCCGGCGGGCTTCACGGACATGTGGTTGTTCCGCCCCCGCTCGATGGCTTCCTTGAGCAGGCGCTGCTGGGTCTTCAGCTCACCCTGGGTGTCGCGGATGATGTTGCGGATGGATTCGGCCTGGGTGTGCGCGTCGTTGAACTCCTCGGCCGTCTTGCCGATGAACTCACGCGACACCGTGGCGTTGTAGCCGGCCCAGTTGGCCTTGTTGGCCTTGCCCCTGAGCCCGTCCTTGGCGTCCTTCTTCAGGTCGGCGAGCTTCACGAGCATCTTGGTCCAGGCGTCGACCGTGTCGTCGAGCGTCTTGAAATTGGCGGAGTGAAGGGCTTCGAAATCCATGAGTCTGTTCCTCTTGTCCTTCTCAGTCCTTCTCGTCCTTCTTGGGCTCGCCGTAGACGTCGTTCTTCTCGCCCGGCGGTGCCCACGCCTCGTCGAAGCCCGCATCAAGAGTGGAGATGCTGCTCACATGGCGCTCGATGAAGATTTCGTCGCCCTCGTGTGCTTTCTTTGTGAAGTCCATGTGGTTCGAAATGAGCGCGCACGCGTCCATGACCGAACCGAGCTGCCGGTCCCAGCGCAGCGAGACATGGCTCAACGCCCCGCCCAGGGCGAATCCCTGAGTTTTGAGATCCGTCGCGGCCGTGTCGGTTTCGGTGACCCTGGCCTCTTCCCACAGCCGGTTGTACAGCTTGAACGCCTCGTCGCCGATCGCCGCCAAGTCCTTCTGATCGACAGCGAGATCACCCGTGGGACTGCCCGCGTTGGGCCTGTCCTCTTCCGGGATCCCGTTGAGCTGCATCTGCGCCTGCCCATTTCCCGCGGCCGACGCCTTCAGCTGGTCCCACTCGTCCCATGCCATCTGGGATTCCTTCCCCCGTGCTCACTGATTGATCTCGTCATTCCAGATCAACCTATTGATGCGGAATGACGAACGCAAGTGTCGGCCACCACGCCCGAGTTGAGCAGGGGAGTGCACCCGAGGTTCGCCCCCGTGACGCCGACCGGACCGTCTCCTCCGGCTGTCACTGTAAGGAACAGCGTCGATACGATCAGTGCGATCCCCGCGACGTGCTCGCCGACCCGCCAGGTGGGCGGCGAGAAGGGCGGCAAGAAGTCCGTCGGCTGACGCCGGGAACGGCTGGCGAAGGAAACGGCCAGCGAAAACGCGTACCGACCCGAACGGGATCACCGCACTAATCGGTTCGGAGCCGGGGAAGCTCATCGGGGAAGTCCCGAGCCTCCTTACATTTGCCGACTTCGTATGCATGCTTGGTGAGTTGATAGGCGAAGTCCATCAGCACCTGGCGAAGGGCGAGGTCTTGCACGCGGCTTTCTCCGATGGTTCTCACGTCAGACACCAGCGAGTGAGTTCTTTCCACTTTGTACTCGGCTTGCCGCAGGGGAGTGCAGGGAATGTAAACCGACGCGAGGTTGTCCAAGGCGATGACTTTCACTTCGCCCGCCGATACAGAGACGGGATCCCCGTCCACTCTGCTCGAGTAAGATTCACGCCATCCTTCCTCGGTGGCAAAGCCGGACTGCGCCTCGCCGGAGATGATGGATTCGCCGGTGCTCACGTAACACCAGAAGGTGAATTGATTGTTGACCGAGTCGGTGATCTTTCCGCGCTCGTCGGCTGTACGCGCGTCGGGCAGAGCGTCGGCGACGATGCTTCGATTCACCGCACCCGCAGGGTTTCGCAGGCAGCCGATCGATTCGCTTGGTAAAGATCTGTTGATACCCGTCGGACCGGCCCGGAGCCTGATCGAGCCGCATGCCGCGGAGTCATCCGCAGCATGCGGCTCAATTGGTCCCCGACGCCAAGGCCCTTTCCCCGCCTTACTCCGTCCCCGGCCTACTCCATCCCCGCCAGCCGGAACATCCCGACCGCCTGCCACCCCAGGAACAGCGCCAGCACGATCAGGGCGATCTTCCGTCCCCGGATCAGCCCGTCCGACGGCTCGTGTGCCGCCGGGTTGTCGAAGCGGTGGGCCTGGAAGCGCCACCAGACCTTGCGCTGGTCGATGAACGCCAGGCCCAGGAACAGCACCGCGAAGAAGGCGACGAAGACCCCGGCCCCCGTCACCGCTCGTCCGTCGAGGGCATCAGGCCGGTCTGCACCAGCGGGTTGCCGCGCTGGCGGGAGATGAAGGTGCCTCGGCCGGGCGGCATCGGGCGTGCCCGTACGCCGCCGAGGATGTCGCCCTCCTGCGGGTCGCCCGAGAGCAGCACGCCCTGCGCGCCGAGCTCCATCATCCGCTGCATGAACGGCTCGTACGAGGCCCTGCTCGCCCCCGCCGCGCTGCGCGCGATGATGAAGCGGACACCCACGTCACGCGCGAACGGCAGCTGCTCCGTGAGCTTGCTGAGCGGGTTGCCGCTGGAGGTGGACACCAGGTCGTAGTCGTCGACGACCACGAACACCGTCGGCCCCCGCCACCAACTGCGCTCGCGCAACTGCTGCGCCGTGACGTCGGCCGCGGGCGTACGGCGCTGCATCAGGTCCGACAGCGCGTCCACGTGGTGGTCCATGTTGTTGGACATCGGCACGTACTCCGCCAGGTGCGTCGCCGGCGTCACGTCCAGCAGCGCGCGCCGGTTGTCGATGACGAAGAACTTCGCCGAGTTCCCGTCGTACCGCTCCGACAGCTGCTTGATCAGCAGCCGCAGCAGGTTCGACTTGCCGGACTCGCTCTCGCCGAACACCAGGAAGAACGGGTCGCGTTCGAAGTTGACGAAGACCGGCTCCAGCAGGTTCTCGTCGATCGCGAAGGCCACACCGCGCTTCGGCAGCTCGCCCCCCGCCGGCAGCGTCGCCGCCTCCAGCTCGCGCGGCAGCAGCCGTACGGCCGGGGCGCCCGGCCCCGTCCAATGGCGGCCGACCTCCTGCGTCATGGCGGCCGTCGCCTCCGACAGGTCGCTGTCGGAGTTGATGGAGTCGATCCGCGGCACCGCCGCCATGAAGTGCAGCTTCTCCGGCGTCAGACCACGGCCGGGCACCCCGGTGGGCACGTTGACGGCCGCCTTGCGGTCCAGGTCGGAGTCCATCGTGTCGCCGAGGCGCAGCTCCAGCCGGTTCATCAGGTGGTCCTTGAGGTTGGCGCGCACCTCCATCGAGCGCGACGCCGTCAGGACCACGTGGATGCCGTAACCGAGTCCGCGCGCCGCGATGTCGAGGACGGCGGGCTCCAACGCCTCATAGTCGGTGCGGAAGTTGCCCCAGCCGTCGATGATCAGGAAGACGTCGCCCCAGGGCTGGTCCGTGAGCGAGATCTCGCCCCGTTCCCGCATCCTGCGGAAGGTGTTGATGGAGTCGATGCCCGCCGTACGGAAGTACTCCTCGCGGCGCGCCAGGATGCCGTACACCTCGGCCGTCGTCCGCCGTACCTTCTCCGGGTCGAGCCGCGACGCCACCCCGCCGACGTGCGGCAGTCCGGCGACCGACGACATGCCGCCGCCGCCGAAGTCGAGCCCGTAGAACTGCACTTCCTGCGGCGTGTGCGTCAGCGCGAACCCCGCGATGAGCGTGCGCAGCAGCGTCGACTTGCCGGACTGCGGACCGCCCACGATCTGCATGTGCCCCGCCGCACCGGAGAAGTCCCGGTACAGGGTGTCGCGGCGCTGCTCGTACGGCTTGTCGACCACACCCAGCGGCACGATCAGGCGCCCGGCGCCCTCGAAGCCCGGCTGCGTCAGCCCGCGCCCGTCCACGTTCGACAGCCCCGGCAGCAGCTCGTCCAGCGACGGCGGGTTGTCCAGCGGCGGCAGCCACACCCGGTGCGCCTCGGCGCCGCGCCCTTCGAGCCGGCGCACGATCACGTCGAGCACCGTGTCGGCCAGCGCGTCGTCCTCGGACGTGGTGCGCGCGTCCGGTACGGCGGGCCTGGTGGCGGGCTGTACGTAGTGCACCGGCACCGGCGCCGCGGTGAACGGCACGGGCCTGCGGTCGACCGGCAGCGGCCCCCCGGTGCCCGCGACGGCCTGCGCGTTCGCGCGGTACACCCCGGAGACGTACGCGGCCTTGAACCGCACCATCTCGTCGGTGCCGTACTTCAGATACCCGGAACCGGGCACGTTCGGCAGCTGGTACGCGTCCGGCACACCCAGCGCCGCACGCGACTCCGCGGCCGAGAAGGTACGCAGACCCACGCGGTACGAGAGGTACGTCTCCAGACCGCGCAGCCGGCCCTCCTCCAACCGCTGGGACGCGAGCAGAAGATGGACGCCCAGCGACCGCCCGATGCGCCCGATCTGGACGAACATCTCGATGAAGTCCGGCATCGCTGTCAGGAGTTCACTGAATTCGTCGATGACCAGCACCAGCGACGGAATGGGCTGCAACGGCGATCCCGCGGCGCGCGCCTTCTCGTAGTCGTGGATGTTCGCGTAGTTGCCCGCGTCGCGCAGCATCTCCTGTCGGCGGTTGAGCTCGCCGCGGATCGAGTCGCCCATGCGGTCGACCAGCGTGAGGTCGTCCGCGAGGTTGGTGATCACCGCCGCGACGTGCGGCATCTGCGACATGCCCGCGAAGGTGGCGCCGCCCTTGAAGTCCGCGAGGACGAAGTTCAGCGTCTCCGAGGAGTGCGTGACGGCGAGGCCCAGCACGAGCGTACGCAGCAGTTCGGACTTGCCGGATCCGGTGGCCCCGACGCACAGCCCGTGCGGCCCCATGCCCTCCTGCGCGGCCTCCTTCAGGTCCAGCATGACGGGCGCCCCGTCCTCGCCGACACCGATCGGCACACGGAGCCGCTCCGCCTGCGAACGGGGCCGCCAGGTACGGGTGACGTCGACCGACGCCGCGTCCCCGAGGTTCAGCAGATCCGTGAAGTCCAGGTTGGCGAGCAGCGGTTCGTCGTCGTCGTCCCCGCCCGTCGCGGCCCGCAGCGGCGCGAGCTGACGGGCCAGCGCCTCGGCGGCCTCCAGGCTCAGCCGGTCGGGCTCCCCGTCGTACACCATGCCGTGCCCCGACTCCAGTCGCAGCGAGTCCGGGTGCACCACCACGGACAGGCCGCCGCGCGCCCCGGTGACCTCGCCCGGCACGACCTCGACGACCGTCACGCCCTGCAGCCCCTCGGGCGACGCCAGCGTCGACACGGGGGGCAGCGACATGCCGTCCAGGACGACGACGATGTGCGGCTGGTCCAGCAGCGGATGCCCGCCCGGCTGGAAGCGCGGACGGCCCTCCAGCCGCGCCGCCAGCATCTCCTCCAACTCCCTTACGTCGGAGGTGATGAGCCGGCGGCTGCCCGCCCCGT
>NZ_MDCR01000384.1 GCF_001723055.1 Streptomyces niveus
GCGCAGGGCGGGGCGGGCCGCCGGGCGGGAGGCCAGGTGCGGGTGCCAGAACAGGCGGGCCGAGAGCCGCAGCAGCCTTCGCCGGAGCATCGTGTTGTCGGCCGGGCGGCAGACGACGAGCGCCTGATAGGTGGCAGTCCACGCGTGCTGGATACGAACGAGATCGTCGGGGAAAGATCGGTCACTCATCCTTCGATTAGATCGCGTGTTCGATTTCTGTGTCACGCCGGACACGTCCAGCTCACCGGATCCTCGTCGGCACCCGCCGCCGCTGCCCCGTGGCGGCAGGAGCGCTGAGGCCCGCCGACGCGCGAGAAGAACCCCACCGCCCAAATCCCCGCCGCGCGCCGCACGACCACGCCCGCCCTTTTCTCTTTTCTTCGTCGGGCACGGGAGCAGGGGCAGCAGAGGGGATGTCGGGCACCCCGACCACGGGCGAAACCATGTGTTGACCTGCACCGATGCAGAGCGGGCCACGAGCCGGACGGGCGGCTGTCGGTGGGGTTGTCGGACCGGTGGTCGGGGCGACCACGGGCGGTGTTGTCGCATCGTGACCAGATCCGGCTCTGGTGGTCACCGTTGTGGTCGGGGGTGGCTGCTGCCCTGGAACTCGCAGCCGCGGCACCGGTCAGGATGGTGCCGCCCGTACGGGAGGACCAGGAGCATGACGACAACGGACGCGGGTGGTGGGGACCGGCTGGCGCTGGCGGTGCTGACGCAGTACCGGATGGGCACCACAGGGCAGTTGCACCGGGTGCTGGCGCCCAAGGTGAGGATCGAGCAGACCCGGCGCCGGCTGGCGAAGCTGCGCGCCGAAGGACTTGTGGACCGGGTGACGCTGCCTCAGGCCGGGCGGCTGCGTGCGTGGTTCCCGACCGAGTACGGGGTGCGGGTCGCGCTGGAGTGGCCGGAGCTGAGGGAGCGGCGGGCGCCGCGGCTGGTGGCCGATCCGGTGGCCGCGCGGCTGCGGGCCGGGCACGCCCTGGCGGTGACCGAGACCGCGCTCGCGTTCCTCGAGGACGCCCGCCGCCGCGGCGAGACGTGCCTGCCGCTGGACTGGCTGCCCGAAGTGCACCATCCAATCGGCAACGACGAGGCCGTCATCCCCGACGCCCTGCTCTACTACCGGTCCAGTGACGCGATGCTGCGGGCGTTCGTCGAAGTCGACCGGGCCACCATGGGCCCCGAGCGCCTGGCGGCAAAGCTCACCGCGTACGCCCGTCTCCACCGCTACATACCCGGCCGCACCCCCGGACGCCGCTGGCACACCACCACCCAGAGCACCGAAGAGGCGTGGCGGCAGCGGTATCCGCTCTTCCCCCGGCTGCAGTTCGTCCTCGACAGCACCGGCCCCACCGGCATCGACAACCGCATCCGCGCCCTGCACGCCCACACCCGCGACCCGATGGTGAACGCCTTCCTCCGCCACGTCCCGGCCCTCGCCGCACCTGCCCAGAAGGTCGACCGGATGCACTCACGCCACCGTAGGGAGCTGCTTCTCAGCTCCGAATGTCTGCCGCCAGGTCCGTGTGTCACGCATCTTCTTTTATTCGAACAGGCATATCATTCTGCCCGTGACCACGTACGCCTTCCCCGGCGATCTCCGTGACGCCCAGCTGCGTCTTCACCAGGTCGGCGCCGCGTACCGGGCGCTGTGCCAGGCCCTGCCCTGGTCCGTCGAACCGGCGCCCGGGTGGGAGCGCGACAAGCAGCCCTACACCGAGTACCGCACCGGAAAGCCCGACAGCCCCGGCTACACGCATCCGTACTGGCGGACCCTGGAGGCCGGCACCACGGTTGATGCCCGGATGGCGCTCAACCACATCCACGACCAGGACCCGGCACTCGCCGACATCCGTACGGACGAGCGGTCGCTCCGGAGCCTCCAGCCTCGATCGGCCCGGCAGATGCTGAACTCAGTACTGTGGCTTGGCATGACCGACACCGAGATCGAGATCACCGCAGACCTGGTCCGCGACCTGCTGCAGGAGCAACATCCAGACCTTGCAGCGCTGGCGATCCGCGAGGTGGCGGGCGGCTGGGGTAACCAGATGTGGCGCCTCGGGGACGAGATGGCCGTGCGCATGCAGCGCATGGACCCCACCCCGGAGCTCCAGCTCAACGAGCGGCGATGGTTGCCCGTGCTGGCCCCGCGTCTGCCGCTCCCGGTGCCGACCCCGGTGCGGTTCGGCGAACCGTCCGAGCGCTTCCCCAAGCACTGGACCGTGATGACGTGGGTTCCCGGCGAGCCGCTGGACCACGGCTCGATCAGCCGCGGCGACCACGCGGCCGACACACTGGCGGGCTTCCTCCAGGCGCTCCACGTGGAGGCACCCGCCGAGGCGCCGGTCTCTACGCAATTCGGTGCCCATCCCAGGAACTGCACGAACAGCTTCGAGGGCTTCTTCCAGGATGTTGCCCCCGACGACATCGCCGCCGACGTCCGGACCGTCTGGGACGACGCCGTTGCGGCCGACGCGTGGGAGGGCCCGCCGGTGTGGGTGCACGGCGACCTTCATCCCGCGAACGTCGTCGTCTCGGACGGAACGCTCTCGGGCATCATCGACTTCGGTGCCATGTTCGCAGGTGACCCGGCCTGGGACCTCGCCGCCGCGTGGGTACTGCTGCCCGCAGGCACCGCCTCACGGTTCTTCGACACGTACGCGCACGCAGACGAGGCGGCAATCCGGCGCGCCCGCGGGCTGGCCGCGATGAAGAGCCTCTTCCTGATGGCCATGGGGCAGAGCGGAGATCGGGGCCTTCCCGGCGGAAAGCCGCACTGGGGACCTGCAGGCCGGGCGGCACTTGATCGTGTTCTGAAGGGTGTTTGATGCACCTCCTTTGAACTTGTTCTCGATCTTGGTCGAAGGCTGTTCGGCAGTCCACCCTGGTGGGTTCATCGATCACCACGCACAGGAGGAATGCCAAGGTCCACGGCCGTGTGCCGCCCGTGGCCCCGATCGAGCTGACGGAGCTTCTCCTCGGCGCCAGACCAGGCTGACCTGGAGCCCGTCGACCTCGCCGAGCCAGCCTTCCGTCCCGGCTCCGGCGATTCAGGCGATCAAGTCCGGGCGCTGACCGGCTCGTGGCGCGAGCCGGGCGGAGCGGGGTGAGGATCAGGGGTACGGGCGGCGGTTCGGCCGCCCGCGTTCTCCCTACTGGCGGCCCGGCCGCCGTCCGGCCACGGAGGTCGCATGCCATCTGCCATCTGGTCCGGAGCCATCAGCTTCGGCCTGGTCACTTCTCTGGACTAGCGCGCCGTCAAGAGACATTCGTCTCCGAGGCGCCGTGCGATGCGTCGGCGAACCAGCTCTTCATCCTCGTCGGGATACCTGGCCTGTTGTGGGCGCCGGAGCGTGCGGTTGGTACTCGTCCGCTCATCTTGATGGGCCGCGGTTGCGGTCAGCGCAAGGAGGTCTCCTGGCTCGGGCCCACCGCGTCTCAGCGGATACGAGGTGCCCGCCGCGATCGTCTTCAGATCCCGCGCCGCCCAGGGCCCAGGCGGGAGGGGTCGGGGGCGCGGTGATCGGGTGGGGTGAGGCAGTGCCTGGGTGGCGAGCTCGGTGCGCATCGGCTCCAGGGGGCGGGAGCTGGCTCTCACGGTCTGGTGCCCGCTGCGAAGCCTGTCCACCGCAGGTCGGTCGGCAGGTGGCCCATGTCGTTGTACAGGAGCACCGCCGGCGCTGTTCCGTCGCGGTACTCGATCGCCGTGAGTGCCGTGTTGCCGCAGTTCAGACCCAGCCATCGCGCCGGTGGGGCATCGAGAGCATGCCGGACCAGCCAGGCCACCGGATAGGCGTGGGTGATCAGGACTTCGTGGGTCTCGGTCTCGGCGGGACGCGCGAACCTGGTGGTCAGCGCGTCGGAGCGGCGTTCGGCCTCCGCGGTCTCTGCGGGGCCGTATCCGTCGAAGAACGGGGACCGGTCCTGGAGGGCTTGGTCGGGTACGTGCGGTATGTGATCGATGAGTTCGGGTGCTTCAAGGACGGCGACGTTCGGCAGGTGCCTGCCGACGATCTGCGCGCACCGTGTCGCCCTGGGGAGGGGTGAGTGCCAGATCACGTCGACGGGTAGTCCGGCCAGCCGCTGCCCCACCAGTTCCGACTGCCGCCGTCCGATGCCGGTCAACTCGCCGAACGGGTCGGCCGCTCCGTGTCGTACGAGGTATACGTGCCGTGTTGCCATCGTGGTCTCCTGGTGGGCTGCTGGCGGTCGGTGGCGGGTGAGGTTGTTCTCCGGTGGCGGCCCACGACGGGTCAGCGGCGGCGCAGTGCGGCACGGGCCGCTTCGAGGCGCCGGGATTCGTCGCGTTCGCCGTGGTCGCCCGTGATGTCGTCGGCCCAGCCGAGCAGGCGGTGAAGGTGGTGATCGGCTGCGTCTGTGACGACGCGGGGGGTACCGAGGGCGACTTCGCCGCTGGTTCCGTCGATGGTGACGAGGGTGCCCGCGCCGGCGCTGCGGCCGCCGACCGTGATCGAGCCGCCGTGGGTGTCGACGGTGAGGCCGGTGAGGCCTACAACCGCCGGTTTCGACAGGGCTCGGGCGACGACTGCGGCGTGGCTGGCCGGACCGCCGCGTGCGGTGACGATTCCGGCGGCGGCTGCAAGGCCGTGCATGTCGCCGGGGGAGGTCTCCGGGCGTACGAGAATGACCGGGGTGTCCCGGGCCATGCGGACAGCCTGGTCCGCCGTGGTCGCCACCGCACCGGCCGCGACGCCGGGGCACGCGCCGATTCCCCGGGCGAGGATGTCGGCTTCGCCGGACGACGCGATGCGCGGGGTGCGGACGTGTTGGAGGTGCTGCGGGGAGATTCTGAGGAGCGCCTCTTGGCGTGAGATGACGTGTTCGTCCGCGAGTTCGGTGGCTGCGCGGACGGCGGCGCCTCCGGTGAACCGGCCGGGCCGGGTCTGCAGGAACCACAGCTCGCCGGACTGATAGGTGAACTCGACGTAGCAGGCGTCGCGGTGGTGTCGTTCGATCCGGCCCAGGGCGTCGAGGAGTTCTCGCCACACGGCGGGCTCCCGCTCGGCGAGTTCGCGCAGCGGCCGGGTCGTCGTTCTGCCGCCGACAACGTCTTCTCCTTGATGCCCGAAGAGGACGTCGCCGTACGGGACGTTCTCACCGGTGTTGGGATCGCGGCTGAAGGCGACTCCGGTGCCGCTGTGTCCGTCGCGGTTGCCGAACGCCATCGTCTGGACGATCACCGCTGTGCCGAGGTCGTGCGGGATGTCGTTCAGCGTGCGATAGGTCCGTGCGCGGGGTGTGTCCCAGGAGGAGAACACGGCCTCGACGGCCCATTCCAGCTGGCGGTTCGCGTCGTCGGGGACGGGCCGGCCGCAGCGTTCCCGTACGAGAGCTTCAATCGCCCGCGCCGCGTCGGTGAGGTGGGCCTGCCCGCGTTCGGTGCCCGGCGGGGGGTCTCCTCCGGGGGCGGCCTTCACCGCGTTCATGTCCGCGTCGGTGACTGCGGCGGCGAAGCTCGACAGGAAGCGCAGCCGCGAGTCCAGGGCGAAGGGCCGGTCGCCCGTCTCGGCGGTCAGGGCCGTGGTGGCTCCGGTCGTGAGGCCGAGGTTGAGGATGGTGTTCATCATGCCGGGCATCGACGCTCTGGCCCCGGAGCGGACGGACACCGCGAGCGGCTTGCGTGAGCCGCCGAACGTGCGCCCGGTGGAGCGTTCGAGGCTGGTGATCGCGGTCGCGAGTTCGGCGGCAAGTCCTGCGGGAAGGTGCCTTTCCTGGCGGAAGGCTCGGCATGCCCCGGTGGTGACGACGAAGGCGGCCGGGACCCGCAGTCCGAGACGGTGCAGGAGGACGAGGCCGCGTGCCTTGCCGCCAAGTTCCTCCGCTCCCTCTTGTGTTCCGGCGGAGATCGTACGGATCCATCTCATCGCGGGATCCCCAGGGTGGCGAGCAGGTCTTCGTGCAGCTCCGCCCAGATTGTGTGGTAGGACGCGGTGCTGTCGGTCACGTACTCCAGCGCGCCGGAGCCGGCCCGTTCGAGGGCTCCGGCGAAACGGGCGCGGTAGCGGCCGAATCGGGGCAGGGCCGCGGACAGCTCGGCGCAGACGGTCGCGGCACGGCGGTCCAGGTCGGCGAAACGGTCGAGGACCCGGGCGTCGTAGGCGGCGTCGCGGTGGTTGTTGGCGCTCACGACACCGTCGACGGTGCGCAGTTGCCAGGCCCGGCAGAGGTCGAGCAGTTCCGGGTTGAGTACGAGAAAGCGTTCGTACGCCGCTGTCACAGCCGCGCGGGCGGCGGCGGATTCCAGTTCGTCGGTGATCCGTTCGGCGTCCGCAGCGCGGCCGGCGTCCGTGAGCCACCAGCCGGGCATGGGGCCGGCCGTGCGCGTGACGAGTCCGGCTGCCCCGAGATCGATCAGCTCGGACTCGACGTCGAACGCGTCGAGTCCGGTGACCAGACGGAGGCGGTCGGGGCCGGTCGCGCCGGTGCAGCGCAGGGCGTGCAGCACCAGCAGGCCGGGTCCGGTGGTTCGGGTTTCTGGCTGGTTCATGTGGTGTCCCCCTGGTGTGTGGTTCGGCCGGCGGAAAGGCTGCTGGTGACGCGGGAGGCGAATCTTCTGTGTGCCGCCTGTCTCGACACGTCCAGGACTGCGGCGATCTCGGTCCATGACCTGCCGTCGCGGCGCGCGTTCTCGACGAAGTGCTCGACGAGCTGTGCGGCAGTGTGCTCCAGGGCCGCCGCGAGGGCGGTGGCCGTGGTGACGTGCTGAGTGTCGGACACCTCCGGGTGCTCCGCGAGGACGCCCGAGATCAGCGGGCCGAGGGATACCGGCATGGTGTGGTCGGTCGGCACCGTCACTCACTCCTGGCGTCCGTAGGCGCGGACCGCGAGTGGGCAGAAGACGCCGAACAGGACGGCTGACCACAGCAGTGTCAGGCCGGCGCTCCCGTCGTCCGGTGTTCCGTTCAGCAGGGCCCGGCAGGCGTTCATGACGTGGGTGACGGGGTTGATGTCGGCCCAGGCACGCAGCCATCCGGGCAGGGTGTCGGTGGGGGCGCCGAGGCTGCTGCCGAGTTGGAGCGGCAGGAAGGTGATGAAGCTGAACGACAGCACGGCGTCGGCGCTCTTGACGAGGACCCCGATGAACACCATGGCCCAGCTGAGGCAGAACCCGAACAGGATGGCGAGTCCGGTCGCGCCGAGCGCGGCGAGGAGACCGCCCTGGACACGGAATCCGAGAAGGGTGCCGATGAGGAAGAGGATCGACACGGCGACGAGGTACCGGAGGAGGTCGGCCGCCACGGAGCCGAGAAGCGGCGCCGTACGGCCGATGGGAAGGGAGCGGAACCGGTCGGTGACGCCGTTCTTCAGGTCGAGATTGATGGCCGACGCGGTGGAGATCATGCCGGCCAGGCCGGCTCCCATGGCGAGGATCCCGGGGAACAGGTACTGCAAGTACTCGGCGGTGGAGCCGGCGACCGGGCCGCCGAAGAGATACAGGAACAGGACCATGAACAGTGCGGGGGTGATGACGCCGTTGATGACCGGGCCCGGATTCCTGGCGCTCTTGAGGAGACTGCGCCGGGCGAGGATTCCGCTGTGTCGGAGGGTGGCGAAGCCCCGGGTCCTGCTGGTGCCGGGGAGGGTGGCGGTCATGCTGCGTCCTTGGCGTCGGCGGTGGGGGTCCCGGTCAGGGAGAGGAAGACCTCGTCGAGGCTGGGCAGGCGGAACGCGAGTTCGCCCACGCCGATGCCGTGGCGCCGGATCTCGGCGGTGATCTCGAAGAATTCCGTGTCACCGGCGACCGGTACGGTCAGTTCGTGGTGGCGTGACCGGTCGGGCTCCCGTCCCGCGACCCGGGCGACAATCTCTGCGGCGCGGCCGAGGTCGGCTGCCTCGGCCGGGCGGAGCACCACGGTGTGCCCGCCGGCCTCCCGCTTGAGATCCGCCGGGGTGCCAGAGGCTATGACCCGTCCGTGGTCGATGACGGTGACCTCGTCGGCGAGGGCGTCGGCCTCCTCGAGGTACTGCGTCGTGAGCAGCACCGTCACGCCGTCCTGGGCGAGCTCCCGGATCATCTGCCACAACTCGTCGCGCTTTCCGGGGTCCAGACCGACCGAGGGCTCGTCGAGGAAGATGACCTTCGGGCGCCCCACCAGGCTGGCGGCGAGATCGAGGCGGCGCCGCATCCCTCCCGAGTAGGTGGCGGCGCGCCGGTCCGCCGCCGTGTCGAGGCCGAAGCGGGAGAGCAGTTCGTCCGCCCGCCGGTCGGCGTCGTGCCGTCCGAGGTCGAGAAGCCGGCCGATCATGACCAGGTTGGCCCGGCCGGACAGCTCGTTGTCGACGCTCGTGTGCTGCCCCGACAGCGCGATGAGCCGGCGGACCCGGGCCGGGTCCCGTTGTACGTCGATCCCGGCCACACGCACCTGGCCCGCGTCGGGGCGCAGCAGGGTCGCCAGCACACGGACCACGGTCGTCTTGCCCGCGCCGTTGGGCCCCAGCACCCCCAGCACCCGGCCCCGGGGAGCCGAGAGGCTCACGCCGTCGACCGCTGTCGTCCGGCCGAATCTCTTGACGAGTCCCTCGACCTCGAATCCGTTGTCACTCACGGGTGTCACCCACCGACAATCTCCAATGCTCTCGTTATCCAGATAACGCAATCATCTGGATGTTGGCCGTATCATGGCACGGCGGAAGCGGAAGGGGAAAACGATGGCGAGACTGACCCGTGCACAGCAGCAGGAGCGGACCCGCGCGACGGTGCTGGTCGCGGCCCGGCAGGAGTTCGCCGAACACGGCTACGCCGAGGCCAAGATCGAGCGGATGGCCGAGCGGGCCGAACTGACCAGAGGCGCGGTCTACTCCAACTTCACCGGCAAGCGCGCGCTGTATCTCGCGGTGCTCGCCGACGACGCCGAACAGGCCCGTACCCGCGCCGAACGCCCCCTGGAATCACCCGCCTCCACCGGGCCGGCCCTGGGCGCCTTCGCACGGGTCTGGCTCGAACGGCTGCCCCTCACCGGCGACACCCCGGGGAGCGGCCACCTCCAGCTGCGCTCGCTGTCCGGAGTGCTCGACACCGAGCCGGCCCGTACCGCACTGGCCGAACTCCTCCGGTTCGAGGCCCTGCTCCTCGCCTTGGCGCTGGAACCGCACACCGCCCTGCGCCGCTCCACGGTACGTACGGCCGAACTCGCCCTGACCCTGCTCAACGGTGCGGCAAGCCTCGCCGAGAACGCCCCTGGGACCAGCGATCCGTTCGACCTCGCCCGCGCCGCCGAGCACCTGTCCGGCATCGCCCTGCCCGACGGCGGAGAACCGGCGCACCTGCCCTTCGTCGCGCCGGCGCGGCCGGCGCAGGACCCGTGGGCGGCGCCCTCCGGACTGCGCGACGAGATCACCGGCGGCAGCGTCGGCCTCGGCGACGACGGTGTGGTGATCGTTCTGGGCGTCGGGCGGCTGTCGGCGGCCGAGGAGACGGTGACCGCGGCGCGGCCGGGCGACCAGGTGACGTTCGTCGTCGTCACGAACGATCCTGCCGAGACCGGCCGGCTGGCACGCCTGCGGATCACCGACCTCACGGGCTCACTGCGACGGGTGTTCACCGACGGAGAACTGCCCCGGCCGCGCGTAGTGTTCGACGACGACGGCACGGTCGCCGCAGCGCTCGGCCCGAAACCGGCCGACGACCACACCGAGACCGCGATCCGCGTACACGACGGTCTGATCGTGGCCCGCGCGGAAGGACGAGGCGCCGGCCACGCCGCAGCCACCCACCCGGCCCACGGCCCCCGCCGGCCCACGTGACACGCCCCTGCCCTCACGATCCCGGCCCGGGTACCACCGGTGGCCGGCCTGAGCACCGCGGCCGAGTCCAGCAAAATCCCCCCGTTACCTTTTTCATGGCTCCGCAATGGGGCCTCCGGCCTTCGGGTCCGGCATGACTTCCCCCCCTTGTTTTTCATGATCCGGGGGGTGGTGTCACCGGGCCCGGAGGCATCGACAGACCGCTAATGAGGGGCTTGAGCACCGGCTTCACCCGAGCCGGAAGAGCTCTCCGTAACGTGGATGTGGCAGCTCGGTGCCCAGGCAAGGCCGGACGAAAGCGTGATAGAGGGGCCTGCACGTGATCGACACCGGCGACATCGACGCATTCCTCGGCCTGGACGTCGGCAAGGGCGAACACCACGCCACCGCCGTCACCCCGGCCGGGAAGAAGGCGTTCGACAAGCGGCTGCCCAACACCGAACCCAAGCTCCGCGAGCTGTTCGCCAAGCTGAAGGCCAAGCACGGAACGGTGCTGGTCGTGGTCGACCAGCCGGCCTCGATCGGCGCCCTGCCGCTGGCGGTCGCGAGGGACATGGGCTGCCCGGTCGCCTATCTGCCGGGGCTGACGATGCGGCGGATCGCCGACCTCTACCCGGGTCAGGCCAAGACGGATGCGAAGGACGCGTTCATCATCGCGGACGCGTCCCGCGCGATGCCGCACACGCTGCGGGCGATCGACGGCGAGGACGAGACGATCGCCGAGCTGGAGATGATCGTCGGCTTCGACGACGACCTCGCCGGCGAGGCCACCAGGGTCGCGAACCGCCTGCACGGCCTGCTGACCCAGATCCATCCCTCGCTGGAACGGGTCCTGGGACCGCGGTTGCAGCACCCTGCCGTCCTCACGCTGCTGGAACGGTTCGGGTCCCCAGCCCAGATACGCAAGGCAGGCCGACGGCGGCTGGTCACCCTGCTGCGGCCGAAGGCGCCGAGGATGGCCGAGCGGCTGGTCGAGGACATCTTCGCCGCGCTGGACGAGCAGACCGTGACCGTCCCGGGGACCGAGGCGGCCGCACTGATCGTCCCGAGCCTCGCCGGATCTCTGGCCGCAGTCCTCGACCAGCGCAAACTGCTGGCCGGGCGGATCGAAGAACTTCTGGACGCCCACCCTCTTTCGAAGGTCCTGACGTCGATGCCGGGAGTCGGCGTCAGGACCGGAGCCCGCATCCTGATCGAGGTCGGCGACGGCAGCACCTTCCCGACCTCCGGCCACCTCGCCGCTTACGCGGGTCTCGCCCCGGCGACCCGCAGTTCCGGGTCGTCGATCCGCGGCGAACAACCCTCCAGGAGAGGCAACAAGCAGCTCAAACGGGCCTTCTTCCTCTCCGCGTTCGCGGCCCTGGGCGACCCGGCATCCCGGGCCTACTACGACAAGAAGATCGCCCAGGGCAAGCACCACACCCAGGCTCTACTCTGCCTCGCCAGACGCCGGGCCGACGTCCTCTCCGCGATGCTCCGCGACGGAACCTTCTACGAACCGCAGCCGGTCCGGGCCGTCGCTCCGCAGACCTAGACCATGGTCAAGAGGTGTTCCGTGGGGCTGTAGTCGATCTTCCAGTCGGCATAGACCCCGCAGAATCCGTCCTTGATGCACCGCAGGCCCACGGTCACCCAGCGGACCGATCCGCCGTCGCCGAGTGAGAACGCGACCGCGGCCTCGAACTCCTCGCTCCCGCAGGGACAGCCAGCCGCACCGGGCTCGTCGTCCTCCCAGGACTCCTCGTTCCAGTACTCCTCGCTATCCGCGATGAACGCGCGGCTGCCGCAGCCAGAGCACTCCCGTTCCGCTCCGGACGCATTGACCAACACGAAGAACACACGACCGCCGCACCCACACACGGAAGGAGCGATCTTCACCGGGCGACCGTCAACCGCACCCCGCAGGAACACCACGAGCTCCGCGGGGACACCCTCACCAACCTGGTCATCAGCATGCACGGACACATCGTTCCAGACGCCCCGAACTCACACCCGACCAGCTTGACCAAAGACATAGGGGCACCCGGACGCCCCCCTCATCCGGAAATGATCCCAGCACGGACAAGGCAACAGCCC
>NZ_MDCR01000385.1 GCF_001723055.1 Streptomyces niveus
CCGGTCATGCCCCGAGCCCGCACCGTCGTACGCGCTGGCGGGCGATCCGCCGGAGCCCGACCCACGGGCCGTGCTGGAGCCCGACAAGGACGGCGGCTGGCGGGTGGTGTCGGAGCGCGTGACGGTGGCGGTCTCCCGGCACGGCGCCGTGGAGGTGGCGACGCCGGGGGGTGTCGTGCTGCGGCGTGAGCTGCCGCCGCGTTGGTGGGAGCCGGTGGACGGCGGCGGTCCGGCACGCTGGGCGCAACGAGCCGAGGTGGCCGCCGACGCGCGCTTCTTCGGGCTCGGCGGAAGGGCGTCGGGCCCGCGGCTGCGCGACGGCGTGTACCGCCTGTGGAACACCGATCCGCGGGGCCGGTTCGGCCCCGGTGACGATCCGCTGTACATCACCATGCCGGTGCAGTTGGTGGTGGCGGACGCGGGGACGCACCTCGCCTTCTACGACAACTCGTGGGTCGGGCGCGTCATCCTTAAGGAGGGCGAGGAGGGCGCGGGCTCGGGGCATGACCGGCCGGGCACGTCCGAGCTCCGGATGGACGGCGGCCCGCTGCGCTGCTGGGTGCTGCTCGGCACGCCCGCGCGGGTGCTGCACGGCTGGACGGCTCTGACGGGGCTGCCGGCGCTGCCTCCTTCGTGGGCGCTGGGGCCGCAGCACGCGCGGTGGGGTTTCGGCGGGGCCGACGAGGTGCGGCGGATCGCGGCCGGCTACCGCGAACGCGGGCTGCCGTTGTCGGCGCTGCATCTGGACATCGATCACTACGACGGCCACCGGGTGTTCACCGTGGACCGGCGGCGTTTCCCCGATCTGCCCGGTCTCGCCAAGGAGTTGCGTGCCGAGGGGGTGCGGCTGGTGTCGATCGTGGATCCGGCGGTGAAGGCGGAGCCGGGGAACGAGACGTACGACAGCGGGGCGGCGGCGGGCGCGTTCGTCCGGGACGCGCGCGGTGACGACGTACGGGGAGAGGTCTGGCCGGGTGAGTGCGTCTATCCGGACTTCACCGATCCGGCGGTGCGCGAATGGTGGGGCTCTCTTTACGAGGAGCGGCTCGCGCAGGGCTTCTCGGGCGTCTGGCACGACATGAACGAGCCGGTGTCGTTCGCCCCCTTCGGGGACATGACGCTGCCTCTGTCGGCCAGGCACGCGCTCGACGGGCGGGGCGGCGATCACCGGGAGGCCCACAACGTGTACGGGCTGACGATGGGCATGGCCGGGTACGAGGGGCTGCGGCGGCTGCGGCCCGACGAGCGGCCTTTCCTCTTCTCGCGCTCCGGTTGGGCGGGGATGCAGCGGTACGGCGGGACCTGGTCCGGCGATGTGGAGACCGGCTGGCCGGGGCTGCGTGCCTCGCTGTCGCTGGTGCTGGGGCTGGGGCTGTGCGGGGTGCCGTACTCGGGTCCGGACGTGGGCGGTTTCACCGGGAATCCGTCGCCGGAGCTGTTTCTGCGCTGGTACCAACTGGGCGCGTATCTGCCGCTGTTCCGTACGCACGCGGCCATCGAAGCCGGGCGCAGGGAGCCGTGGGAGTTCGGTGACGAGGTGCTCGGCCACGCGCGTACGGCGCTCCTGGAGCGGGAGCGGCTGGGGCCGTACTTCATGACGCTGGCCCAGCTGGCGCGGCTGACGGGCGCGCCGTACGCCCGTCCGGTGTGGTGGGGCGCCCCGGAGGACCGGGCGCTGCGGGACTGCGAGGACGCGTTTCTGCTCGGGGACTCGCTGCTGGTGGCGCCGGTGCTGGAGGCCGGTACGGAGCGGCGCGCGGTACGGCTGCCCCGCGGGCGCTGGTACGACACGGCAACCGGGACCGCGTACGAGGGGCCGGGGCAGGTCCTGCTGGACGCCCCGCGCTCCCGGATCCCGGTGCTGGCGCGGG
>NZ_MDCR01000386.1 GCF_001723055.1 Streptomyces niveus
GGCGGGGCCGTCCGCCCGCAGGCACGGCCACGGCACGGCACGCACCACGCGCGGTAACACCCCCCGTACGGACATCGCTCCATTCACCCGTATCGCCAACGGAGTCAACGATGCCCCCACGTACGTCCTTACTCGCGACCACCACCCTCGCCCTGCTCGCGCTGGCGGCGCCGCTCGCCGTCGCCGCACCGCCGCAGCCGCCCGCAGTCCGGGCCGCCGCGGCGTGGAACACCGACCGCGCGGCGGAAGCCTTCGCGGCCAGACCGGCGGCCGTCACCACCTCCGGCGTCGAGAACGCCGGCACCCCCGCCGGCGGCGCCTTCGACAACAACCCCGCCACCCGGTGGGCCAGCGACTTCACCGACAACGCCTGGATCCAGATCGACCTCGGCGGCGTCATCCGCGTCAGCCAGGTCAAGCTCGAATGGGAAGCCGCGTACGGCAAGCAGTACGTCCTGGAGATCTCGCGCAACGGCACGGACTGGACCGACTTCTACACCGAGAACGAGGGCACCGGCGGCACCGTCACCGCGCACACGTACCCGCAGGAGGCCACCGGGCGCTACGTCCGGATGCGCGGTGTCGAGCGCGGCACCGCCTGGGGCTACTCCCTCTTCTCCTTCCAGGTCTTCGGCGGCGAACCCGCCCCCGCCGCCACGACGCGCAGCAACCTGGCGCTGAACCACCCCGCCTACGGCGAGCTGTACCAGCACGCGGGCAACTCCCCGGCCTTCGTCACCGACGGCGGCTGGCCCGCCGACCTCAAGGCCGACCAGTCCCGCTGGTCGAGCGACTGGAACCAGAACCGGTGGGTGGGCGTGGACCTCGGCGCCCCGTCCACGATCCAGTCCGTGGACCTGTACTGGGAGGCCGCCTACGCGGTCGACTTCGAGCTCCAGGTCTCCGACGACAACCGCAACTGGCGCACCGTGTACCGGCCTTCGGCGGCGCAGATCGCCGAGCGCCGGGCGAACATCAAGTCACCCGCGGAGGCCGTCGGCAGGCACGACACGATCAACCTGCCCACCCCGGTGAACGGGCGCTACGTGCGGATGCTGGGCAAGGAGCGCCGCTCCTTCTACAACCCGGCCCCGTCGACGGCGCAGTTCGGCTACTCGCTGTACGAGTTCCAGGTCTGGGGCACCGGCGGCAGCGCGGCGGCGGCGTACCCCGCCCTGCCGCAGAACCCGGGCGGCGCCTACCGGCAGACCTTCTTCGACGACTTCACCGGCTCCGGCCTGGACCGCAACAAGTGGCGCGTGGTGCGCACCGGCCAGGAGATGGGCTCCGTCAACGGTGAGTCGCAGGCGTACGTGGACTCGCCGGACAACATCAAGACCCAGAACGGGGCGCTCGTCCTGGAGTCGAAGTACTGCAAGGGCTGCACCACGGTGCCCGGCGGCGGCACCTACGACTTCACCTCGGGCCGCGTCGACACCAACACCAAGTTCGACTTCACGTACGGCAAGGTCAGCGCGCGGATGAGGCTTCCCGTCGGCGACGGCTTCTGGCCGGCGTTCTGGCTGCTGGGCAGCGACGTCGACGACCCGTCGGTGTCCTGGCCGGGCTCCGGCGAGACGGACATCATGGAGAACGTCGGCTACGCGGACTGGACCAGCACCGCGCTGCACGGCCCCGGCTACTCGGCCGCGGGGAACGTCGGCAAGTCGCAGACCTTCCCGGGCGGCGGCCGGGTCGACCAGTGGCACACCTACGCCGTCGAGTGGACGCCGGAGGGCATGATCTTCACCGTCGACGACCGGGTGGTGCAGACGACGTCGCGGCAGAAGCTGGAGTCGACCCGCGGGGAGTGGGTCTTCGACCACAACCAGTACGTGATCCTCAACCTCGCGCTGGGCGGCGCCTACCCGGCCGGGCACAACCAGGTCACCACGCCGTACTGGGGCCTGCCCCAGTCGAGCGTCGACAGGGTCGCGCAGGGCGGTGTGAAGGCCGAGATCGACTGGGTGCGGGTGGAGCAGAAGTAGCCGGCACGCCCCCGTACCTCCCCGTACCCCCATGAGTGACGCACCCGGGCCTCCCCGCCCGGGTGCGCCGCTCGTTCCGGCCCTCCTTCTTGAAGAAGCGGCCTCGCACGCCCCGGCCCCGGCACGCCCTGCCACGGCCCCGTCCGTCCTCGTTCCGTCACATTCCGCCCACTCCGGATCATGGCGCCCTCCGGTACCGTCGGTGACATGAGGACGAGGCTGTTCACCACTCTGTCCGGGTTGCTGCTCGCCTTCACGGGCGCCGCCGTCGTCGCGGCTCCGAGCGCGCACGCAGCCACCGGCCCCGATGCCGTGGCCGAGGCCTTCAAGAAGGGCCCGGTCCATGTCGACCCGCGCGCCTCCGACCAGCTCTCCCGGTCGGACGCCGCCGCGCTGACGAAGAAGATCAAGGACGCGGACAAGCCGGTGTTCGTCGCCGTCCTGCCGCGGTCCGCCGACTTCGATCCGGACGACACCCTCCTCAAGAGGCTGCGGACCGCGACCGGCGTGTCAGGCGTGTACGCCGTACGCCTCGGCGACAGCTTCGACGCCGCCGCCGACGCCCGTAACCTGCCGCCGGACGCCGTGCGTACGATCACCGACGGCGCGAAGGGCACGGGTCCCGTCGGGGCGGCGACGGAGCTGAACAACTTCGTGGACCAGGCACTCGCCGAAACGCGCGGCCAGGCGCCCGCGGGTTGGGACACGTCCTCCGGTGACGGCAGCGACGGCACCGCCGGCGGCAGCGCGACGACCGGGCTGATCACGCTCGGCGGCATCGTGGTGCTGGGCGGCGCGGGCGTGTACGCGGTGCTGCGCCGCAACCGCCTCCGTAAGGAGGAGCGCGACAGGCAGGCCCTCGACAAACTGCGGGTCGTCGTGGACGAGGACATCACCGCCTTCGGCGAGGAACTCGACCGGCTCGACTTCCACCCGGGCGAGAAGGGCGCCGACGACGCGATGCGCGCGGACTACGAGCAGGGTCTGGACGCGTACGAGAAGGCGAAGTCCCTCATGGACCACGCCGAGCGCCCGGACGATGTACGCGGGGTGACCGAGGCGCTCGCGGACGGCCGTTTCTCGCTCGCCGCCCTCGCCGCGCGCCGGGAGGGCAAGCCACTGCCGGAGCGCCGTTCGCCCTGCTTCTTCGACCCCCGGCACGGCCCTTCCGTGAAGGACGTGGACTGGTCGCCCCCGCCCGCCGGCGCGGTCCGTTCGATCCCGGTCTGCGCGGCCGACGCGGCGCGTCTGGAGGACGGCGACGACCCGATGACGCGGATGGTGCAGACCGAGTACGGCCCGCGCCCGTACTACGACGCGGGTCCGGCGTACGGCCCCTGGGCCGGCGGCTACTTCGGCGGCGGCGTGCTCCCTGCCCTGCTGGTGGGCACCATGCTCGGCACCGTCCTGACCACCCCCGCCTACGCCGCGGACTACGGAGGCGGTGACTACACCGGCTACGACGGCGGCTCGGGCGGCGACTTCGGCGGCGGAGACGGCTTCGACGGTGGCGGCTTCGGCGGGGGAGGGGACTTCGGAGGCGGCGGCGGTTTCGACGGGGGCGGTTTCTGACGGTGCCCCCGGACGGCCCCGCCGCCCGCGCTCCGGTACGGGTCAGGCGGCCTGCGGCTGGTTCTTGATCGCGGAGATGTCGAAGACCAGCTTCACCTTGTCGCTGACGACCACGCCGCCGGTCTCCAGCGCCGCGTTCCAGCTCAGGCCCCAGTCCGAGCGGGAGATCGTGGCGCTGCCCTCGAAGCCGACGCGCTCGTTGCCGTACGGGTCGGTGGCCTTGCCGTTGAACTCCAGGTCGATGGAGAGCGGCTTGGTGACGTCCTTGATGGTGAGTTCACCGGTGATGCGGTAGTCGTCGCCGCCCAGCTGCTCGGCGCTCGTCGAGCGGAAGGTCATCTTGGGGAACGTCTCGGCGTCGAAGAAGTCGGCGCTGCGCAGGTGACCGTCACGGTCCGGCGCGCCGGTGTCGATGCTCTCGATCTCGACGTCGATCGACGCGGTGGAGTTCTCCGGCTTCGAGCCGTCCAGGCTCAGCGTGCCCTCGTGCTTGCTGAAGGAGCCGCGGACATTGGTGACCATCGCGTGACGCACGGTGAAGCCGATGCTGCTGTGCGACGGGTCGATGGTGTAGTCACCGGTCAGGTGGGCCAGGTCGGGGTTGACCGGGGCGGTGGCTACGTCGGTGTCGGACTTGCGGTTGAACAGAGACATGGGGTTTCTCCCGGAGGGTGTTTGTTTAGCGTTCAAGCAACGAGCCAGAGCGTAGACCTGTCTCGTTAAAAATTCAACATCTTCCGTCGATCGGGTGACGCGGACCGGAAACGCGACGGTGCCCCGCCGCCCCCTCCGTAGGAGGAGAGGCGACGAGGCACCGGAGGCGCGGGCCTCGGCAGTGGGCCCTCAGGAGCCGACCGACACCGTGAAGCGCACCGGGTTGCCGTCGTGCGCCGCACCCGAGACGTCCGGCTCGCCGTCCGGCCGCACGTCGTCGTACGGGAACGCGTACCCGATCGGGGTGTTGGCGTGCAGCACCCGTGCCCAGTGGTTGGTGGCCGGGGCCTTGTAGTAGTCCGCCGCCGTGGCGCCGTTCGGCTGGTCGGGGTGGGTGAGGAGCGTCGAGCGGTTGAAACCGGCCGCCAGCCGCGCGAGGAGCGCCTTCTTGTCGTCCGAATCGCCCGGGTTGTTCGTGAAGGGGCCGTGGTTGCAGGTGAAGATGTCCTTCGAGGACGGCTTGGAGAAGGTGTGGCCGCCCGCGAAGGTGAGCGTGTCGCCGCTGACCCGGCCGGCCAGCACGCCGCGCCCGCCCTGGAGGTCGATCCTGAGATCCTCGGCGGCGTACTTCTGCCAGACCTGGTCGACGTAGCCGTCGAAGACGTCTCTGAAGGGCATCTCGTCGGGCCGGTCGAAGTACGGCGCCATCGCGTTCTGCGGCGCGATCACCCGCAGGACCTGGCCGTCGGCGCCGCGCGTGATCAGTTTGTCCCACGGCTGACCGTCGGCCGCCGCCTGCGCGGTCAGACCGTCGGCGATCTTCTGGAGGGCGCCCTCGGGCAACGGGGCCACCTCGTGCTTCGCGTCGCCCTCCAGGGTGATCCCGATGGGCAGCGCGGTCACCAGGTCGACGTAGCTGATGTTCGAGTACAGCTGCTGCGGATTGAAGGTGAACTCGGCGAACGACCAGGTGCGGCCGTAGTTGGGGTCGTTCTCGCTCGCGAACGCCGGCTCGACCAGGGACGGACCCGGGTTCAGGAAGAAGTCCAGCGTGTCGTCGCGTACGAAGTAGACGCGCGCGCCGAACATCTGGGGCAGCGTCAGTGTCACGGCCGCGCCGCCCGCCGCGTTGAGCGGAATGGCGCAGTCCACCGGCAGCGGCGTGTTGGCCTCGGCCGGCGACTCCGGCTTGTACACGCTGCCGTCGGCACGGAGCAGCACCCAGCGGTCGGTGCCCTGCTCGTGGCCGGTGACGTACGCGTTGACGGAGCCGGGCAACGACTTGTTCACCAGGGCGAGTTCACAGGTGTCGGCGGCAGCCGACGCGCGGGGGCTGAGAGCGCTTCCCCAGACGGGGTAGGTGAGCGCCGTAGCCGCGGCGGCCGTGCCTGTCAGAAACAGTCTGCGCGATATCACGGATGTTCTCCTGAGATGTGGGGGGAACGCAGTGACGCGCGGTACGTGGGGGGCGCGCCTGCGTCTGCGCCCCACTCTCGTCAGGTGTTCAGGGACGCGTCAAGAGTTATGACTGAGAGCGCTCTCAATGGTTTGCGAGTCTTCACAACCTGACGTCACCCCCGCACCCGCCGTCACCCCCGCCACCCGGAGACCGGACGTATGACCGTCGGCCGGCCACCGGCCGACGTCCGGCTGACATCTGGAGGAACCTCACAAGCGCGAGGGCCTCCGGGCTGTCGATTCGGCCCGCGTCCACTCGGATACTGTCCAGCCCCACCAGGAATCCGGGCGGGAGACTGTGTGGAGTCGACGGCGGCTTTTCGCTCCGTTGTTCGTAGGGTCGGTACATGACCGTTGTGGACCAGACGCCGAGTGAGCCCGTCGACGCCCGTGGGCGTGTGGCCGAGCTGCACTCGCTGCGGGGGCAGGCGCTGAGCGGACCGAGCGAACGCGCGACCGAGGCGCAGCACGCCAAGGGGAAGCTGACGGCGCGCGAGCGTATCGCGCTGCTGCTCGACGAGGGCTCGTTCAGAGAGGTCGAACAGCTGCGCCGGCACCGGGCCACCGGTTTCGGCCTGGAGGCCAAGAAGCCGTACACGGACGGGGTGATCACCGGCTGGGGAACGGTCGACGGTCGCACGGTCTTCGTGTACGCGCACGACTTCCGGATCTTCGGCGGCGCGCTGGGCGAGGCCCACGCCACCAAGATCCACAAGATCATGGACATGGCCATCTCGGCCGGTGCCCCGCTGGTCTCGCTCAACGACGGCGCGGGCGCCCGTATTCAGGAGGGCGTGTCCGCGCTCGCCGGCTACGGCGGCATCTTCCAGCGCAACACCAAGGCGTCGGGCGTCATCCCGCAGATCAGCGTCATGCTCGGCCCGTGCGCCGGCGGCGCCGCCTACAGCCCCGCCCTCACCGACTTCGTGTTCATGGTCCGTGAGACGTCGCAGATGTTCATCACCGGACCCGACGTCGTCAAGGCGGTCACGGGCGAGGAGATCACCCAGAACGGCCTCGGCGGCGCGGACGTGCACGCCGAGACCTCGGGCGTCGCGCACTTCGCGTACGACGACGAGGAGACCTGCATCGCCGAGGTCCGCTACCTGCTGGCGATGCTCCCCTCGAACAACCGCGAGAACCCGCCCGTCGCCGAGTCCGACGACCCGGCCGACCGCCGCTCCGACGTGCTGCTCGACCTCGTCCCGGCCGACGGTAACCGCCCCTACGACATGCGCAAGGTCATCGAGGAGCTCGTCGACGACGGCGACTACCTGGAGATCCACGAGCGCTGGGCCACCAACATCATCTGCGCGCTGTCCCGGCTCGACGGCCAGGTCGTCGGCATCGTCGCCAACCAGCCGCAGTCCCTCGCGGGCGTCCTGGACATCGAGGCGTCCGAGAAGGCCGCGCGCTTCGTCCAGATGTGCGACGCCTTCAACATCCCGATCGTGACCCTGCTGGACGTACCCGGCTTCCTGCCCGGCGTCGACCAGGAGCACGGCGGCATCATCCGCCACGGGGCGAAGCTGCTGTACGCGTACTGCAACGCCACCGTCCCGCGGATCTCGCTCATCCTGCGCAAGGCGTACGGGGGTGCTTACATCGTCATGGATTCCCAGTCCATCGGCGCCGACCTCACCTACGCCTGGCCGACCAACGAGATCGCGGTGATGGGCGCGGAAGGCGCCGCCAACGTCATCTTCCGTAAGCAGATCGCCGAGGCCGAGGACCCCGAGGCCATGCGCGTACGCATGGTCAAGGAGTACAAGGCCGAGCTGATGCACCCGTACTACGCCGCGGAGCGCGGCCTGGTCGACGACGTCATCGACCCGGCCGAGACCCGTGAGGTCCTCGTCTCGGCCCTCGCGATGCTCCGTACGAAGCACGCCGACCTGCCGTCCCGCAAGCACGGCAACCCCCCGCAGTGAGCCCGCGCCCGCCGGACGCCGCACCCGTGCCGCGCACGACACCGGCCACGCCGCCGCCCACCTGCCGAGAAGACGGAGACACGAGCCCGATGAACGCTTCAGCCGACAACTCCCCGCTCCGCGCGGACAGCTCCCTCCTCCGCGTCGAGAAGGGCCAGGCCGGCCCCGAGGAACTGGCCGCCATCACCGCCGTCCTCATGGCGCGCGCCGCCGCCCGCACCGGCGCGGACGCCGCGCCGGCCCACCGGGGCCGCTCCACGGCCGGCTGGCGCCGTCTGGAGCGCACGCCGGGCTTCCGGGCCCCGCACAGCTGGCAAGGCTGATTCCGGACGCTCCAGCGGCCGTACAGCGCCGCGAGAGAACCATGTGAGCCGTCAGAGCCACAACGGCAGAGGCCCCGCACTCCTCGGAGTGCGGGGCCTCTGCCGTTGTCGTCGCGGCGTACGACCCGGCGGACGGCTCAGCGAAGCCGTGCCATGAGTGCGTGTTCGACGAGGGTGATCAGTCCGCTCTTGGCGTCGGCGCGGTGGCGCGCGTCGGTCGTGATGATCGGGGTGTCGGGGCCGATCTGGAGTGCTTCG
>NZ_MDCR01000387.1 GCF_001723055.1 Streptomyces niveus
CCCAATGGCCGGACGCCCGGCGCCTGTTGGACGCGGGCGCCACCGTCGCGCTGTCCACCGACTGCAACCCCGGCTCGTCCTTCACCTCGTCGATGGCGTTCTGCGTCGCCCTCGCCGTACGCGACATGGGGATGACGCCCGACGAGGCTCTCTGGTCGGCCACGGCGGGCGGCGCCGCCGCTCTGCGCCGTACGGACGTCGGACGCCTCACGTCCGGCGCCCGCGCCGACCTCGTCCTGCTCGACGCCCCGAGCCACGTCCATCTCGCCTACCGGCCCGGCGTGCCGCTGACCTGGGCGGTCTGGCGCTCGGGCGAACGCGTGCACTGAGAACGGCGGGAGAACGGCGAACCCCGGTGGCGGGCAAGGGACTTGCCGCGCCGCCGGGGTCCGTGGACCGATCGGATCAGGGTGTTACGCGTTCACCGACCACTTCTGGTTGGCCGCGCCCGTACACGTCCAGATCTGCGCCCGCGCCCCGTTCACCGACGCGCCGCCGGTCACATCCATGCACTTGTCCGCCTGGATGTTCACGACATCATTGGCGCCCGACACGGCCCAGCGCTGATTGCCCGAGCCCGCGCAGTCCCAGAGCTGGAGCTGCGCGCCGTTCGCGGTGCTGTTGTCCTTCACGTCCAGGCACTTGCCGAGCGCCCGCAGCGAGTCGTTGGCGCCCCGGCTCCACTGCTGCGCGGCCGAGCCGTTGCAGTCGTAGAGCTGAACGGCCGTCCCGTTGGCGGGATTCGCCCCGGCCACGTCCAGGCACTTGCCGCCGACGCCGGTGATCGAACCGCCGGTGCCTCCGCCGCCGTCCGTCGTGACCCGTACGTAGTCGACGGTCAGCGTGCTCGGGAAGGGCGTGCTGCCGTTGGGGTCGCCGGGCCAGTAACCGCCCACGGCGAGGTTGAGGATCAGGAAGAACGGCTTGTTGAACACCCACTGCCGGCCGCCGAGATCGGCGGGCGTACGGGTCTGGAAGACGTTGCCGTCGACCGACCAGCGGATGGAGTTGGGCGACCAGTCGATCGCGAAGGTGTGGAACGCGTCGGCGAACGCCTGGCCGCCGGGCAGGCTGTAGCCGGCGCCGATGCCGCCCGAGCCGGAGTAGCCGGGGCCGTGCAGCGTGCCGTGCACGGTGCCGGGCTCGAAGCCGACGTTCTCCATGATGTCGATCTCACCGCTGTTGGGCCAGCCGACCTGGCCCATGTCGTTGCCGAGCATCCAGAACGCGGGCCACATGCCCTGCCCGCGCGGGATCTTCATCCTGGCCTCGACCCGGCCGTACTGCGCGGTGAACTTGCCGGCCGTGTTGAGGCGGGCGGAGGTGTACTCGCACCGGCCGTACCAGCACTGGTAGTTGCCGGGGTTGTCCTTGCGGGCGGTGATGACGAGGTTGCCCTGGCCGTCGAGGGCGGCGTTGTTGTTGCCCGCCGTGTAGTACTGCCGTTCATGGTTGTTGACGTTGTCGCCGGTCTCGATCTGCCATCTGCCGCTGTTGACGGCCGATCCGGCGGGACCGTCGAAGTTCTCGTCGAACGTCACGGCCATGGGCGCGGCGCTCGCGGCGTCGACACGGGCTTCCGGGGAGGGCGTGGCCGCTCCGGCGGGCACGGCCGTCGCCATGGTCGTACAGGTGAGAAGAGCCAGGGCGTACAGCGTCACACGACGCCGCAGGGGGGTTCGCACAGGTCATCACTTCACTTCTCGTGGAGGCATGCACATGACATTCAGGGCGATGGAGCGATGGATCAAGAGAGGAAGGGGGCGCAGTTATTTCAATACTTGATTTAAGGGAGGGCGGGAGAGGCCGTCAAGGCGTTGGTATGGACCAAAGTTCTTGACGGGCCGTCACCCGGCCCCGGTCGCCCCGGAAGGCGAACTACCCCAGCGTCACCGGCAGTTGCTGCACGCTGTTGCCCACGAAGCTCGCGTGGCGCGGCAGCTCCGCCTCCGTGACCGCGATGTCCAGCTCCGGGAAGCGGGTGAACAGCCGCTCCAGCGCGATCGTCGCCTCCAGCCGGGCCAGTGAGGACCCCAGACAGAAGTGCGCGCCGTGCCCGAGCGAGAGATGGCGGGTGGTCGAGCCCGTGGCGTACCGGCTGAGGTCGAAGACATCCGCGTCCTCGCCGTGCGCCGCCTTGTCGCGCCCCGCCGCCGAGTAGCCCGCCAGGACCGGCGTGCCCTGCGGGATCACCGTGCCGTCCAGGGTCAGATCCCGGGTCGGATAGCGGAACGGGAAGAAGCTCACCGGACTGTCCCAGCGCAGCGTCTCGTCGACCACGTCCGACCAGCTCGCCTTGCCCGTCTGGACGAGTTCGAGCTGATCGCGGTGACGGCACAGCGCGCGCACCGCGTTGGTGATCAGGTTCAGCGTCGTCTCGTGCCCGGCGATGATCATCAGCAGCAGGGTGCCGATGAGTTCGTGCCCGCTCAGCCGGTCGCCGTCCTCCTCGCGCGCCGCGATCAGCGCGCTGGTCAGATCCTCACCGGGGTTGGTCGTACGGGAGGCGGCCACCGCGCCCAGTACGGCCACGATGTCCCGGTTGGCCGCCATCGCGTCCTCGGGGGCGATGTCCGTCGCGACGATCTGGTTCGACAGATGGTGCAGCTGGTCGTGGAACTCCACGTCCACGCCGAGCAGTTCACAGATGACGCCCATCGGCAGCGGCAGCGCGAAGTGCGCCCGGAGATCCACCACGTTCCGCCCGTCCGGGCCGACCCGGCCGGCCGCCGCCAGATTCTCCAGCAGCTCCGCCGTCACCTCCTCCACCCGCCCGCGCAGCGCCTCCACCCGCCGCGTCGTGAACGCCTTGCTCACCAGTGAGCGCAGCCGCCGGTGGTCGTCGCCGTCCGCCGTCGTCATGCCCTGCACGGTCGCGAACGTCTTCAGCGGCCACCCGTCGGGGATCCGCCCCTCCTGGAGCGCCGTGAAGTGCGCGGCGCCCTTCGCGACATCGGGATGCGACAGGAACTCCTTCAGCGCGTCGTGCCCGATGACCGCCATCGCCTCGACGTCGCCCGGGAGTACGACGGGAGCCACCGCGCCCCGTGCGAGCAGGTGCGCGTTGGCGGCGTGCGGGCAGCCTCCGGCCGGGTCCATCCGGTGCGGGGCGGGGGCCGAAGGGGCGGTCACCGACGAGTCGGGGACGGTGGTGGGGGACGTACTCGGTTCGGGGCTCAACAGGGCTCTCCTCAGCTCCGCGTCGCGCGCTCTCCGCGCGGCAACTGCGGTTCGGTGAAGCGGACGGGAAGGGCCGCCAGGCCCTTGCTCCAGGGCGACTTGATCCAGGCCAACTCGGTCTCCGGCACGGCCAGTTCGAGATCCGGCAGCCGGTGTCTGATCGTGTCGACGGCGGTACGGGTGATCAGCCTGGCCGGGTCCTGGGCCGGGCAGGTGTGCGGCCCGGCGCCGAACGCCAGATGGGACCGGTTGCCGACGACGGGTGTCCCGTCCTCCGGCAGGATGTCGGGATCGGCGTTCGCCGCGGCCAGACCGAGGATCAGCATGTCACCGGCCCGCACCTCCTGGCCGCCGAACCGCAGGTCGCGCGTGGCGTACCGGGCGGGGAAGTTCTGCGTCGGCGGGAAGCGCCACAGCACCAGGTCGAGCGCGTCGTCGACGCTCAGATGACCGCCGCTGAGCGAGGACCGGAACGCCGGGTCGCAGAGCAGGATGCGCAGGGTGGTGGCGATCCAGTTCACCGTGGTCTGGTTGCCCGCGACGAACATCACCACCAGGTTGTGCAGCACCTCCTCGTCCGTCAGCCCCACCGGATGGTGCAGCAGGGCGGAGGTGACGTCGTTGCCGGGCCGGTGCCGCTTCTCCTCGATCAGGGCGAGCAGGATCGCGCCCATGCGCTTGCTCGCGTCGGCGGAGTCGGCGTTCGCCACGACCAGCCCCGCGATGGCCTTCACCAGCTCCTGCCCCGTCGGCCCGTCGAGCCCGAGCAGACCGGTGATCACCATCAGCGGCAGCTTGCGCGCGTAGTCCGACACCAGGTCCGCCTGCTTGCCGTCGGCGAACTCGGCGATCAGCCGCTCGGCCGTCGCCCGTACGCCGCGCCGCAGTTCGTGCCCGTTGATCCGGGCGAGCGCGTCCGACACGGCCGCGCGCATCCGGCGGTGCTGCTGCCCGTCGGCGAACAGCAGCGCCGGCCGCCAGCCCACCATCGGCAGGATCGGCGAGTCGGCGGGCACCCGGCCCTCGCGCAACTGGCCCCAGCGGCGCGGGTCGTGGGAGAAGTCCTGCTCCTCGCGGGTCAGCCGCAGCAGTTCGCGGTGGCCGAGGACCAGCCAGGCGTTGATACCGGGCGCGACGCTGACCGGGGCCACCGGGCCGTGCTCGGCGCGCAGTTGCTCGTACAGGAGCGGCATCCGGTCGCCGTCGAGCTGCTCTCCGAAGATCGGCGTGGGGGTGGCCGCGGGTGCGGGCGGGGGTGTGGTCATGTCGTGGACTCCGGCGTCATGAGGACTCGGCGGCGAGGAGGAGATGGCGTACGAGGGCGATGAGCGCCAGGACCGAGGGCCGCTCGTCCCGCGCGTCGCAGGACACCAGGGGTGTCTCCGGCAGCAGGTCGAGCGCCGCGCGCAGCTCGCCGTCGCTGTGCACGGGGCTGCCGGGGAAGACGTTGACGGCGACGGCGAACGGCAGCCCCAGGTCCTCCAGATGGCCGAGTGCGTCGAAGGACGCCGTCAGATCGCGGGTGTCCACCAGGGCGAGGGCGCCGAGCGCGCCCCGCGCCAGATCGCGCCAGGCGGGCAGGAAACGCTGCTGCCCCGGCGTACCGAACAGATAGAGGACCAGCTCACCGTCGAGCGTCATCCGGCCGAAGTCCAGGGCGACGGTGGTGGTGGCCTTGGCCTGGTCGACGGTGACGTCCACGGAGGCGCCGGCCTGGGTCATCACGGCCTCGGTGCTGAGCGGCTTGATCTCGGAGACCGTACCGATGAACGTCGTCTTGCCGACGCCCAGCGGCCCGACGACCATGATCTTCGCCGCGCCGGCGACGCTGGAGTTGACGTACTTGCCGGAGGACAGCGCCCCCGAAGCCTCAGAGGCGGCTTTCGAGGCCATGGAGGACCTTTCTCAGCATGGTCACATCGGCTCGTTCGGCCGGCGGTATGGGCGGGCGGGTCACGATCAGTCCCCAGCCGATCAGGTCGGCGAGCAACACCTGGACCACGGAGGGCGGCTGGCCGAGATGGGCCGACACCTCGGCCACCGACAGCAGTCCCTGACAGTGCGTCAGAATTGTTCGGTGTTCCGGCTGGAGGGTCGCCGGCGGGGCCGTCTCCGCGGCCATCACCAGCGATTCCCAGGACAGCGGTTCGACTCCGGCGTCCGCCCTCCCACCGGTGATCACGTACGGGCGTACCGCCGACGTGGTCCGGTCGTCGGGACGCTCCGTCATGACGACGGGCTCACCGGATCCCGGGGCTGGCTGCTCAGGTGGCTGCCGATCTTCACGACCAGCAGCTGCATCTGCTGGGCCACCAGGCCCACATCGGCGTCGGTCTCGGTCGCGGCGCCCAACTGGGCACCCACGCCCGCCGAGGTGAAGAGGATGAAACCCTGGTCGGACTCCAGCATCAACTGGCGTACGTCGGCGGCGCCCCCGAACATCAGCCCCGCCGTGGACCGGCCCGTCATGGTCAGCGCGGCGGACGCGGCGGCGAGCGATTCGGCCTCGGCCACGCTCAGTTCGGCCACCGGGCCCCGCAGATTCTCGGCGGACGCGTGGCCGAGCCGCAGACCGTCCTCCGAGACGACCACGGCGTGCCGGACCCCCGGAATCTCGGTCAGCGGGCGGAGCATCCAGCCGAGGTCGGGGAGTCGGGAGATCGTTCCGGTCACTCTTCCGGTCACTGCCGGCCTCCGTCGTGTTGGTCGGGCACTTCGGTGTCCTGGACGGCCGCCGCACGGCCACGACGCGAGCCCGACACCACACTGGTGATCGACGCGCGTGCCGCTTCGGGGGTCCAGGCGGGGTCGGGCTGTGTGTGCTGTGGGGGCCCCGGCCGCGACGTCCGCGATGCCTGTTCCCGCGCTTGTTCCTGTTCCTGTGCCCGCTCCCGGCCCGCCGCGGTGGCCGGGTCCCGTCGACGGCTGCGGCGGCGCGGCAGGGTGTCGGGCGGCGCCGTGTCGGGCGCGTCCTGCGGGGATACGGCGGCGGCCGGCCGCTCGTGCTCCCGCTCGTCGTCGTCGGCGGTGGCGTCGGAGTCGCCGCCGCCCGCCGCCACCGGCTCCGCAACCGTCTCCGGCACCGGCTCCGACGGAAAGTGCGACAGCGGCTCGGTCAGCAGACGGTGGGGTACGAAGGTGACAGCCCGTGTCCCGCCGTACGCCGACGCCCCCGACAGCTCCACGTTGAAGCCCATCTCCCGGCTCCAGCGCCCCACGCACGCCAGCCCCAGCCGGGGCACCGCCCCGAGCCTGGTCAGCTCCAGGTCGTCCCTGAGCTGCGACATCGCCAGGTGCAGCACGTCCGGCGGCATCCCGAGCCCCGCGTCGTCGATCTCCACGACGGCTCCCGCGCCCACCTCCCGGATCGTCACGACGACCTGGGTGCGGGAGGGTGAGAACACGGTCGCGTTCTCCAGGAGTTCGGCGATCGCGTGCATCAGCCCCTCGACGGCCGGCGGCACCACGAACAGCGTCTGACCGCCGTGCACCTCCACCCGTCCGAACTCCACGATGCGCGACTGCGCGCCGCGCACACAGTCGTACAGCGAGACCGGCTGTGACTCGCGCCTGGCCGGCCAGATCCCGCACATCACCAGCAGCGTCTGGGCCTTGCGGGTCATCTGCGAGGCCGCGTGGTCGGCCTTCATCACGTCCGCCATCAGACGAGGGTCGTCGATGGAGCGCTCCACATGGTCGAGTACGCGCTGCTGCACGGTGGCCATCGCGTGCATGTTGCGGGCGACCGACTCGAAGGCCGTCTGCACCGAGTCGCGCAGACCGCGCTCGCGCCGTACCGCCTCGTCCGAGCCGAGGGCTGCGACCACGGCGGCCAGCGCGCGTGCGAAGTCCTCGCCGGTCTCGCTCCCGGGTGCGACCGGTCCCGGGACACCGTCCAACCGCCGCCCCGCGCGCACCCGTTCGGCGATGGCGGGGACGCGCACGGCCGCCAGATGGGCCACCTCGGCGCCTCGCGCGGCGGCGGTCCGCCGCTCCCGGTCATGTGCGGCGCGCTCCGTGTCCAGCCGCCGGCGCAGGGCCAGCACCCAGGCGAGGAGCAGCACCACCAGGGCCGCGCAACCGGCCGCGAGTGCCTGCCGCCACTCCGCCGTGGACACCTGGCCGATCAGTACGGCGACGACGGCGGCGATCACGAGAACCCCGAGCCACCACACCGCCCGCACACGAGGTCTGTTCACCGGACGGCTCAACACGGAGACCGGGTTCCTTCCAGAACTCGTCGGACACGTCGGGCTCCCGATGGGGTGATCGCGAGCACCCAGATCCTACGAGCAATGTGCTTGATCCGGGCGGGAGTTGACCAACTCCTGTCACGTGGCGGCACGAGTCGGGCACCATCCGCACACGCCCGCGCCGGGTGTCGCGGGGCATACGGGCTGGCCGCACCGTATGAACCCACCCCGCACACCGGCACCGCACCGACGCCACACCGACACCCTCGTCACCAGCAGAACCATGTACAGGTTCACCTGCCGTGTCGGCCGGGTTCCGTATCCGTCATGACATGGCCGACTGGCCCTGTACCGGAGGGATTTGGGCCGGTACCGTCCTGTTCGGCGCGAGGCGAGCGACCGGGGGGCCGAGTTGAGCGACGTACGCGTACGAGGTGCCGCCGCCCGCATCCGGGTGGTGCGGCCGGGGGAGCTGGACACGGGAGAGATCGAGCGCTGGCGGGAGTTACGGGCACTGTCCGGCGCGCCCGCGAATCCGTTCATGGAACCGGAGTTCAGTCTGGCCGTCGGCCGCGTCCGGCCGGGCGCGCGGGTGGCCGTCATCGGCGGTGACAGTGGCGGGCCCGTCGGCTTCTTCCCGTACGAGAGAGGCCCGTTGGGGCAGGGGCGCGCGATCGGTTTCGGGGTGTCCGACAGCCAGGGACCGGTCCTCGGTCCCGAACACACCCTCACGGCAGGAGAGTTGCTGAGCGCCTGCTCGCTCGGCAGCTGGGAGTTCGACAACCTCGAAGCGGGAGGAGGGTTGTTCGTCCCCGACGCCGCCGAGGCGTTCGACTCGCCGGTCATCGACATCGGGCAGGGTTACGAGGCGTACGAGGCGGCCCTGCGCGCCGGATCGCCCAAGTTCTTCCGTACGACGACAGCCAAGGAACGCAGACTCGCCCGGCAGGCCGGCGAGGTCCGGTTCGTCTTCGACGAGCGCGACCCGGCGGCGCTGCGCACGCTCATGGCGTGGAAGTCGGCGCAGTACCGCAGGACGGGCCGCCGCGACCGGTTCGCCAAGGAGTGGATCAGCACCCTGGTAAGGCAGTTGGCGGCCGACCGGCCCGACCGCGCGCCCGGCTGCTCCGGAGTCCTGTCCGTGCTGTACGTCGCGGACCGCCCGGTCGCCGCGCACTTCGGTCTCCGCTCCCGCACGGTCCTGTCCTGCTGGTTCCCCGCGTACGACACCGGCTTCGCCAAGTACTCACCGGGCCTCATCCTCCATCTGCGGATGGCCCAGGCGGCGGCGGGCGCCGGGATCGGCCTGCTCGACCTCGGGCGGGGCGCGGCCGAGTACAAGGACGCGCTGAAGACCGGTGAACTGCGGGTGTACGAGGGGGCGTCGGTACGGCGCGGGCCCCGGGCGGCCCTGTACCGGCTCGGCCGCGAACCCTCGCGCCGCGCGCACAGCTTCGTACGCGACCGGCCGAAGCTGGCCGGATACGCGCAACGCGCCCTGAGCCAGGTGGGGCGCCTGCGGGACCGGTGACCCGGCACCACACGAGCGGAGGCACGATGCCGAGCACGCCGAGCACGCCGAGCACCCCGAGCACCCCGAGCACGCCGAGCACCCCGAGCACGCCGAGCACGCCGAGCACCCCGAGCCGGCCGGCCAAGACCCAACACCCGACGACGCGTTCCCTGCTGCGCGACGTCACCGTCGCCGACCTGGACCTGAGCGGCGTCCGCGAGCACGAGCCCGTGCTGTCCCTGACCCCCGTCCCCGGCGGCCCGCCCCTCCGCGCCGGAGGCCCCGTCTACGCCCTCGTACGGCTCCGGGGCCGCCCCGTCGCCACCGTCCTCACCACGGTCCCGGCCGGCGCCGACCCCGCCCAGGCGCTCGCCACGGCCTTCCGCGCCCAGTACACGGCCCATGAGCCCCCCACGAGCATCGGTGGTGCCACACCGCCCCGTACCACCGTCGTCGTCGCCACACGCGAGCGCGCGGACCGGCTCGGCCGGGCGCTCGACTCGCTCCTCGCCCAGGACCACCCGGACTTCCGCGTCGTGGTCGTCGACAACGCGCCCCTCACGCCCGCCACGCGCGACCTGATCGCCACCCACTACGCGGACAGCGTCACCTACCTCCGCGAGCCGGTGCCCGGACTGGCCACCGCCCACAACCGGGGCGTCGCCGCCACCGACAGCCCCGTCGTCGCCTTCACGGACGACGACGTCGTCGCCGACCCGCGCTGGCTCTCCGCGCTCTCCGCGCCGTTCGCGGCCGACCCCCGCACCGGCTGCGTCACCGGCCTGATCCTCCCGGCCCGCCTCACCACCCCCGCGCAGGTACTCCTGGAGAGCCACGGCGGCTTCGCGAAGGGCTTCGCCCCGCGTCTGTACGACCCGGCCGCGCCCCCCGCCGACCAGCCGCTCTTCCCGTTCACGGCGGGCAGTTTCGGCTCCGGCGCCAACATGGCGTTCCGGACGTCCGCGCTGCGCGCCGTCGGCGGCTTCGACCCCGCCACCGGCACCGGCACGCCCGCCAGGGGCGGCGACGACCTCTACGCCTTCGTCCGGATCCTGACCGCCGGACACCGGCTGCGCTACACACCCGGCGCCCTCGTCTGGCACCACCACCGCGAGACCTGGCAGGACCTGCGGAACCAGGCGTACGGCTACGGCGCGGGACTCACCGCGTACCTCACCGCCGTCCTCTGCCGCCACCCCGCCCTCCTGCCGGCGCTTCTCGCGAAGCTCCCGCGCGGCCTCGCCCACGCCCGCGCCATCACCGCCCACCGGGAGGCCCCGGCGGCCGGAGTCCCCGGCGCGCACGGGTCGTATGAGCACCCGTGGCCGCGCACCCTGTCCCGGCTGGAGCGCAGAGGGATGCTGTACGGCCCGGTGGGCTACGCCAGGGCGCGCTGGGGGAGCCGATGACCCGCCCGCCGCAGTCGGCCCGCGTCCCCGTGCTGCTCTACCACGCGGTGATGGACGACCCGCCCGCCTGGATCGCCGAATTCACCGTCACACCACGGCAGTTCACCGCGCAGCTCGACGCGGTCACCGCCGCGGGCCGTACGGCCGTCCCGGTCGGCGCCCTCGCCGGGCGGCTGACCGGCGGCGCCCCGCTGCCGCCCCGCCCCGTCGTCCTGACCTTCGACGACGGGTTCGCCGATCTGCCGGGCCCGACCGCCGAGGCGCTCGCCGAGCGCGCGCTGCCCGCCACCGCCTATCTCACGACCGGCGCCCTCGCTCCGGGCTCCGGCAGCCTGCTGCCGCCCGCCCCGATGATGACCCTCGCGCAGGCGCCGGCGCTGGAGCGGCTCGGCATGGAGATCGGCGCGCACACGGTCACGCACCCTCAGCTGGACACCCTCGGCGCACCCCAACTCGACCGCGAACTGGGGGAGTCGAAGGCGGTGCTCGAAGACGTACTCGGACACGAGGTGGCGCATCTCGCCTATCCGCACGGCTACAACAGCCGCGCCGTACGCCGGGCCGCCCGCCGTGCGGGCTACGCCTCCGCCGTCGCCGTACGCCACGCCCTCAGCTCCGGGGCCGACGAGCCGTACCGCATCGCGCGCCTCATCGTGCGCCGGAGCCACACGGTGGCGGATGTGACGGCGTGGCTGGCGGGGGAGGGCGCGAGAGTCGCGCCGTTCCCCGACTCGGCGGCGACGGTGGGCTGGCGCCTCTACCGCAGGGCCCGCGCGGCGGCGCGTGGACCGCGGTTCGCCGGCTGACCGAGAAGTGACAGAGATGGACGAGAGGCCCACAAAAGCGCAGAGAGTTCCTATAATTCGCTGACGGGGACAGCGGCGTGACGGCCGTGACCACTGGGGTGGGGGGAGTCGCACCGTGCAACCACGCGCGCCCGCAATGGACCTGACCGAGGCCCGGACCCCACCTCCCACCCGTCCGCCACCGTCCAGGCGCCCGGCCCCGCGGTTCTTACGGCCCCAACTCCTGCTCTCCTGGCTGCTGTTGGTCGCGGCGGTCGCCCTCTGGACGTACGCGCTGCCGCGCGTCGGGTTCCGTGCCATGGGCGACTACGGGCTCCTCGACCGTTTCCCCGCCGCGTTCTACGCGGCACTCGCCCTCCTCACCTGCGGATTCCTCGTCGCCCTCCGCCGCGCCGGAACCGCCCCCTGGTGGCCCGCCGCCTACTGCGTCACGCTCCTCGTCGCGCTCAAGGCGCCACCCGCCGTGCTGTACGACTCCGTGCGCTACCCCTGGGCGTCCAAGCACGACGCCGTCGTCAACCAGCTCCTCCTCAGCGGCGAACTGCGCCCGAACGGCGCCCTGTCGGGCAACATGTCCGCCTACGAACAGTGGCCCGGCTTCTTCACCCTCACCGGCGGACTGGTACGCGCCTTCGGTGTCGACAGCGCCGCCGCGTTCCTCAACTGGGCCCCGATCGCGCTCGGTCTGCTGCTGATGCCGGTACTCGTGCTGATCTACCGCACCTTCACCGAGGACTGGCGGCTGGTGTGGACGGCCGTCTGGATCTTCCAGCTCGCCAACTGGGTGGGGCAGGACTATCTGTCGCCGCAGGGCTTCGCGTATCTGCTGCACCTGTCCGTGATCGCCGTCGTGCTACGGCACTTCGTACGCCCGGGGTCGGCGGGCCGGCTGCGCGACCGGTCGTTCCTGGACCCGGCGTCGGCCGCCGTGCCACCGCCCACCGGGACCCGGCAGCGCGCCGTCGGTGTGGCCGTCCTCGCGCCGCTGATCCTGGCCGTCAACGCCTCGCACCAGCTGACGCCGGTGATGCTCTGCGTCTCGCTGTTCGCCCTGACCCTCACCCGCCGCTACCGCAACTACGGTCTGCTGGCCGTCGCCGCGCTGATCATGCTGGCGTGGGACCTGACGATGGGGCGCCCGCTCTTCCTGGAGACCCTGGGCACCCTGCGCGACTCGCTCGGCCGCCTGACGCAGAACTCGCGCGCCGGATACGCCGGTGAACTCACCGGGCCGGGACCCGAACTCGCCGGACAGGCCAACGTGTTGATGGTGCTCGCCGTCGCCGCCCTGGCGGGGGCCGCGCTGCTCCTGCGGCGCGGGCTGGTGCGGGCCGCGCTGCCGCTGCTGCTGGTGTCGCTCGCGCCGGTGCCGCTGTTCGTCGTGAACGACTACGGCGGCGAAATGCTCTTCCGCGTCTATCTGTTCGGGCTGCCGGGCGCCGCGTTCTTCGCCGCCGCGGCGCTCGTCCCCGCCGCCGGAAGCCCCCGGGGCGCCCGGAGACCCGTCCGCAGACGGGCCAGGGCGCTCACCCTGCACGGCGCGCTGCCCCTCGCGCTGCTCGTGCTGCTGGCCGGGTTCCTGCCCTCGTACTACGGCAAGGAGAAGATGTACTACACCCCGCCCGCCGAGACCGCGCTCGTCACCCGCGCGATCGACCGGGCGCCCCACGGCGCGCTGATCCTCGCCACCACCGGCTCCTTCCCGCAGGCGCTGCACCGCTACGACCAGGTCGGGCACTGGTTCTTCGCCGAGCAGGAACTCCCCGAGAACGAGCGCATGCTGGCCGACCCCGCCCGCCATCTCGCCGACGGCATCCCGCCCGGCACCGACGCGTACGTGATCCTCACCCGCACGCAGGACATCTACGCCGCCGGCGAGGGCCTTCTGCCACCGGGCGGCTTCGCCACCCTGCGCGAACGCCTCACCGCCTCACCGCTGTTCGCGACCGTCGAGGAGCACCCGTACGGCATCGTCCTGCACTACCAGCCGGCCACAGAAGGTGACCGTCCATGACGCTGGATCATTTACGGCTCCGAGTACCGCTCGCCCTCGCCGGCTGGGGCGCGGTGGCCGCGACCGCGCTGCCCGGTGGTTCACCACCGCGCTGGGTCCCGGTGGTGCTGTTCGTCTGCTTCGGACCCGGTCTCGCGCTCCTGCTCCCGCAGCGCGGCACGCTGCGCCCCGCAGCCCGGATCGAGGCGGTCGCACTCGCCGCGCCCCTCAGCCTCTCCCTCGCGGTCACCGTCAGCACCGGGCTCTTTCTCGTGCGCGGCTTCTCGGCGACGGCCTTCCTGGTGACCCTCGCGGCCCTCACCACCGTCGCCGCCGCCCTGCCGGGACTGCCGCTGCCCGCGGCGACGCGCGGCGCGGTCGGCGGCGGTGGCCGCTGATGGCGGCACGGCTCGGCCAGGTCGAGAAGCAGGTGTACACCGTGGTCGTCCTGGTCGCCGTCGGGCTGCTGCTCATCGCCGGGATCGGCGTCTGGACCGCCGAGTCTGACGGCCCCGACGACGGCTGCACGGCGAGCGAGCGACTGGAGCCGCCGTGCGGCGCCTGGTGGGGCGCGTACGTCCCGTACGCGAAGGACGGCCCGGCCGAGGGCTCGCTCACCCGGGCGGTGTACGCCTTCGAGAAGAAGATCGGCCGCAGGCTCGACCTCGTCTACAACTACCACGACATGTCGAACACCGAACTCGACGGACAGCTGCTGACGCCCGACGAGCGGGAGTTGGGCGAGGACCGGCTGCTGATGCTGGCATGGGAGTCCACGGTCTGGCGCGAGCCGCACCACGAGAACTGGACCGAGGACCAACTGGGCTGGGCGAACATCGCCTCCGGACGCCACGACGAGGAGATCATCGATCCGCAGGCCCGCCGTATCAAGGAGTACGGCGAACAGACCGGCAAGCGGATCTTCCTCTCCTTCGACCAGGAGGCCGACGCCCGCATCAAGGAGGGCGCGGGCACCCCGGCCGAGTATGCCGCCGCGTACCGCCATCTCCACGAGCGCTTCGAGGAGCTGGGCGTCGACAACGTGGTGTGGGTGTGGACCGTCTCCGGTTATCTGGGCAGCGCGGACGAGATGAGGGCGCTGTATCCGGGCGACGACTACGTCGACTGGATCGGCATGGACCAGTACAACTACTACCTCTGCCACGACACCACCGACTGGAAGGACTTCGACCGCAGCCAACGCCCCGCCTATGACTGGCTGCGGGCCAACGTATCGGCCGACAAGCCCCTGATGCTCGCCGAGTTCGGTACCGTCCCCGACCCGGCGGACCGCGACAGACAGCGCGACTGGTACGCCCGGATCCCCGCCACCGTGCGGACGATGCCGCGGGTGAAGGCGCTGGTGCAGTGGAACAGGCCGGTCCCCGGCGACAACTGCGACCTGACCGTCGACGAAGGCCCCGGGCTTGCCGGTTACCGCGACGCGGGCCGCGACGGCTACTTCCGGCAGCCGCTGCCGCGCTAGCCTCCTCAGTCGCCGAACAGCACGGAGTACGCCGTCGGCACGAACGCGTCCGCGCGCCGGAAGCGCCGCGTGGCGACCGCCGCCACCGCCGTCCCCGTCCCCGGACAGAACCCGAGGAACGCCTGCTGCCCGCTCGTCGCCCCGCAGTGGAAGTACGCGGGACCGCCGGCGGTCGGATGCTGGAACCAGGTCAGGGTGTGCGTGTGCGCCTTGCCCAGCCCGCGGCGCAGTACGGGGCGCTGTACGTCGCGCAGCGCGTCCGCCAGCTCCGGTGTGCGCTCCGGCCGCAGATGCGCCTCCAGGAAGGCGAGCAGGTCGTGCGGGGTGGCCCGGACCGCACCGGCCGGCGCGAAACCCCCGATGCGCAGCGCGGGCACCTCCCTCACCCCGTCCGCGCCGTGCCCGACGGCGTCGCCCGCGTTCGCCCCGGAGGCCGGGACCGTCGTCGTGCCGGACAGCCCGAGCGGCGCCAGGATCCGCTCCTCCAGCAGCGCGTCCCAGCCTGTGCGCGTGGCGGCGGACAGCGCGTGCCCGAGCGCGGAGACGCCGAAGTTGGAGTAGTGCCACCGGGTGCCGGGCCGGTGACGCGGACGCGCGCGCAGGAACGCGTCGACCACCCGGTGCGCGGGGTAGCCGGCGAACGGGTTGGTGTTCCAGCGCGGCAGCGCCTGCCGGTAGAAGTCCCGTGGCAGGGCGGGCAGTCCGGACGTGTGGGTGATCAGATGACGCAGCGTGATCGGCGCGACGAGCGGGGGCGGCTCGGGTCCGAAGCAGGCCGCCGCCGAGTCGTCGTACGCGACCTGCCCGGTCCGCGCGAGCTGGGCCAGCAGCAGACCGGCGTACGGCTTGGACGCGGAGCCGTTCTCGTAGCGCAGCCCCTCCGCGCCGGGCGAGGCGCGGACGGTGCGGTGACCCTGCACGGAGACGGCGAAGACGACATCCGGGGCGTCGACGGCTCGTACGGCCGCGTCGAGCCGTCTCAGCGGCGTACCGGCGAGTGCGGCGCGCGCGCTGTCCGCCCGTACCGTCATGATCTCGTGCCCGCTCACGACGGTACGGGCGCCGTCAGGCTCGCCATCGCGCGCGAGGTGGCGAGTACGGAGGCGAAGGCGGCGGCCAGCGTCGAGTGGTAGACGATGTCGAACACGTCGTCGGGGCTCCCCTCCGGCATCTCGCGCACGGCCGGCATCGCGCCGTCGGGCTGCTGTGCGGCGGCGAAGCCGCGCCAGGCCCGCTCGTCCAGCGTCGGTTCGGGCAGACAGGCGTCCACGACGAGCAGTTCGCCGAGCAGGTCCCAGCGCCGCAGGTCCAGCCAGTCGTCCAGCCAGGCCGGCAGCCACAAGGCGAGATAGTCCGCCATCCCCGCGGGCAGCCCGGCCGGATTCTGGCCCCAGTCGGTGAGGTGGAAGACGGTGTGCGTGATGTCGTACCCGATGCGGCCCTCCACGGTCCACGGTTCGGGTGTGCGGGCGAGCCAGGTGCGCTCGGCCGCGTCCTCGACGGGTGTGCTCGGCGTCAGCCCGAAGCGCTGCTCGAACTTGGAGAGGCCCAGTCGCCGCATGGGCAGCACCTCAAGGGCGGCCCAGCTGCCGAGCCGGTGGTTGAGACGGACGGCCTGCTCGGTCTCCGGTTCCTGGTAACCCATCTCCTTGAACGGCAGATAGACCTCGAAGGGGATGGGCGACAGCGGCTCCTGCCGCCCGCCGCGCACCAGGCTCCGGCCGCCGTCGAGCGCGTCGCGCCACAGATGGTCCATCAGCCCCCGGGCGAGAGAGGCCTGCCGCGAGCCCGCCACGCCCTCCCGGAAGAGGACCTTGCAGATCATGGCGGCTTCGCCGATGGGCTTGAAGCGATCCAGGAAGCCCACTTCGGGGTCGGCGTCGGGGTCGAGGCGGAAGCCGGCACGGTTGGTGTGCAGCCACTCCATCGCCCGCGCGCCGACGCCGTGGATCAGCCGCATGTGGTCGGGGCCGGGGCCCGGGCCGGTGTCGCGGTTGCCGGTGCTGTCGGTCGTCATGCGACGCCTTCCTGTACGGCCGCCGGGTGGACGCCGGCCAGTCGGACATCGGCCAGCGTGGCGGCGAAGGCGGCAACCAGCGTGGAGTGGTAGCAGTGCATGAAGTCCCTCGCGGGCTCGTGCGGACGTCCCAAGCCGGTCTCGGGGATTCCGCCGGCGGCGTCCTGGATGTCGGCGATCCGCGCCCATCCGGTCTCGACAGCGTCGGCCAGGCCTGTATATGACGCGGCGTCGGGGAGAATCGCGGCGACGGCGAGCAGTTCACCGCTCAGGTCCCACTGCTCCGCCTCCAGACAGGTGTCCAGCCATGCGGGCACCCAGGCCGCCAGATAGCCGCCCAGTTCGGCGGGCATCAGCCGGGGCGTGTTGCCCCAGTCGGTGAGATGGAAGACGACGTGCGTCAGCCAGTAACCCGCCGTCCGCTCGAACGTCCACGGCTCCGGCAGACCGCCCAGCCAGGTGCGCGCGAGCGCGGCCGACGGGTCGCCGGACGGCGGGAGGCCCACCCGGCGCTCGGAGTTGAGCATGCCGAGGCGCCGGTTCGGCTCCTGCTCGATCCGCTCCCAGCCGCGCGTACGCTGTACGGTCACCGCCAGTTCCTCGAAGCCCGGGTGCCGCAGACCGGCGGCGGCGAAGGCCGCATAGATCTCCAGCGGATACGTCGCGAAGGGCTCGCCGCGCAGCAGGTCGACGAAGAGGCCGCCCTGCCGCGTCTGGTCCCACGCGAAGCCCAGCAGCTCCGACGCGTGTCCGTGGCGCGCGGAGCCGGGCTCGCTGTGGGCGCGGATCGAGAAGGTGAGCTGGGCCAGTTCGCCGAGGGGCTTGAGTGTCCAGTTGGCGTCCGCGTCAAGGGCCGGCTCTCCGTCCGGGAGACGGAAGGAGTCCTGGTGGTCGCGCACCCATTCCAGGGCGCTGCGGGAAACGCGGGACGCGTGCGACTCACGTCCCCCGCGTGATGCCTCCGTCACCATGTGCGCCGTCCGGGGCGTACTCATCCACGGCCCCCGGCGCTCACGGCGTTGACGGCGCTCTCCGCCCGGATGTGCTGGGCGGCATGCACATGCAGGCCCACCCGCGCGTCGGCGCCCGCCATCTGCGCGACGAATTCGAGTCCGGTGTCCAGGCCGAGTGTCTCGGGAACGCCGTCGATGACGCTCAGCCAGCGCCCGGCACCGGCCGCCTGGAGCCAGTCACGGCGGCGTACGGCGCGTACGAAGCCCCTCGCCACGTCCACCGGCCGGTCGGCCGCCACCTGGGCGACCGCCGAATCGGCGCCCGGCACGGCGAGCGCGGCCAGGATGGACAGCTGGTGGGTCAGCTTCGGCCACTCCAGCGCTTCCAGCCACGACGCGTCCGGCCCGGCGCCCGGTCCGGTCGCGGGGGCGTCCAGCCTGTGCAGGGTCTGCGTCATCCCCCAGTGGCTCCAGACGGTCGTCTCGGACGACGTGGCGCCGGGGGCGAAGGTGAGGACGGCCCGCTGGAAGACCGCGAGATCGTCCGGGAGCGGCCGACGGCGGGTCAGCACGCTGGGCAGCAGGACGTCGGCGCCCAGCACGCGCACCGCCGCCAGGCCCAGTTGATCGTCCGCGAGTGTGCCTACGGTGCCGCCCACCACAGAGGAGTGGCCTCCGTCCCGCAGGACGGAGACCACCTCTGAAGCCAGGTCATGCACCACACCCGCAAGGCGGGGAGAGGTACCTGACTGTTCCACGTCTCCCGTCAGCCCTTCTTCGGGCGCGGGGTGGGCGGCGAGAGCAGAAGCCCGCCCGCACCTCCGATGAGCAGCAGCGCGGCGCACTCCCGGCTGTCGCGGTAGGTACCTTCGGCCTCGCTCGGGCTCAGGAACGCGTCCATCTCGACGTCCAAGTCCCTGGTGATCTCTCGGGCGTTGGTCTCGGTGGCCATGCCATCATCCCCTCAGAAGGAAACGGATTTCACGTACCCACCCAGTGGAACGTACATATCGGACACTCGCAAACGCTCAGCGTCCTGACCGGTGGTTTCCCGCAGCCCCCGAGGCCGTACGACCCGCTCCACGACGGGCAGTACGCACCAGTACGGCAATTGCCGCGACCACCAGCAGCCCCCCGGACACCGGGACCGCGACCTCCGCGAAGGCGCGCTGCGCCGCCCAGCCCGCCACCGCCAGCACCCACACCACCGCGGCGACGACCCGCCCGTCCAGCCACCCGTCCGCGCGCGACGCGCGCAGCGCGACGGCGGCCAGCCCCAGACAGAGCAGTTGCAGGGCGACGGGCAGGATCTTCGACGCCCGCTCCAGATCGACCAGTTGGGCGGTCAAGTCGACGAGCGGCCCGTGCCAGGGCCCGGCCGCCGTCTCGGGCCGTACGCCGAGCAGCGGCGGCGCGCCGTGCAGCGCGCCGAACAGGACCAGCACACCGGCCGTCAGCAGGAACGGACGGGACCGCCGCACTGGTGCTGATCGTCGTCCAGTGCGCGGCCCTGGCACTGCGGCGGTCCCGTCCGTTCC
>NZ_MDCR01000388.1 GCF_001723055.1 Streptomyces niveus
CCACACGTACCACCGCACCCCCGGCCGGTCCCCGGCCACCGTCCCCAGGCCTCCCCGGCCATCCGATCCCCGACAGCGAAGTCCCCGACAGCGACAGCTGGAGAGAGAAGCAGATGAAGAAGAACAGAGCCGCGACCGCTGCCGCGATATGCGGCGCGCTCCTGATCACCGGATGTTCGTCCGATTTCGGCAGTGACAGCAGCGCCGAACAGGACAGCTCCGGCAAGCAGGAGCTGACCGTGATGATCGGCTCCTCCGGCGACGCCGAGACGAACGCCGTCAAGGCCGCGGCCGCCGCCTGGGCCAAGAAGACCGGCAACACCGTGACCGTCACCCCGGCCCAGAACCTGGACCAGCAGCTCGGGCAGGCGCTGGCCGGAGGCAAGCCGCCGGACGTCTTCTACGTCGGCTCGGCCGTCTTCGCCAACTACGCCAAGGGCAACTCCCTGTACGCGTACGGTGACAAGCTCGCGGACAAGGAAGACTTCTCCGCCACGCTGCGCAGCTCCTTCAGCTACGACGACAAGTTCGTCTGCGCGCCCAAGGACAGCTCCACCCTCTCCCTCGCGATCAACACCACGATGTGGAAGGCCGCCGGTCTCACCGACGCCGACTACCCCAAGACGTGGGACGACCTGGCGAAGGTCGCCAAGAAGCTCACGACGGACAAGGTCAGCGGCCTCGTCGTCAACAGCTCGTACAACCAGCTCGGTCCCTTCCTCAAGCAGGCCGGCGGCTGGATCACCAACGCCGACCAGACCGAGATCACGGCCGACAGCCCCGAGAACGTCGAGGCGCTGACGTATGTGAAGAAGCTGCTGAACGACAAGGTGCTCAGCTACCCCAAGCAGGTCGACGCGGGCTGGGGCGGTGAAGCGCTCGGCGCCCAGAAGGCGGCCATGACCATCGAGGGCAACTGGCTGACCGGCGCGATGACGAACGACTTCCCGGACGTCGACTACACGGTCGTCCCGCTGCCCGCGGGCCCCAAGGGTGAGGGCACGCTCTCCTTCAGCACCTGCTGGGGCGTCGCGAACAAGAGCAGCCACCACGAGGCGGCCGTCTCGCTCGTCGAGGCGTTCACCACCGCCGAGCAGCAGGTCGAGTTCGCCGACGCGTACGGCGTGATGCCCTCGCGCACCAGCGCACTGGCGACGTACGAGAAGCAGCACCCGCAGGACAAGGCTTTCGTGGACGGCTCCGCCTACGCCCAGGGCCCCGTCACCCTGCCCGGCTTCACCAAGGTGCTCGAACAGTTCGACACCGACCTGGCCGGTCTGGCGACCGGAGACCCCAAGAAGATCCTCGGCGACCTTCAGACCAACGGTGAGCAGGTCCTGAAGAGCAACGGCTGACGGACCCGGCCCCACCGTGTACGACACCCGCCGGGGCATCCGGCCCCGGCGGGTGCCTGAGGAGAGAGAAACACCATGAGTCAGTACGGCAGCGGCAGTGGCTCTGTCGCGGCGCCGCCGGCCCCGCCCGGAGGCGGCGGCACCGGGGGCACCGGACGGCGCGCCCGTCGCGGGTCCGCGTCCGGCATCAAGGGCCGGCAGGGAATGTGGGGCTGGCTCTTCGTCAGCCCGATGGTGCTGGTCCTCGGACTGTTCCTGCTGCTGCCCATCGGGATGGCCCTGTGGGTCAGCCTGCTGAACTGGAACGGACAGTCCAACCCCTTCACCGGCGCAGCCGACTTCGTCGGAGTGGACAACTACTCCAACGTCCTGACCAACGACGGCCTCGACCGCACGCTGTTCATGACCTCGGTCCGCAACAACCTCTACTTCGTCCTGCTGGTCGTCCCGCTCCAGACGATCCTCGCCCTCGCGCTCGCCGTGGCCGTCAACAGCCGCCGGATCAAGGGCAAGAGCATCTTCCGGACGATCTTCTACTTCCCCTCGGTGACCAGCTCCATCGCCATCTCCACCGTCTTCCTCTTCCTGTTCCAGGGCAGCGGCGCCGTCAACGCGCTGCTGAAGTGGGTCGGCATCACCGGACCGAAGTGGTTCACCGACGCCAACGGACTGGTGTGGACGCTGCTCGGCGGCCTCGGCATCGTCGACCCCGACAAACCGGCGGCGGCCCTCGCGTCGAACGGCTTCCTCGGACTGTCCTGGTGGGACTGGCTGTCCGGCCCCTCCATCGCGATGTGCACCATCATCGTGCTGGTCGTGTGGACATCGTCCGGCACCTACATGCTGATCTTCCTCGCCGCGCTCCAGGACGTACCCGCCGAGCTGGAGGAGGCCGCCCTCCTGGACGGCGCCAGCCGCTGGCAGTCGTTCCGCAACGTCACCATCCCCGCGCTGCGCCCGGTGATCTTCCTCGTGGTCACGCTAGGACTGATCGGCAGCTGGCAGATCTTCGACGCCGTCTACGTCATGAGCCAGGGCGCGCCCGGCAACACCACCCTCACCCCCGCCTTCCTCTCCTACACCGCGGGATTCCAGGACTCCGAATACGGCCGCGCCGCGGCCATCGCCTTCATCCTGCTGGCGATCATCATGGTGATGACCTTGATCCAGCGCGTAGTGCTGCGCGACCGCGACAAGCCGGTCCGTACGGGCAGGCGCTTCGGGGCCATTCGCCGGAGGGCTTCATGAGTACGGTACCCACGACCCCCTCGGCGCGGAAGACCCCGACCGCCCGGCGGCCACGGACTCCCGCACACACCCCCACCAGCACTCCCGCCGGGCCGCGCGTCCCGGGCGGCACCGGCCGCCGGGTCCTGCTGGTCGTCCTGTATCTGCTGCTCACCGGCATCGGGCTGCTGTATCTGCTGCCGTTCGCCATCCAGATCGTGACGTCGTTCAAGACCGACCCCGACGCGGCGGCCAATCCGCTGTCCCTGATACCGAACCCGTTCTCGCTGGACTCCTACCGGCGGCTGTTCGGACTCGGCGGCACCGGGGACGCGGTGCCGTTCAGCACCTGGCTGGGCAATTCCGTCCTCGTCACCCTGTTCATCACCGCGGGGCGGGTCTTCTTCGACTCGCTGGCCGGCTACGCGCTGGCCCGCCTCGACTTCCGCGGGCGCAACCTGCTCTTCAGCGGGCTGCTGACCGTGATGTCGGTGCCCGGTGTGGTGCTGCTGATCCCGAAGTTCCTCGTCCTCAACCAGCTGGGCATCTTCGACACGTACGCCGCCATGATCGTCCCCCTGCTCGTCGACGCGGCCGGCGTGTTCATCATGCGGCAGTTCTTCCTCTCCGTCCCCAAGGAGGTGGAGGAGGCGGCCAGGATCGACGGCGCCAGCATCTTCCGCACCTTCTGGTCGGTGGTGCTGCCGATGGCCAAGCCCGCCCTGATCACCCTCACGATCCTCTCGTTCCAGGGATCGTGGAACGAGTTCACGCACTTCCTGGTCGCGACCCAGTCGCCGCAGTACCAGACGCTGACGACGGGCCTGGCGTCCTTCGTCTCGGGGAGCCTGAGCAGCGGGACGCAGTATCCGCTCAAGCTGACGGCCGCCCTGCTGGCGACCCTTCCCGTGGCGGTGCTGTTCTTCGTCTTCCAGCGCCACTTCGTACGGAGCGCGAACTCGGGCGCGGTCAAGGAATAGGTCAAACTTCCCCGAGAACCTGCGGCCGGCTGAGACGGCTGGTCAGAATGTGGCATGGTCATCCGCCGTCTCAGCTACCTGCTCGACCGGGAGCCGGACACCGGCAGCGTCCGCCTCCAGCCGCTTCGGCCGCCGGGGCGGACGGCTGCGGAGAGTTCACGGGCCGAGGGCGAGGCCGCGCACGATCTGCTCGCGCAGGTCGAGCAGGTCATCGCCCTCACCCACCGGGGGACCTCGCACGGAGTTCTCAGCTGCAGCCGGCTCCCGGCCGGCGGCAGTCTCCTGTGCAACGGCCGTACGGACCATGAACACCCCGGCGCGCCACGGCAGTTCATCGACGTCGTACACCTCCCGGCGGGCGCCGCCGGATTCGACCGGGTGTGGCCCATCGACACCTGGCGCTCCCGGTCCTGGGACGCCCCGACGCAGGCCGACGGGGACCAACTGCCCGCGCCGGAAGGGCACTTCGACCGCCCGCTGCTCGTCCGGTTCGCCCGCGAACAGGCCACGCGCGTCGCGCCGTTCCTCGCCGACGTACGGCGCCTGTGGGCCGACCCCGCGGGACGGCAGATCGTCGTCGCCGAACAGGACCCCGGGACGGTCGCCCACTGGATCGCGCTCGCCTGCGCCTCGCTCCCCGACCACCTCGCCAGGGAGCTGACGTTCGTCACCCGCGCCGACGAACCGCACGACGCGCCGCAGCAGATCGTCGGGATCGGCCCCGACGCGGCGTTCGACCGGCACGACCCGCTGCTCGTCCAGCATCTCTACCGCGTCCACGACGCCCTCGGCGGCCCCGGCAGCCCCGTCCTCCCCGACCCCTGGGCCGAGTTGACGGCCGCGCTGTGGCAGGCGGGCACCCCGCCGGTCCCTCTCGCCCCCGCCGCTTCCTCGTCCGGTACGACGCGGGTCGCCGACCCGTTCGACCTCGCGGCGCTCGTCCCCGCGCTCCTGCGGCTGGGCACGGAGCCGGGGGAGCGGCTGACCACCCTGCACAGCGACTCGCTGCGCACCGTCGTCGCCACCCTCGCGTCGGCCGCCCGGGACCAGACCCAAGGCGCCCCGGCCGTCGAGGAGTTGACCCGCGTCTGCCAGGAGCTGGCCAAGCACTGCTCCGAGCACGTCACCGACCCGCTGGCACTGGCACTCGCGAAACGGCGGCTCGCCGCCGCGCTCGACCAGGACACCAAGCTCCGCCACGACCCGCTCGTCGGACTGCCCCTCGGCGAGGCGGCCCGGCGCGCGCTGCGGGCCGAGTTCGGCTCCCACTTCGACGAGGGGCTCGGGCGCCGGCTGCGCGGCCCCGTCGCCACCTGGGCCGGACCCCTGCATCTCGCGCTCGTCCTGCACGGCCACCAGGGCGCAGGCGTCCAGGACGCGGTGGACAAGCTGGTGCGCGCCCTGCTCCACCCGTACGGCCCCGAGAGCGCCGACGCCGTCGCCGTACTGAACGGCGTCGGCCACCAAGGGCTGAACCGGCTCGTCCTGGAGAAACTCGCCGTCAAGGCCACCGGCCGGCGCAGCGACCTCCTGAAGGACCTGCTGATGTCACCCCAGGGCGACTGGGTACGGTCCCATCTCAAGGCCGCCCCGCCCTCCGTCGCGCTGGTCGACCTGGCCGTACGGTGGAGCGGACCGCCCCACCGCCTGCGCGGGATCGAGCTGTTCACGAAACTCGCCGAACCGGCCGCCCCCGGCGCGGGCGCGTCGGGCGCCGGTGATCCCGCGACACTCCAGACCCTGTGGTGGCTCGTCTGGGGATCCGGCCAGCCGGAGCGGACGCACTTTCCCCACCTCGTCCGCCTCTGCGGCGCGGAGGCGATCCTCGCCGCCGATCTCGGCACCCGGTTCCTGCCGTGGCTCACCTCGCCCGGACGGTTCGACCGTGAGCTGGTCGACTTCGCCCACGCGGTCCACCGCCGGGCCGGACTGGGCGGACGGGAGCGGGCCACCGCCGAACTCCTCGTCCTCGCCGACGACTTCGCGCGCACCGGCGGCGCGCCCAGGGACGTCGTGGACCGGGTCGGCGAGCTGCGCCGCGCCGCGAGGCCGGCGGACGAGGTGTGGGACGGCGTCCAGCAGCTGCTCGCCCGCGGCTTCGCCGGCCTCACTCCGCTCGACCTCTACCAGTCGGGCGCGCTGTCGTACCTCGCCAACGCCGAACCGGCGTTGCAGCGGCACTACCGGCACGCCGTCCAGGCCGAGTACGCCGACGACGCCCAGGTGAGCCGCATGGCCGCCCGGCCCGACGCCGTCGCCGATCTCTTCTTCGTCTGGCGCCGGGATCTGACGACCTCCTCCCGTGAATGGCACACCAACGTCGAGGAGCTGCTGCGCGGGACCCTCGGTGTGGTGCTGCGCCGGATGAACGAGGAACAGCGTGGCGCCGTCGCCAACCAGCTGCTGAAACGGTCGCAGAGCTGGCTCCAGACCTGGCTGCGCTGGACGAACGAGACGACGACCGGGGGCGGCGACACCCTGATCCCCGGCGCCCCCGCCACGTACACACCGGGCCACGGGCAGCCGCAGCCCGCCCCGCACGTCCCCGGGCAGCCACCACCGCCGAAACCCGGCGAGCTGCCTCCGATCCCTCAGCGGTACCCGCCCGGATACTCGCCGTCGCACCCGCCGCCGCCGTATCCGAAGCACTGACCGAAGGGGACGGATATCCCTGCTCAACCCACCTACCGACGGGGCACCAACTAGGCTTTCCACCACGGCTTTTCAGCAGTACCGCACCGCATCACACAGGCAGAACCAGGCGTGCGCGAACGGGACGCCTCGGGGGAGAGGACCAGCGTGACCATCATTCTCGACGTGCCCGGCGGCAGTATGGCCAGCCGCCCGGCCCACTTCATCTGGATGCTCGACTGCTCGGGCTCCATGGGGGTGAACGGCAAGATCGGCGAGTTGAACTTCGCCATCCGTGAGGCCATTCCGGAGATGCAGCAGGCCGCCCAGTCCAACCCGGCCGCCTCCCTGCTCGTCCGGGCCATCTCCTTCGCCAGCGGCGCGAGTTGGCACATCCAGGAGCCCACCCCGGTGGACCGCTTCACCTGGGACGACGTACACACCTACGGCGCCACCGACATGGGCGCCGCCTTCCGGATGGCCGCCGCCGCGCTCCAGACCCCGCCGATGCCGCAGCGCGCGCTGCCGCCCGTCCTGGCCCTGGTCTCCGACGGCCAGCCGACCGACGACTGGCGCTCGGGACTGCGCGCCATCGACGACACCCCGTGGGGCAAGCGCGCGGTGCGGGTCGCCGTCGCGATCGGCGACGACGCCGACAAGAGCATGCTCAAGGAGTTCCTGGGCAACCCCGAACTCGAACCGCTGCTCGCCAAGAACCCCCGCCAACTGGCCGCCGCGATCCGCTGGATGTCCACCGCGGTGGTGAAGGAGGCGTCGGCGCCGAAGATCGAGGACGCCACACCCGCGAACGTCTCGCCCGTCGTGCCGCTGACCAAGGACGAGACCGACATCTGGTGAACGCCACCGGGACACCCACCGTGGCGTGGGAACTCCTCGACGGAGGAGTCAAAGGAGTCGCCAAGAAGTACAGCCAGGACCGCGGCACGGCGCTCACCACGGCGGACGGCCGCGCCGCCGTGCTGACCGTCGCCGACGGGCACGGATCGCGCGCCCACTTCCGCAGTGACCTCGGCGCGCGCTGGGCCGTGGAGGCCTTCACCTCCTGTGCCCGGGTGTACGCGCGTGAGGTCGTACGGCGCGGGGACGACGCGGCGAACTGGCCCCGGCTGCTCGCCGAGGCCCGCACCCTCCCGCAGCAGGTCGTGCACGCCTGGCGCCGCCGTGTCCTGACGCAGGAGGCCAACTCCCCGGCGCACGGCGGACACGGCACGCCCCACAGCGGTACGCCCGAGGCCGACCTCGCCGTCTACGGCAGTACTCTCGTCGGCGCCGTCCTCACCGAACGCCTGCTGATCTGCTGGCAGTTGGGAGACGGTGACATCGTCCTCGTCGACGAGGACGGCACCACCCACATGCCGTTCTACACCGGCCCCGACATGGGCGACGAGACGGAATCGCTCTGCGAGCCCGAGGCCTGGCGCAAGGCGCGGCTGCACTGGCAGCCACTCACCGGCGGCCCGCCACCGGGCGTGCTGCTCTCCACCGACGGACTCTCCAAGAGCTTCGCCGACCACGAGGGGTTCCTGGCCTTCGCCACCGGGGTGCGCGCGGGCGCCGCGTCGCACGGCGTCGCGGCCGTCCAGGCCCAGCTCCCCGACTGGCTGGGCCACGCGGCCAAGTACTCGGGGGACGACGCGACGCTGGCGGGCGCCTTCCCGGTGCCCGGCCCCGGCGCAGCCCGGCCCCAGCCCCACCCCCACATCGACACGCACTGAAGCAGAGAGGTACGGCATGGCGAACGGCATGCTCCTGGCCGGACAGACCCTGATCACCGAATCCGGCGACCGGGTCACGGTCGCCGAGCTCTTCGGCTCGGGCGGCCAGGGTGAGGTCTACCGGGTGCGGACACCGTACGGCGACCGGGCCGTGAAGTGGTACTACCCCCAACTGGCCGACGCCCGGCAGCGGCAGATCCTCGAAGGGCTCATCCACCACAACTGGAACGACGACCGGTTCCTGTGGCCGCAGACGGTCGTGATGGACCCGGACGCCACCTATCCGGGCTTCGGCTATCTGATGGACGTACGGCCCCAGCGCTACCATGACCTGCCCGCGCTGTTCCGCCGGGACGCGTCGGTCGCGGCGACCACGCTGCGTACGCTCGTCGCCGCCGCGCTCCACACCGTCGAGGCGTACTTCACCCTGCACTCCAAGGGCATCGCCTACCGCGACATCAACTGGGGCAACATCTTCTTCGACCCGGCCACCGGCGACGTGCTGGTGTGCGACAACGACAACGCCGTGGTGGAGGGCGAAGCCGCCGCCGTCGCAGGGACGATGGACTTCATGGCCCCCGAGCTGGTGCGCGGCGACAAGGGTGCGAGGCCCGGCATCCAGACCGACCTGCACTCGCTCGCCGTCCTGCTGTTTCTGCTGCTGATGAACCATCACCCGCTGGACGGGGCGCAGGCGTTGCAGATCCGGTGCATGGACGAGGCGGCCAAGCGCAGGATGTACGGCACCCACCCGCTGTTCATCTACGACCCCGCCGACCCCGCCAACAGGCCGGTGCCCGGCGAACACCCGACCGTCATCGCGACGTGGGGCGCGCTGCCGAAGATCCTGCGCGACCTGTTCGTCAAGACCTTCACGCAGGGGCTCGGCACGCCGTCGGCGCGGGTCCGTGAGTCGCAGTGGCGGGACGCGCTGAGCCGGGTGCTCGACGCGATCACGGTGTGCGTGTCCTGCGGCCGGCAGAACATGACCCAGCCCGAAGGGCCCGCGCCCGACTGCTGGAAGTGCGGCACCACCGTTCAGCTGCCCCCGAAGCTCGAAGTCGTCACGGGCCGGGGAGCACTGCGCACCCGCCGCGGCATCCGCCTCGACCCGAAGGCGCGCGTGTACGCACACCACCTGGTCGACGACCCGGAGCGGCACGACTTCACCGCCGTGGTGGGCGAGATGACCGAACACCCGCAGCAGCGCGGGCGGTTCGGCCTCACCAACCGTACAACGCGGGACTGGACGGTCCGCCGCGACGACGGCACGGTCCAGGAGGTCGGCCCCGGCCGCACCGTGGCTCTGCGCCCCGGACTGCTGCTGGAGTTCGGCGGCGGCACGGAGGCGGAGGTACACGCCTAGGCATCTCCCCGAACCGCCGCGCTCAGCCGCCGGAACCGGGGCGCCAGCGGGCCCACCACGGCCGCCCGCGCGGCGCCCCGCCGCTGCTCCACGGTGTCCACGGGAACGACAGCAGCGCCAGGGCGCGGCTGTTGCGGGGCGGCTGCGGCGGCGGTTCGGGTACGTGGGGCAGAGACGTCGTCGATGGGACCGTGGGGACGGACACCGCGTCCGGACGGGGGACCGCGCTCACCTCTATCCGGCACGGGCGGCCGGTCAGCGGGATCTCGACACGTCCCTCGGCCAGATAGCGGCTGCGCGCCACCCGCCGCTCCCGCCGCCGGCCCTCCTGCTCCCACACCACCAGGACCAGGACCGCGGGCTCCGGCCAGCGGAACCGTACCTCCGCCGTGCCCGGGGAGGTGCGCAGGGCCGTCAAGTCCTCCACCGGGCCCGGCCGTTCGACGAGCACGCTCGCACCGGCCACCGCCCGGTCGCCGAGCACACTGACCGCCGTCATCCGGACCCGCGACCGCACGTCGGGCACCACGCTCACCGGACCGTCACCCGCCGCCGACCGCGCGGCCGGGGTGCCTGACACATCGTCACCCGGCGCCATGGGCAGCCCCGGCCACTCCACCAGCCGGCCGTTCCCGCGCGCCGGAGGACGCCAGTCGACGGTCACGGTGCCGTCATCGAGACGCCGCACGGTCACGTCCTCCACCGGCGACGGCCACTCCACGGACGTCGCCGCGACCCGCAGACCCGGCGACCACACCAACTCCCCTCCGTCGCCCGGCAGATCGGGCACCGCCGGATAGCCGCAGGAGACCTCGTACAGATACGTCCCCGGCCCCAGCGGGCGGTCCACGAACCCCCGCGGCCCGGCAGGCACCGGAAGCCCGTCCACCGGCACCCCGTCCGTCGGCTGCTCCGGCACCACCCGGCGCGCCGTCGAGCGCACCGCCCGGAACCCCGTCGCCGCCGGATGCGCCCGCCACTCCAGCCGTACGCCGTCGGGCACCGCCACCGCGCGGACGTCCTCCACGTCCGGCACCAGCAGCACCACACCCGTGACACGCGGCACGCCCGCCAACTGCCCCCGGCGCAGCGGCAGTACGGCGTACCGCACCCGCCTCCCGATCGGCGCGCCCACGTCGAGCACCGAGAGCGAGCCCTCCGGAAGCGGGACCTCGACGGCCTGTTCCGGCGCGCCGTCCACGAAGCGCAGCACCCGGTACGACACCGGGCCGCCCAGCCGCGCGGTGTCACGCGGCAGCCGCGCCGCCGACCACGCCAGCGTGACGGCCCGCTGCGCGACGCCCGCCCGCACCGTGGCATCCGTGGGCGACGCCGCGTCCGGGGAGTGCGACGCGTCGGCGAGCAGCGTGGCGGCGCCCAGCAGGCCCGCCATCGCGTCGTCGTCGTCGGCCGCCCGCCGCACCGCCGCGAGCCAGGACACCGTCGCGGCACGCAGCTCTCCCAGCGTGCCGAGCCGCCGCGCCTCGGCCATCAGCCGGTCCACGGCCACCGCCCGCTCGTTCAGCCGGGCCAGAAAGTTCGCCAGTCCGTGATCGGTGGGGTGCGACGGCAGGAGATCGGCTGTCCGCAGCGCCTCACGCAGCCGCTCACCGGGCCAGATGTCGTTCAGCGACTCGGCCGCGTCACGCGCCGGGCCCCGGCCGGGAAAGCCCGCCGCGACGGCGGACGCCAGCGGCCCGGCCTCCGCGCTGTGCACACCGAGAGCCTCCGCCGCCCCGGCCGTCGGCCCCCCGGCCCGGTCCTTCAGCGCGCGGCACACCTGCCACAGCACGATGCGGCGCGGCCCCATCGGATCGTCGCGCACGACGGTCTCCATGGTGTCCATCAGCGCCGCCGCCGTACCGGCACGCGGATCGGAGGAGGTGCGCCACCGCTCGGCGGTCTCCCGGATGTGGCTCAGGTCCACCCGCGTCCACGCCCGACCCCGGGCGGGGAACCACAGGCCGTCCAGGATCCGGAACCCGTCGTCCGTCGCCGCTTTCGGCAGCGTCGCGAACACACTCGTCCCGGCCTCGACGGCCGGCCCCCGCAGCAGATCGGCGGCATGCCGGAACCCCAACCGGCCGATCACCGCGTCCAGTTCGGCGAAGCCGCGCATTCCGGGGAACTGCGGCAGCACGGGCAGCGGCAGCCCCGAGGGCGGCCCGTCCGTGCCGTCCTCGCTCGCGCCTTCCACCCGTTTGCCGGGCCGCCACCGCTCCACGC
>NZ_MDCR01000389.1 GCF_001723055.1 Streptomyces niveus
CGGTCAGCCTCCGTACGGAGGGCGGCGGCGACGGGTGAGCGGGGCGGTCGGGCGGGAATCCCTGTGACAACGCCCGGACGGCCGACCATCATGGCTGACCATGCCCCAACTTCCCCAGCCCAGCGCCGAATCACTGCGCCGTGAGCACATGCCCCTGCGGGGCCGTACCGCCCTCGTCACCGGTGCCAGTCGGCGCTCCGGCATCGGATACGCGGTCGCCCGGCGGCTCGCCGCGTACGGCGCCAGCGTCTACCTCCACCACCATGTCCCGCACGACCGGACCCAGCCTTGGGGAGCCGACCCCGACGGACCCGACGGCGTCGCCGCCGGGGTACGCGAGGCCCTGGGCTATCCGGGCGCCACGGTGCACCACGGACCCGGCGACCTGTCCGACCCCGAGGGTCCCGCCAAGGTCTTCCGGGCGGCCCGCGAAGCGCTCGGCGGCGTGGTCGACATCCTGGTGGCCAACCACGCCCGCAGCGGCTCGGACGGCACGCTGTGGGACATCGACGCGGACATGCTCGACGCGCACTGGGCGACCAACACCCGCTCCGTGATCCAGCTGATCCAGGAGTACGCGAAGGCACGCGTCGCCCACCCGGTCCGCATCCGCCACGGCAGCCGCGTCGTGATGATGACCTCCGGCCAGAACCTCCGGGGCGGCATGCCCGAGGAGATCGCGTACAGCCTCTCCAAGGGCGCGCTGGCCTCGGCGACCCACACCCTGGCCGCCTCGCTGGGCCACGCCGGAATCACGGTCAACACCGTCAACCCCGGCCCGGTGGACACGGATTACCTCACGGGCGAGGCGTACGACAACATCGCCGGCATGTTCCCGTCCGGCCGCTGGGGCATGCCGGACGACCCGGCCCGTCTGATCGCCTGGCTGGCCACGGACGAGGCCGCATGGATCACGGGCCAGGTCATCAACTCGGAGGGCGGCTTCCTCCTGAGCGGCGAGAACTTCACCCCGGTCCCGGGCGGCCCTTGGCCCCACGAACGCCCGGCGGACCTGCCGGACTTGCCACGACCGCTCCCGGACGGGCATGAGGGAGGTCAGCAGATCCCCTGAGGCGTGTCCGGAAAGGCATGGAAGCCAACCAGGCCTCCAGCCGCCGGCGGCCCCATCACCCACGACCCCGGTCCAGAAGCAGACAGTCAGCTCGGGGGCAGGCTGTTCAGGCGTTCCAGTTTCTTCTGGATGGCGTCGAGAGCCGCGCGTTGGCGGCCGGGGACTCGGCGGCGTTGGGCGACCAGTTGCGGGGCCAGGCGGCGGGCGTGGGTGGCGTTGCGGATTCTGTCCCACTGGTGGTGGGCCCGGTCGACGGCGGTCTCGACGTCGGGGGTGTCGGGGGCCTGCCGCAGCGTGTCCAGGCGGATCTGGGCGGTGTGGAGCCACAACGCGCAGGACTGGTCCGGGTCGTTGGCGACCGAGGCGAGGTGGGCGCGGACCTCGACCCAGTGGACGGCGGCGAACGTGTCGGCGCCGAAACTCTGCACGGCGCGCTGTTCGGCGGCGAGCGCCAGGGCGAGGGCCTCCCGATGGTGACCGGCCTGGGACAGCGCGGCGATCCGCTCGTGCGGGTCGTCCTCGACGGGCACATGGACCGGTGGCGCCTCGGCGGGCGGGGGCTGCACCGCGGGGTGCTCGGGGCCGAGGATCAGCGCGTTCTCGACGGTCGCCGCGCGTTGGAGGGCATCGTGGTGCAGCTCGTCCGCTCCGGAGCGGCGGCCCGTGCGCAGGATCTGGGCCAGGGCGTGGGTGTAGGCGGGCTGGGCGGTGCGCCGGCGGCCGGGTGGTGGGGCGATGACGCCGTACGTGCGGGCGCCGTTGGGGAGTTCGAGGGGCTCCTTGCCGAGCAGCTGCCAGACCTCGGCGTCGGCGACCAGGTCCACGTACAGCGTGGTGGTACCTGGCCGGCGCTGCCGGAGCTCGTTGACGAGCCAGGCCCACGGGAGCGCGGTGTACCGGAGGGTCGAGGGTGTGGTGCGGCCCAGCGCCAGATGCACGGCCCGCTGTCGGCGGTCGAGCTGGAGTTGGCCGACAAGCACGACGGTGAGCGGACCATCGGAAGCGGCGGCGCCCCGGATCCGGGTGAGGACGGCCTGCGGGTCTAAAGGATCGGCGAGTTCGATGAGCGTGGCGGTCGTGGTCCCCGCGAGCACGGCCGGCGATACGGCGGCGAGCACGGGTATCACGCTGCCCGCGTCGATGAGTCTGCCCTTGCCCGCGGGGGCGGCCACCAGTAGCAGCGCGGTCCCCGGCTTGTCCTGCGCCTCCCCATTGATCTGCACCTATGCACCGTATCCGCTCACCTGCGGACGGTCTGCCGCCTTCGGCCCCGCAGCGCCCCGTTCGACTGGAGAAGACGTACGCGGTCGACCCGGCCGTTGCCACATGGCGGCAGCCATCACGGGGCAGCGGGTTCGTCAGACGGTGGTCCGGCAGACGCGATGTGATGAACTCACGTTCAAACAGCCTCCGCTCCGCCTCCGCGAACGGAGCGAGCAGGCTGGTCACCATGTCGTGATCATGTAACGCACTGATCAGCAAGAGGGAGAGATGGGACTCGGTGTCTATGTGGAGGACCTGTGGCACGGCAGGCTGAACGCCTTCACGGATGACAACGAAGCTTCCTTCATGGGCATCTGCGAGTCGGCGCCCGAAGAGAGTCTGCTCAACGGCGTGAACAATTACGGGGAAACCCTCTTCAACTCCGTCCAGCTGCGCCGACTGGTGAAAGAGCTGGAGTCCCTTCCCGAGAACAAACAGAATCCCGTCGTACAGCAGGTGATCGACGGGGCGAAACAGGCCATCCCTCGGGGAGGCTATCTGCACTTCATCGGGGACTGACCTGCTCGACGGCGTGGAGCCGGACCGTCCAGGACCACCGAGTCGTACGAGTGGGGCGCCCGGCAGTGTGGTGCCGGGCGCCCGGGGGTCAGAGTTTGGACAGTTCGTCCACCAGAACGTCAAGGCCCAGCGAGCCCTGCGACAGCGCCGCCATGTGCCAGGCCTTCGCGTCGAACGCGTCGCCGTGGCGTGCGCGGGCGTTCGCGCGGCCCTGGAGCCAGGCCCGTTCGCCCAGCTTGTAGCCGATCGCCTGGCCCGGCATCGACAGGTAGCGGGTCAGCTCGCTCTCCACGAAGTCGGCCGGCCTGCCGCTGTGGTTGCCGAAGAACTCCTGTGCCAGTTCAGGAGTCCAGCGCTCGCCGGGGTGGAACGACGAGTCCGAGGGGATCTCCAGCTCCAGATGCATGCCGATGTCGACGATGACCCGGCACGCGCGCATCATCTGCGCGTCCAGGTAGCCGAGCCGGCGCTCCGCGTCCGGCAGGAAGCCCAGCTCGTCCATCAGCCGCTCCGCGTACAGCGCCCAGCCCTCGGCGTTCGCGCTGACACCGCCCACGGACGCCTGGTAGCGGGAGAGCTGGTCGGCGACATGGGTCCACTGCGCGATCTGGAGGTGGTGGCCGGGAACGCCCTCGTGGTACCAGGTCGACACCAGGTCGTACACCGGGAAGCGGGTCTCACCCATCGTCGGCAGCCAGGTGGTGCCGGGGCGGGAGAAGTCCTCGGAGGGGCCGTTGTAGTACGGCGCCGCCGCGCCGCCGGGCGGGGCGATGCGGGACTCCACCTTCCGTACCCGTTCGGCGAGTTCGAAGTGCGTACCGTCCAGCGCCTCGATGGCCTCGTCCATCAGGGACTGGAGCCACTTGCGTACCTCCTCGACCCCCTCGATGTGCTCGCCGTGCTTGTCGAGGTGCGCCAGCGCCTCCCACGGGGTCGCGCCGGGCAGGATCTTCGCCGCCTCGGTGGTCATCTCGGCGTGCAGCCGGTGGTACTCGGACCAGCCGTAGGCGTACGCCTCGTCGAGATCGAGGTCCGCGCCGTTGAAGTAGCGCGACCAGCGGGTGTAGCGCTCGCGGCCCACGGTGTCGGGCGCGTCCGCGACGGCCGGCGCGTACACGTCGCGCATCCAGTCGCGCAGTTCGGCGACGGCGGCGGTGGCGGCCCCGGCCGCCGCGTCCAGCTCCGTACGGAGGGCGTCGGGCCCGGCAGCGGCGAAGTCGTCGAACCAGCCGCGCCCGTCACCCGCCCACTCGGTGAGCTGGCCGACGAACGTCGCGGTCGGCCGCGGGCCGCCCGCCAGCCCCCGCTCCAGGCCGAGGGCCAGCGACTCCCGGTACCCGTTCAGCGCGGCCGGTACGGCGCGCAGGCGCTGGGCCACAGCCGCCCAGTCCTCCTCCGTCCCGGTCGGCGTCACGGCGAAGATGTCGCGGACGTGGTGGGCGGGGGAGTGGATGTTGCTGACGGCGCGCAGGTGCTCGTCGGCGTCGTGGACCGCGAGTTGGGCGGTCAGCCGCTCGTGGAGGAGCCTGGCGCAGCGCCGCTCCTGGTCGGTGTCGGCCCCCGGCAGCTTTGTCGCGATGTCGAGTGTGGCGAGGGTCTCGCGAGCGAGGTCGGCGAGTGCCTTCGCCCCGGCCGGTGAGTAGTCGGGCAGGCGGCCTGAGCTGGCCGCGACGCCGAGGAAGGTACCGGTGATCGGATCGAGTTCGATGAGTGCGTCGACATAGGCGTCGGCGACCTGGCGGGGCAGCGCGCTGCTGGAAGTGTCTGGCATGGCGACATCCTCTACGAGGGAGGACCGCGCGTCACCCCACTTCAGGGCCGCGGCGTCGGCGGATTGGCTGATGAAGGCGGCATCAGCGGACCGCAGTCCCACTGCTGGAAGACCAACCGCGTCTCCACCCTGGCCACTTCGGGCCGGGAGGTGAACTCGTCCACCACGAGGCGCTGGAGGTCCGCCGTGTCCGCGACAGCCACATGGACCAGATAGTCGTCGGGTCCGGTCAGATGGAACAGCGCGCGGGACTCGGGCAGACCCCTGATCCGTTCCACGAAAGGCTTGATCAGCTCCCGTCTGTGCGGCCGGACCTGCACGGAGAGCAACGCCTGGAGCCCACGGCCGAGTTTGGCCGGATCGAGGCGCAACTGGTGTCCTAGAATCACCCCGGATCGCCGCAGTCTGGACACTCGGTCCAAACAGGTCGACGCGGCCACGCCGACCTCGGCCGCGATCTCCCGGTAGGTGGTCCGTGCATCGTTCTGGAGCAGGCGCAGTATGTGCAGATCAACCGGGTCAAGTACGACCGACTCACTCATCCGGCGAACGTAACACGGAGAATTCCCCGCCGATCCCGCCGGATGTTCAGAGTGCGCACATGGATCCCATGGATGCCGACGGCATGACCGACCCCGCAGCCGTACCTCTTCCCCCGACCCGGACACCGCACCGGACGCCGCGGCGCGCGCTCGCGACCGAGGCCGTGCACGCCGGGCGCGACGACCTCGCGCGGCTCGGCGTGCACGCGGCGCCGATCGATCTGTCGACGACCTACCCCTCGTACGACACCCGTGAGGAGGCCGCGCGGATCGACGAGTTCGCCGCCACCGGCGCCCGCCCCGACGGGCCGCCCGTCTACGCGCGCCTCGACAATCCGACGACGGCCCGCTTCGAGACGGCACTCGCGCGGCTGGAGGGCACCGAGAGCGCGGTGGCCTTCGCCAGCGGCATGGCGGCGCTGACGGCCGTCCTGCTCGTACGGTCGGGGGCGGGGCTGCGCCATGTCGTCGCCGTACGCCCTCTGTACGGATGCAGTGACCACCTCCTGACCGCCGGGCTCCTCGGTACGGAGGTCACCTGGACCGATCCGGCGGGCATCGCCGACGCGATCCGCCCCGACACCGGACTGGTCATGGTCGAGACCCCCGCGAACCCGACCCTCGCGGAGGTCGACATCGCCGCCGTCGCCCACTCCTGCGGCTCCATACCGCTGCTGGTCGACAACACGTTCGCCACGCCCGTCCTGCAACGGCCCGTTGAACACGGCGCGCGGCTCGTCCTGCACAGCGCGACGAAGTATCTCGGGGGCCATGGCGATGTCCTCGGCGGGGTGGTGGCGTGCGACGAGGAGTTCGCGCGGAAGCTGCGCCAGGCGCGGTTCGCGACCGGCGGAGTCCTGCACCCGATGGCCGGCTATCTGCTGCTGCGCGGTCTGTCCACGCTGCCCGTACGCGTACGGGCAGCCTCGGCCACCGCCGCCGACCTGGCCCGGAGACTGGCCACCGACCCGCGCATAGCACGGGTGCACTACCCCGCCATAGGCGGCGCGATGGTCTCCTTCGAGGTGTACGGCGACCCGCACGAGGTGATCGCCGGGGTCCGGCTGATCACCCCGGCGGTGAGCCTCGGCAGCGTCGACTCGCTCATCCAGCACCCGGCCTCCATCAGCCACCGCATCGTGCCCGAGGGAGACCGCAGGTCGGCCGGTGTGAGCGACCGGCTGCTGCGGATGTCGGTCGGCCTGGAGGACGTCGAGGACCTGTGGCGGGATCTGACCGGGGCGCTCAGCGCCCGGCCTGGTCGCGAAGCGCGTTCGCCTGAATCCCGTACGGAGGCACGTTCGGCGCCTGCTGCGTCGCCTTCAGCCGGGCGGTGACGACCAGCGTGCCACCCTCTATCTGGTAGTCGAGCGGCAGGCCGAGTCCGCGCATCGCGGCCACCATGCCGGTGTTGGACGCCTGCGTGACGGCGTACACGCTCGCCGAACCCGCCTCGACGGCGAGCGCGACGAGCCGGCCGAGCAGTTCGGTGCCGATCCCGCGCCGCTGCCAGGCGTCCTCGACGATCAGTGCGACCTCGGTCTCGTCGCCGTCCCACAGGAGATGACCGAGCGCCACGAGCCGCCCCGACGCCGTCTGGACCTTGAGTGTCCGTCCGTGGCGCGGGCTCAGCAGATGGTCGAGATAGCGGTCCGCGTCGCCTACGGGGCCGTGGTAGCGCAGGCCCAGGGTGCGTTCCGAGCAGCGCTCGTGCATCTCCGACGCCGCGTCGACGTCGCTCTGGTCGGCGCGGCGTACGGTGATCTTGCCCTCGGGCAGCGTCAGGACGTCCCGGCTGCGCGGGACGCGCGGGCCGAGGCGCGCGTCGAGTTCGACCAGGGCGCGGGCCCTGGCGAACTCCGTGGGGGTGAAGGGCAGGTAGTGGCGCTCGACGCTGATCACGCCGCCGTTCGGGTCGCGCATACGCATCGTGGTGCCTTCCAGGATCCCCTCGACGGGGGCGCTCTCGCCGGTCGGGCCCCCGGTGGGGGAGACGGCGGGCAGTGAGTGGATCGTGCAGCGGCCGAGCAACTGGCGCAGCGCGAGGGGCAGTTCGGCGGCGTCCAGGGCCGTACGGGTGGCGAGACCCAGGATCCGGGTCGGCGCGTCCACGAGGTCGTGGGTGTCGGCCCGCTCGATCCAGATGTCGCCGCCGCCCGCCAGGGAGATCTCGCGGCTGAGCTGCCGTGCGGTCAGCGAGGCGGGAGCGCGCAGCAGGAACTCGTCGACAGTGCCCGTGGCCAGGGGGTGGGTCTGGAGGGTGAGGATGTCCACCCGGCGGCCGGCGAGGACCGTGCACAGCGCGGCCAGTGAGCCGGGAGCGTCGCGCACGGTGGCGCGCATGCGCCACAGGGCGGTGGCGCCGTCGGCATCCGTACCGAGGTCCTTGATCGTGCCTGTCGGTGTGGCCTCGACCGGCGGTGGTACGACCGGTGGCCCCTCCACCAGTGCTGCGTGGCCGTGGCGCCGTGCCCACCAGAGGTGGAATCCGGCCGTGACGATCAGGGCGACCGCGGACGCGACGAGCAGGAACGGTCCGTCCGGACCGTGCGCGACCGTGTTCGCGACGGCGTCGGCGACCGCGACCGCGGTGAACAGGGCGGCCAGTTCGACGAGATCCCGGCGCCAGTGGTGGGGGCGGCGGGCACTCTTCGATGAAGTCACATCGGTCATGACCTCACTGTGACTCAGTGGTGTTGCGCGGTAACGAACGTACTGTGACTGATGGGTAAAAGATGCTTCTGTTTGCCTATCAACTACTTTTGGTTGATTTATGGCACGAGTTGTCCGCGCGACCGGGCGACAGTCTCACCGTGAGACTACCCGCCCGGCCGCCGGACCCCGGCCCCGGAACCCCGAACGGCCTACCCGCCGCCTACTGGCCGACCTTCCCCGGCTTCAGCACCTTGCTGAACAGCACCTTGTTCCCCTGCGCCCGCAGCCGCACCGTCAACTCGCCGCTCTCGCCGTCGATGTCGACCTCACCGAAGTACTGCGACGACTCCATCGGCGAGACATTCGCCCGGTCCGGCGCCTGCACGAAGACACGGTTCGGCCCGAAGGTCGAGTCCAGCGCGTTCGCCTGGAAACCGCCCGCCGCCAGCGGACCCGACACGAACTCCCAGAACGGCGCGAAGTCCTTGAACGCCGCCCGCTCCGGCTCGTAGTGCTGCGCCGACGTGTAGTGCACATCCGCCGTCAGCCACACCGTGCCGGTGATCCGGCGGTGCTTGATGTACCGCAGCAGGTCGGCGATCTGGAGCTCCCGGCCCAGCGGCGCGCCCGGGTCGCCCTGCGCGACGGCCTCGATGTTCGCCGCGCCGTCCGGCACGACCAGACCGATCGGCATGTCGGCCGCGATCACCTTCCACACCGCGCGCGAGCGTGACAACTCCCGCTTCAGCCAGTCGAGTTGCTCCGCGCCGAGGATGCCCGTCGTGTCGTCGGCCTGCCGGCCGGGGGAGTTGGCGTTCCGGAACGAGCGCATGTCCAGCACGAACACGTCCAGCAGCGGCCCGTACCGCACCACCCGGTGCACCCGCCGGTCCTCGCCACGCGCCCGGAGCGTCTGGATCGGGAAGTACTCGCCGAACGCCTGGATCGAGCGCGCCGCGAGCGCGTCGACGTTCTTCTCCTGATACCGGACGTCGTCCAGGATCTGACCCGGGTACCAGTTGTTGCGCACCTCGTGGTCGTCCCACTGCACGATCGTCGGCACCTGCGCGTTGAACCGGCGCACGTTGTGGTCGAGCAGGTTGTAACGGAACTGCCCGCGGTACTCGTTCAGCGTCTCGGCGACCTTCGACTTCTCCTCCGTGACGAGGTTGCGCCAGATCCGCCCGTCCGGCAGCGTCACCGACGGCACCAGCGGCCCGTCCGCGTACACGGTGTCACCGCTGCACAGGAAGAAGTCCGGGTCGAGCCGGCGCATGTCGTCGTACGCGGTGTAGCCACCGATGTCCGGGTTGATGCCCCAGCCCTGGCCCGCGATGTCGCCCGACCACAGGAACCGTACGTCCTGCCGGCGCCGGTCCGGTGCCGTACGGAACGAGCCGTACACCGGCTCGCCGGTACGCCGCGGGTCGTCCGGGTCCGCCAGCGTCACCCGGTAGTGCACCTGCTCACCGGCGGGCAGTCCGCGCAGCGGCGTCGTCCCCGTGAAGTCGGTGCCGGGGCCCAGCAGCGGGCCGTGCCACGTACGCGTACGGCGGAAGGAACTGGTCGCCGACGTCTCCACCGTCATCCGCGCGGGCCGGTCGGAGCGGACCCACACCAGGCCCGAGGACGAGGTGACGTCGCCCGTCTGGACACCCCAGTCGGCGCTCGGCCGGCCGGAGAGCGCCAGCGCGGGAGCGGCCCCGGCGACCGTCCCCGCGACGGCCGCGGCGCTCGCGGGCAGGGCCAGCGCGGCGGAGGCGGCGACCGAGCCGCGCAGTACGGTACGGCGGTCCGTGGCGGGATTCGGGGAACGGTTCGTCATCGATGTGCCTCCTGCGGCGGGTCCGATGTGCCTGGTGTGTGCCGTGCCATACGTAGCGTCCGGCGGCGGCCGACACACGAACCCCGGGTGAACAACCCGCCCGCCGGCGCCCGTCGGGCGGCACGCCCCCGGTCAGCCCCGCGCGACCGCGTCCGCCAGCATCCGTACCCCGCGCGTGATGTCGGACGGCGACTGGTGCGCGTACCCCATCACCAGCCGGACCCGGCCGTCGTCCGGGCGCGCCGTGCCGTGGTACGCCAGTGCCCGCAGCGCGACACCGGCCGCCGCCGCCCGCTCCAGGAACCGGGCCTCGGGACCGTACCGCCCCGGCAGCACCGCGATGATGTGCAGACCCGCCGCGATACCGCTGACCTCCGTGCCGGGGAAGTGCTCGTCCAGCGCCCCGATCAGCGTGTCCCTGCGGCGCTGGTACGCCAGCCGGCAGCGGCGCAAGTGCCGGTCGTAGCCGCCCTGTTCGACGAAGTCCGCGAGCAGCGCCTGCTCCAGCACGGGGTTGCCGAGGTCCATGGTCCGCTTGCGCTCGACCAGTTCCTCGGTCAGCTCCCGAGGTGCCAGCAGCCAGCCGATGCGCAGACCGGGGGCCATCGACTTGCTGACCGAGCCCATGTACGCGACGCGCTCCGGGTCCAGCCCCTGCAACGCGCCCACCGGGGCCCGGTCGTAGCGGAAGTCCCCGTCGTAGTCGTCCTCCAGCACGAAACCGTCCACCGACCGCGCCCAGTCGAGGAGTTCGGTCCGGCGCTCCGCCGAGTACGCGATACCGGACGGGAACTGATGGGCCGGCGTCGCCACCACCGCGCCCACGCCCGCCCGCGCCGCCGCACCCGGCACCAGACCCTCGGCGTCCAGCGGCAGCGGCACCGAACGCAGGCCGGCCGCGCCGAGCACCGCCACGTTCTCCGGGCTGCCCGGATCCTCCAGACCCACCGTCCGCACCCCGCGCCCGCGCAGCGCGAAACCGAGCAAAGTCATCGCCTGCGCCACCCCGGAACAGACCAGCAGCCGCTCCGGATCGGCCGCCACCCCGCGCCGCCGCGTCAGCAGCGCCGCCAGCGCCGTACGCAACTGCGGAAGGCCGCGCGGATCCGGATAGCCGAGCGCCCGGTGCGGCAGCCGCGCCAGTACCGCCCGGTGCGTGGCACCCCACGCGGCGCGCGGGAACAGCGAGAGATCCGGTGTTCCGGGTACGAAGTCGGCCCGCGCGCCCGGTGGATGGGGCGCCCGGTCCCGCGTCCCCCGGGCCGCCGCCCGTACGGCGTCACCCACCCAGGTCCCCGAACCCTGCCCGCTGCGCAGATAGCCCTCGGCCGTGAGCTGTTCGTACGCGTCGGTGACCAGGCCCCGCGAGACCCCCAGATCCGCCGCGAGTTCACGGCTCGACGGCAGCCGGGTGCCCGCCGCGAGCCGCCCCGACCGCACCGCCTCGCGCAGGGCGGACTGGAGTACGCGCCCCCGTCGGCGGGCGGGCGCGGAGGCGAGCGTCACCTCCCACGCGTCGGTCCACGCCGTCCCCGACCCGCCGTCCGCGTCGCCGTCCGCGCCCTGGCCCGCGCCCTCGCCCGCACCCGAAGTGGTCCTCGATACCGTCATGGGAGTGGACCTTAATCCGGACCACCTCGATCCGTAGCGTCGCCGCCATGAAAGCCACTTCCCCCGGCACACCGGTGGCCGGCATGCTCCTCGCCGCCTTCGCGTGCGTCCTCGTCGGCGCGTCCTTCACCGCCAACAGCGTCCTCGGCGACTACCCGTACGCCGGCGGCCAGGCCATCCGCTACGGCATCGCCTGCCTGCTCCTCCTCCCGCTCGTCGCACGCGCCGCCGCCGCGCCCCTGCGCGCCCTCACCCGCCGCCAGTGGGGCAGGCTCGCCGCCGTCGCGGCCGTCGGCATGGTCGGCTTCAACCTCGCCGTCATCGCCGCCGAACGCACCGCCGAACCGGCCGTCCCCGGTGTCCTCGTCGGCTGCGCGCCGGTCGTCGTCGCCGTCCTCTTCCCCCTGCTGGGCCGGCGCCGGCCCGCGCGCCCGGTCGTGTACGGCGCGCTGCTGGTCGCCGTCGGCGCGTTCACCGTCCAGGGCTGGGGGCGTACGGACGCGGCCGGCCTCGCCTGGTCCGTCGCCGCGCTCGTCGGCGAGGTCGGCTTCGCCGTACTGGCCGTCCCCGTCCTGCGTCCGCTGGGACCCAGACTGCTCTCGGCGACCGTGGCCGGCGTCGCCGCGATCGAGTCCACGATCATCGGACTCGTCCTGGACGGCGCCGGGTTCGTCCGTATGCCCACCGGCGAGGAGGCGTTCGCGCTCGGCTGGCAGGCGGCCGTGGTGACCGTGATCGGCTTCATCTGCTGGTACATGGGCATGCAGCGGATCGGCGCCGAGCGGGCCACGCTGTTTTCCGGCCTCATCCCGGTGGCCGCCGCCCTCACCGCACCCCTCGTCGGCACCGGGGCGTACGGCCCCGCCCAGGCCGCCGGGAGCCTGCTGGTCGGCGCCGGTGTGGCCCTCGGATCGGGGGCGTTCCGGGCGCGCGCGGCGGCCCGCCGGACGGCTGAGCGAGAGCCGGTCGGCACCCTCTGACACGCCTGTCTGACATGCCTGTATGTGTCTGTCCCGACACGTCAGGTCCCCGCCCCCGGCGCTCCCACCTGCTGACACCGTCGTTTCACGCCAAACCTGCGAACTCTGCGTGAACGATCTGTGGCAGAGTGCGATTTCGCCCGGCACTGCCCGCAGGATTGGTCTTGACCAACGCGATCGGCCGTCCTACTCTCGTGAGAGTTAGTGCAGGAACCTTTAATAAACAAGTGCATGGAAAAGCCGCCGGGGACACGGCGATTGCGGAGGATCACGGTGGGGACCACGCAGCTCGAAACGGTGCCGGAGCCGAAGTACTGGCACCTCAAGACCGTGCTGGGCGAGGCACTCGACTCCGATTTCGCGGTCGGGGAGGTCCTGCCCAACGAACGTGACCTCGCCGCCCGCTTCGGAGTCGCGCGCGCCACGCTCCGCCAGGCGCTCGAACAGCTCGAACTCGAAGGCCGGTTGCAGCGCCGCCGAGGCGTCGGCACGACCGTCGCGCCGCCGCGGGTGGGTGTCGACGTGTCGACGACCCAGCAGGAGTGGCCGGGCGCCGACCCGGACGCCTGGCAGCCGGTCGACGCGGTGTCGGCCGTCGCGCCCGCCGCCGTCGCCAAGATGCTCGGTACGGACCCGGCCGACGAGGTCCACACGGTCCGCAGGACCCGCGTGACCCACGGTCAGACCGTCGCGGCCGAGCTGCTGTACGTGCCGTCGGCGTCCGTCCCCGAGCTGCCCGCCATAGACATCCCCTCGGGCCCCGCCCGCGCGCGCAGCGTGCTGCGTGAGCTTCAGCGGCTCGGCATGGAGGGCCAGGACCGGGCCGTCGAGCTGGGCTCGGCCCGCGTGGACGACGCCAAGGAGCTCGACCGGCTGCCCGGCGCGCCCGTCCTCGTCGTCACCACCCGCTATCTCGCCGGAGGCCGTACCGCCGCCGTCTCGGTGGCGACCTACCGGGCCGACACCTGCCGGCTCACCTTCGGGGACACCGGTGACGTGCAGATAAGCCACCACGCGGACGAACGCCGGGCCTCCTGACGGCTCTCCCCGCCCCGTACGGCCCGTCGCGTGTCTCAGCGGCGGGCCGTCACCGTGCCGTCGACGGCGAACAGTTGCTCCTCGACATGGTCGAGCGCCAGGCGCAGCGCGCCCGTGGCCACCGCCGCCTCGCCCAGCAGCGAGAGCGTCACCCGGGGCGGGCGCAGACAGTACCGGGACAGCTCGTCACGCAGCGGGTCGAGTACGCCGTCGAGACCGGCCGCCCAGCCGCCGACGACCACCAACTCGGGATCGAGCGCCAGGACCAGCGCGGCCACGTCGTGGACCAGCCGCTGGATGAACCGCTCCATCGCCTGCTTCGCCTCGACGTCACCCTGCTTCGCCAGGGCGAACACCCGGGCCACCGCCCGCTCGTCGAGCGGGTGCAGCGGCTCGTCGGTCGTCGACAGCAGCTTCTCCGGCGTCACCTCGCGGCCCAGCAGATGCAGCGCCCCGATCTCACCGGCCGCGCCGTGGAAGCCGCGGTGCAGCCGTCCGCCGATCAGTGAGCCCGCCCCCGGACTGAGGCCCGCCAGGACGAACACCACATTGTCCGAGTCGGTGGCCGCGCCCTTCCAATGCTCGGCCACGGCGGCGGCGTTGGCGTCGTTCTCCACCAGCACCGGACAGCGGAACGAGCGCCGCAGCCGCTCGCCGAGCGCCAGACCCGTCCAGCCCGGCAGCGCCGTACCGAGCCGTACGGTCCCGTCCGCCTCCACGATCCCGGGGCTGCCGACACCGACGGCCCGCAGCGAACTGCGCGCGACGCCCGCGCGGCGCAGCACGTCGGCGACGACGACCCGCACCCGGTCCAGCCGCTCGTCCGCGGACGCGGTCGCCGTGGCGTCGCGCGAACTGGCGCCGATGATCCGGCCGTCGAGTCCCGACAGCAGCGCGGCGACCCGGTGCGGCCCGATCTCGATGCCCAGCAGATGCCCGGCCTCGGCCCGGAACCGGAACCTGCGCGCGGGGCGGCCCTGGCGACGGGCCTCGCCCTCGCCCGGCGCCGACTCCACGACCAGGCCGATCTCCATCAGCCCTTCGACGACGCCCTCGACCGTCGGCCGCGAAAGACCGGTGATCCGGGTCAGATCGGTGAAGGTGGGGCAGTCGGCGCCACGAAGGGCGTGCAGCACCACGGCGGAGTTGATCCGCCGCAACAAGGATGGGTCCCCGCCGGTCAGCCGCCCCACGGTCAGTCCTCCAGCCTCGTGCGCGTGTCTGCCGGATGGTACTCGGTGGTCGCCGAGGCGGCTAACGGACGACGACACGGGATACCCGCCCTGCCGGAAACCTCCCCTCGACGGCTGGAACCGACCGGTCGCGGGGGCCGGGCCTGACGGCCTGCCAATTGTCAGTGCCGGACGCTTTACTGGACTCATGAGCACCGCACGGCACCTCGCCACCATCGATCTGCTGTGCGCCCGGCCCTTCCCGGCCGTGCGCGCCGGGTCCGAGACGGGGACGAGCGGGCCGGGGTATCACCTGGCGGAGCTGGCGAGCGGCGAGAGCTTCTGGGAGGACGACGGGTCGCGCCGCGCGCGGGAGGCGGAGCAGTACGAGGCGGAGTGCGCGGCCCTCGCGACGGTGCTGGAGACGCGGTGGGGCGAGCCACAGCTGTTCAGCCTCTGGAGCACCCGCGTGCGCGGCGCCGAGGGCGAGGGGATACCGGACCCGTGGCGCGAGCTGTCGGACGGCATGGCCCACACGTACCTGTGGCGGATCGGGGACCGCTGGCTGGCGGTGGGCGTGTCCACCCAGGGCGAGGAACACCCCTTCCAACTGCTGGCGGCGGTGACGGACATCGACCCGCCGTAGCCACGAGGAGGCCACGGGCCGAGCGCGCCGGGCCGACGAACCCGGGCAGAGGGCCGCTGCGGCAAGCTCGTTGGCGGCGTCGTCAGGCCGTCAGGTCCGGCATCCGCGCCGACACGCGCAGTCTGGCGAACTCCTCCGCCATCGTCTGAGCCGTCCAGTGCGCGTTCAGGCCGCTCGGGTTGGGCAGGGCCCAGATCCGGGTCGGGCCGATCGTCAGCGTCTGGGAGCCGATCGTCGCGCGCCGGTCGTCGAAGGCCATGCGGTACGCGGTGATGCCCACCACCGCCAGCCAGCGGGGCCGCAGCCGCTCCACCCGCGCCACCAGGAGCCGGCCGCCCTCGCGGAACTCCTCGGCGCTCAACTCGTCGGCCCGCGCCGTCGCCCGTGCCACGACGTTGGTGATGCCCAGTCCGTACGCCGGCAACTCGCCCTGCTCGGACGGCGCCAGCTGCCGTGGTGTGAAACCCGAAAGGTGCAGCACCGGCCAGAAGCGGTTGCCCGGGCGGGCGAAGTGGTGGCCCGTCGCCGCTGACATCAGGCCGGGGTTGATGCCGCAGAAGAGCACGCCCAGGCCCGGCGCGGCCACGTCGGGGATGACGCGGTCGCGCGCGGCGGCCAGTTCCTCCGGTTTCAGAGGATCGACCCGGGCGTGTATCCGGCGGCCTCCGGATGCCGCTTCACGATCTCCTCGATACGGGCGACCACCGCCGCGACCTGGTCACCCGCCGCACCGGTGAACGACAGCTTGTCGGCCATCAGCGCGTCCAACTGCCCCCGGTCCAGCGGCATCCGCTCGTCCGCGGCGAGCTTGTCGAGCAGCTCGTTGCGCTCCGCGCCCCGCTCCCGCATCGCGAGCGCGGAGGCGACGGCGTGCTCCTTGATGACCTCGTGCGCGGCCTCCCGGCCGACCCCTGCGCGTACGGCGGCCATCAGGACCTTCGTCGTCGCCAGGAACGGCAGGTAGCGGTCCAGTTCACGCGCCACGACCGCCGGGAACGCCCCGAACTCGTCCAGCACCGTCAGGAACGTCTCCAGCAGCCCGTCGAACGCGAAGAAGGCGTCCGGCAGCGCCACCCGGCGCACCACCGAGCACGACACGTCGCCCTCGTTCCACTGGTCGCCCGCCAGCTCGCCCGTCATCGACGCGTAACCGCGCAGGATCACCATCAGCCCGTTGACGCGCTCGCAGGAGCGGGTGTTCATCTTGTGCGGCATCGCCGACGAGCCGACCTGGCCCGGCTTGAAGCCCTCGGTGACCAGCTCGTGCCCGGCCATCAGCCGGATCGTCTTCGCCACCGACGAGGGCCCGGCGGCCAGTTGGACCAGCGCCGTCACCACGTCGTAGTCCAGCGACCGCGGATACACCTGGCCGACCGAGACGAAGGCGTGGCCGAAGCCCAGATGCCCCGCGATCCGGCCCTCCAGATCCGCGAGCTTCGCCGTGTCGCCGCCGAGCAGGTCGAGCATGTCCTGTGCCGTGCCGACCGGGCCCTTGATGCCGCGCAGCGGGTAGCGGGCGAGCAGGTCCTCCAGCCGCCCGTACGCGACGAGCAGCTCGTCCGCCGCCGTCGCGAAGCGCTTGCCGAGGGTGGTCGCCTGCGCCGCCACGTTGTGCGAGCGGCCGGCCATGACCAGCTCCGCGTACTCCCCGGAAAGCTTCCCCAGGCGCGCGAGGACCGCCACCGTACGGTCGCGCATCAGCTCCAGCGAGAGCCGGACCTGAAGCTGCTCGACGTTCTCCGTCAGATCGCGCGACGTCATGCCCTTGTGGACCTGCTCATGACCGGCGAGCGCGTTGAACTCCTCGATCCGCGCCTTCACGTCGTGGCGGGTGACCTTCTCGCGCTCGGCGATCGACGCCAGGTCGACCTGGTCGAGCACCCGCTCGTAGTCGGCGAGAGCGGACCGCGGCACCTCGATGCCGAGATCCCGCTGGGCCCGCAGCACGGCGAGCCACAGCTGCCGCTCCAGCCTCACCTTCTGCTCGGGGGACCAGAGCACGGCGAGTTCCGCCGAGGCGTAGCGGCCGGCGAGGACATTGGGGATACGGGGCTTCACAGACGCAGCAGTCACGTGAGGGGAGTTTACTTGGCGGATCGCGCAGGTCCGCGCCCCGCCCGTGTTCGTACGTTGCTACAGAGGGCGCCCGGGTCGCCTCACGCCTCGCGCCGCGCCCCCACGTCACCCGGCTCCGGCAGCGGCACGTACGGCAGCAGCTCCGGCCGCTTCGGCGGGCGGCCGTCGCCCGACGACCGTCCCGTCAGCCGCCGGCCGATCCACGGCCCCAGATGCTGCCGCGCGAATCGCGCGTCCCCCGTGCGCCGCGTCAGCCAGCCCTCGGGCAGATGGGGCGCCAGCTCTGCGCGCCAGTCGTCCGCCGGTTCCATGCCCAGCGCCTGCCACACGGCCTCGGCGACCCTGCGGTGCCCGTCGGGGGTCAGATGCAGCCGGTCCACGTCCCACATGCGCTGCTCGCCGAGCACCCGCGCCCCGTACAGATCGACCACCACCGCGCCGTGCCGCGCCGCCAGCTCGTCGATGAACGAGAACAGGTTCTCCCAGCGGTGCCGGAAACGCTCCATCACCGGACCCCGGCGGGCGGGGCTGCGCATCAGCACCAGCCGCCCGCACGTCGGCGCCAGGCGTGCGACCGACTCCTCCAGCTGCCCGAGGACCAGCCCCGCGTCGTACTTCGGCCGCAGTGTGTCGTTCAGCCCGCCGACCAGGGTCACCACGTCCGCCCGCATCGCGGCGGCGGCGTCCACCTGCTCGTCGAGGATCTGGCCGATGAGCTTGCCGCGCACGGCGAGATTCGCGTACCGGAAGCCGGGCGTACGCTCCGCGAGCCGGGCCGCGAGCAGGTCCGCCCAGCCCCGGTACGACCCGTCGGGCAGCAGGTCCGACATGCCCTCGGTGAACGAGTCCCCGACGGCGACGAGGCTGGTGTATGTGGCGTTCTTCTCCATGGCGCCTGCGATCGTATCGCGGGCCGCCGCCGCTCCCCGAGGGGCCTCAGACCCCCCGCGTATGCCTTCCGACCAGCTCCCGCAGCACGTCCTCCATCGTCACCAGACCCTCCAGCCTGCCGTCCTCGTCCAGCACGGCGGCCAGATGCGTACGGCTGCGGCGCATCGCCGTCAGGACGTCGTCCATCGGGGTCTCCGCCCGCACCTGCGCGATCGCTCGCATGCCGGACACCTCGAACGCCTCGTCGCGCGGCAGCGCGTCCAGGGCGTCCTTCACATGCAGATAGCCGAGGATCCGCCGGGCGTCGTCCACCACCGGGAAACGGGAGAATCCTGACTCCGCCCCCAGCGCCTCAAGCTCCTCCGGCGTGATGCCCACCCGCGCCGTCACGACCCGCTCCAGCGGCATGACCACGTCCCGCACCGGCCTGCGCCCCAGCTCCAGCGCGTCGTGCAGCCGCTCGGCGGCGCGGTCGTCCAGCAGCCCCGCGTCGCCCGCGTCCGTGACCATCCGGTCCAGCTCGGCGTCGGTGAACGTCGCGGACACCTCGTCCTTGGTCTCCACCCGCAGCAGCTTCAGCAGCCCGTTGGCGAACGCGTTGACCGTGAAGATCACCGGCCGCAGCGCGCGGGACAGCCACACCAGCGGCGGGCCGAGGAGCAGCGCCGTACGCACCGGTTCGGCCAGGGCCACGTTCTTCGGCACCATCTCGCCGAGCAGCATGTGCAGATACGTCGCCACGGAGAGCGCGATGACGAACGAGACGGGGTGCACGATCCCGTGCGGTACGCCCACCGCGTCGAAGAGCGGCTCCAGCAGGTGCGCGATGGCCGGCTCGGCGACGATGCCCAGCACCAGCGTGCACAGCGTGATGCCCAGCTGCGCCGTGGCGAGCATCGCGGACACATGGCGCAGTCCCCACAGGACGCTGCGCGCGCGCCGGTCGCCCTCCTCGGCGGCCGGTTCGATCTGGCTGCGGCGCACCGAGATCAGGGCGAACTCCGCGCCGACGAAGAAGGCGTTCACGACCAGGGTCAGCAGGCCGACGAGCAGTTGGATCACGGTCATCGTCGCGCCCTTCCGCCGTTCCCGCGCCCGCCGTCGTCGTCCGGCGCGGGGAGGGGCGCGTGCAGCAGTACGCGGGCGGCCCGCCGCCCCGAGGCGTCGACCACGTCGATACGCCAGCCCCCCAGCTCGACGCGGTCGCCCTCGACGGGAATCCGCCCCAGCTGCGTGGCGACGAGCCCCGCCAGCGTCTCGTACGGCCCTTCGGGCGCCCGCAGCCCGATGTCCCACAGCTGGTCGAAGCGCGTGGCGCCGTCGGCCGACCACAGGTCGCGGCCGTCGGCGTCCTCCCCGGCGCGGGCCAGGTCCGACGTCTCGTGCGGGTCGTGCTCGTCGCGTACCTCGCCGACGACCTCCTCGACGATGTCCTCCAGCGTCACCACACCGGCGGTGCCGCCGTACTCGTCGATCACGACGGCCATGGTGCGATTGCCGGAGAGCCGGTCCAGCAGCCGGTCCACGGTCAGCGACTCCGGGACGAGCAGGGGCTCACGCATCACCTCGGACACCCTCGTACGGCCCCGGCGCGCGGCGGGGACCGTCAGCACGTCCTTGATGTGGGCGACGCCCACGACGGTGTCCAGGGTGTCGCTGTAGACGGGGAAGCGGGAGAGCCCGGTGGCGCGGGTGGCGTTGGCGACGTCCTCGGCCGTGGCCAGCACGTCGAGCGCGGTCACCTGGACGCGCGGCGTCATCACGTTCTCCGTCGTCAGCTCGGCGAGATTGAGGGTCCGTACGAACAGCTCGGCGGTGTCCGCCTCCAGCGCGCCCTCCTTTGCGGAGTGCCGGGCGAGGGCGACCAGCTCCTGCGGGCTGCGGGCGGATGCCAGCTCCTCGGCGGGCTCCAGGCCCAGACCGCGTACGAGACGGTTCGCCGTGTTGTTGAGATGGCTGATGAAGGGCCGGAAGGCGGTGGTGAAGAAACGCTGCGGCGTGGCGACCACCTTGGCGACGGCCAGCGGCGCGGAGATGGCCCAGTTCTTGGGAACCAGCTCGCCGACGACCATCAGGACGATCGTCGACAGGGCCGTACCGATGACCAGGGCCAGCGACGACGCGACGGACTGGGAGAAGCCGATCGCCTCGACGGGCCCGCGGATCAGCTTCGCCACGGACGGCTCGGCGAGCATGCCGACGACCAGATTGGTCACCGTGATGCCCAACTGGGCGCCGGAGAGCTGGAAGGTGAGGCTGCGTACGGCCTTCATGGCGCTCGCCGCGCCACGCTCACCGCTTTCGACCGCGCGTTCGAGGTCGCTTCGCTCGACGGTGGTCAGTGAGAATTCGGCGGCGACGAAGGCACCACAGGCCAGGGCGAGCAGCACGGCCACGAGCAGCAGGAGCACTTCGGTCATCGGGTCACCTCCGTCCCATGGTGGGTCAGGGACCGGCGGGCGGCGCGATATCCGCCGCTGTCGGTGAGATCACGGAGGGGAACGGCGCCACCGCCGGACACATTGCCTAGTCCTTGTGCCCCGTCGTGGCGACCGTAACGCCGAGGCCGATCATCGCGAATCCGCCGGCACCGCCGACCATCGCCAGCCGGCGCGGCGAGCGGGCGAACCAGCCGCGGGCGGTGGCCGCGGCCAGTCCCCACGTGCTGTCGCACGCCACGGCGATGACGTTGAAGACGAGGCCGAGCAGCAGCATCTGAAGCGTGACGTGTCCCTTGCCGGGGTCCACGAACTGCGGGAGCACGGCGGCGAAGAACACGATGGTCTTCGGGTTGGCCACACCGACCGCGAACCCCTCCCACAGCGTGCGCAGATCGCTGTGCGCGGGGGCGTCGGCGGTGAACGAGCCCTGGAGGGAGCCGCGTTGCCGGATCGCCTTGATCCCCAGGTAGACCAGATAGGCGGCGCCCACCAGCTTCAGCGTGGTGAAGACGACCACGGAGCGCTCGACGACGGCCCCGACCCCGAGGGCCACGCCCACGACGAGGACACAGGCCCCGAGGGTGTTCCCCACGACCGTGGTCAGCGCGGCGCGGCGGCCCTGGGCCAGGGCCCGGCCCACCACGAAGAGCACGCTCGGGCCGGGAATGACGATCAGCAGGAACGACATGGCCGCGAAGGCCAGCAGACGGTCGGTGGACAGCATGGGCGGAGCTTAGGCGCGCGGCTGTTGGCACTTCCACCGGTTTCGGCCGGGGTGTCAGGTGCCGCCCAGTTCCTCGATCACCGGGCCGAACGCCTCCATGTACGGGTCGAGCACCGTCAGGTACGAGAATCCGTACCGCTCGCGCTGCTCACGCAACTGGTCCGAGATCTGCCGCACCGTGCCGGCCGCCACCAGCGGCGCCTTGAGCAGGTCGGCCTCCGTCATGTCCGGCAGATACTCCAGCAGGGGCCGCACCGCCGCCGCGCGGTCCGTCGTCACGGCCACCAGCTGGAGCAGGATGTTCAGCTCGGCCGGGCTCTCGCGCCCGGCGGCGAAACCCCGGTAGGCGGCGACGCGTTCGTCCAGTTCCTCGGGCGACAGCGCGGTCATGCCCTGCTCGGTCGCCTTCGCCCCGGTGAAGGCGACGATGTCGGCGCGTTCGGCGGCGAGCCGCAGTACCCGGTCGCCGTTGCCGCCGATCAGGAGAGGCGGGCGGGGCCGCTGTTCGGGGCGGGGCCGGTGGTTCTCGTCGCCGAGCAGGCCGTCCAGCGCGTCCACCGTACGGACGAGGCGGTCGACCCGTTCGCCGGGCGGCGGGAACGCGAGCCCGGCCCGCTCGTGCTCCTCCTCGACGTAACCGGCGCCCAGACCGACCTCCAGCCGGCCCTCGGTGAGGGCGTCCGTCGTCGCGACCTCGCGGGCGAGCAGCGCCGGATTCCAGAAGCCGCAGTTGAGTACGAACGTGCCCAGCCGGGGCCGCCCGGTGGCCTCGGCCGCCGCGACCAGGGCGGGGAAGGGGGCGACCATGCCGAGATGGTCGGGCACCAGGATGACGTCGTAGCCCAGCTCCTCGGCCCGCTCGCAGCGCTTGCTCCAGTCGGCGCCCGAGGCGGGCGTCACCATGTTCACTCCGAAACGGAACGGCCTTGCCATGAGGTCTCCTCGTCGTGGACGGCATCGAGGGGTTACCGGGCGCGCACGCGTGACACTAATGGCGGAATCGGCCGTTCCACCCGGAAAGCGGCACACTTGCCGACGCTAGCGCCGGCGCGCTAGCGTGTTGGGGTGGCGAAGACTCAGCTGAACGTACGCGTGGACGAGACCACCGCGGAGGCCGCCAGGCGGCAGGCGGGGCGGCGTGGGATGAGCGTGAACCGCTACATCGAGGAGCTGGTCAAGCGGGACGTCGGTGAGGTCGGGAAGACCTTCGTCGAGTCCGCCGCCGACTTCATGAAGCAGTACGAGTCCGTGTTCACGGAGGAATTCGGCACGGACACGCCCTCCACCGGCACTGCCACGGACCACGGCCCCGGACGCGAGGACGCGCGCTGACGCCCGACCCCGGTCCGGCCGAGCCGCCGAACTGCGTCACCTGCGGCGGCACGGTCGCCCCCGACGGCCACTGCTGGGACTGCGGCGCACCGCAGCCCGCCTACCGCTCCCACCTGGAGACCACCCTCGGTGCCTTCGCCGCTGGCGTCAGCGACCGCGGCAAGCGGCGCGGCGTCAACGCGGACGCGATGGCCCTGACCGCGACCGGCCACTGGACGATCGGCGTCGTGTGCGACGGCGTGTCGATGTCCCCCCGCGCGGAGCGGGCCGCACAGGTCGCGAGCACCGTCGGCGCGGCGCGTCTCGCCGCGGGCCTAAGGGAGGGCGTTCTGCCCGAGACCGCGTTGGAGGACGCCGCCGCCCACGCGGGCCGCGCCGTCAGCGCGCTCGCCGCCTCCGCGCACGCCGCCCCCGCCTGTACGTACGTCGCCGGAATCGCCGGCCCCGAGGGGATCTGGTGCGCCTGGATCGGCGACAGCCGGGCGTACTGGCTGCCCGACGAGGGCACCTGCCTGGCGCTGACCGAGGACGACTCCGGCCGACACGACGCCCTGACCGCGTGGTTGGGCGCCGACGCGGGCGACTCACCCGCGCGGACCCGGAGTTACCGGCCCCAGGGCCCCGGCCGGCTGCTGCTCTGCACGGACGGGCTGACGCGCCACCTGCCCGACGCCGACGCGCCGCGTGCCGTACTCACCCGCGTCCGGCGCCCAACACCGCCCGGACACGGCCCTCTTGACGATGCGCGGGCGCTGATCGGGTACGCACTGGGCGCGGGCGGGCAGGACAACATCACCGCACTGCTCATCCACACCGACCGGCCGCGTCGGGGATACTGATCATCGGAAACTCCCCACGCCGCCCCCCTACCGAGACAGCTGCCCCCATGGACAACGCCGATTCCCCTGATCCGTCGTCACACGCCGACCCGACGTTGCGGATCGATCTCTCCTGGCTGCTGATGGTCGCCGAGCACCAGATGCCCGGCGATCCCCAAGTCACCGACTGGGGCGCGCTGGTGGCCGCCGTCAGCCGCCACGAGGCGGAGATATTCGGCACCCCCGTCTACACCGACCCGTACAGCCGCGCGGCGGCCCTCCTCCAGAGCCTGCTCCATGTGCCCGCCCTGGAGCGGTCGAACGCGATGTACGCCTCGGCCGTCGCGTACGGCTACCTCGTCGCGAGCGGCCTGAAGGTCGTCACCTCGCCCGAACAGGTCAGAGACCTCGCGAAACTGGTGAAGGACGGCAGGGCCGACGTCCACCACATCGCCGAACAACTGCGCCGCTGGAGCCACTAGCCCCGGCCCGCCCCCGGCCCGTCAGACCAGGTCCGCCCTCGGCCGGTACGCCACACCCAGCACACACGGCGACGTCGGCAGAAGCGGGCCGGATTCCGGGACCCGCAGTGCGCGGTACGCGCCGAACTCGAAACCCGCGTCCCTGATCGCCGCCAGGGTGTCCCGTGCCGTGTGGCAGCCGCCCATGAGCTTCGGCCACACCGTCCGGTCCAGAGCCCGCTGCACCGTCGCCAGGCGGCGCTGCGGCGCCAGACCGTGCTCGAAGAAGCGCAGCTCGCCGCCGGGGCGCTGCGATGCGGGCCGGGGTCTCGGTGGACGTACGGCCCGGTACGGCGGAGGCGCTGCCCGTCGAGGACGCCGGTTTCGACGCGGCCGTCGCCTCACTGGTGCTGTGCACCGTACGCGACGTACCGAAGGCGCTCGCCGAGATCCGCCGCGTCCTGCGC
>NZ_MDCR01000039.1 GCF_001723055.1 Streptomyces niveus
CCGTAGGGGTGGTGGTGGGGGCGGTGGGGCAGTCCGCGAGGCGGCGGATCACCAGATCGCGGTCGACGGCCACGGAGGCCGCGTCGTCCGCGCTCACGCCCAGCGAGTCGTAGAGTCGGCCGAGCGAGGACGCCATCGAGCCGAGCAGGCCCGCCGAGTCCCCGAGGTCGGAGCGCCGTACGACGCTGCGGACCCCGACCGTGCCGGCGACCTGGTCGCTGATCGCGGTCAGCCGCGCGGTGTCGAACGACTCCGAGAAGCCGCCGGTCAGGACCACGGTGGCGGGCTCGTACGCGAGCGCGACGACGGTGACCAGATGGGCCAGCGCGCCGTGCACCTCCGCCAGCAGCGGTGCGTACGTCTCCGGGTCCGCGAACAGGGCGCGCGCGGTGGGCACATCGACCCCTCTGCCGCGTGCGTACGCCACCAGGTCGGCCCCGGACAGCAGATCGCGCAGGCNNCGGTGTGCAGGGGGACGCCGTCGCCGTGCCGGGTGACCAGATCGGTGATCCGGCCGGCCACCCAGGCGGCGAGTCCGTCAGCCGTCGCGTCGCGCGGTGTGGTGTCCCGGCTTCGGATGAGGGCCCGGCCGAGCGCGTCCGCCACCACGATCCGGCAGTTGGTGCCGCCGAGGTCGACTCCGCAGACCAGAGCGGAACGGTGGTTGAAACTCACGGACGTCGACTGTCTGCCGGGGCCTTCCCGGAGCACCCGGACACCCTCCAGCGCGAGGGACTCGGCCATCAGGTCGTCCACGATGCGAAACACCGTGGCCCGGCTCAGGCCGGTCTCCGCGATGAGCCGCTGACGGTCCATGTCCGCGCCGGAGAGCAGGGCCGCGATCACGGCGCTGCGGTTGGAGGTGCGGGGGAGCGAGGTAGTTGCCACAATTCCTCTCACTCTGAGATTAATTCGGTGGCGCAACTTTAAGCACAGGTGACCGATGAAAACCAGACATGCGGCGCATCACGTTCCGGTAAACGCCCCCCGTGCGGTGCCCGTACGGCAACGGGGCCCCAGGTCCGACGTACGCTGGCGCGATGGCGACGATCGAACGCGCGGACGGCGCGGCGGACTTCACGGCGGACCGCGCCGCGGACTTCACGGCGGACCCGTGCGAAACCGGCTGATCCCCGGCAGCACCGGACGGGTCCGTCCCCTGCGGCTGCTCGGCGACCCCACCCTGCACAGCCCCTGCGACCCCGTCACCGACTTCGGGCCCGGACTCGCCCGGCTGGTGGAGGACCTGTTCGCGACGATGTACCGCGCGAACGGCGTGGGTCTCGCGGCGAACCAGATCGGCGTGCCGCTACAGGTGTTCGTGTACGACTGCCCCGACGACGAGGACGTCCGTCACCTCGGGCACGTCGTCAACCCGCGGCTCGTCGCGACGGACGGCGTCACCGTACGGGGCGCCGAGGGCTGCCTCTCGCTGCCCGGCCTCGAAGCGGGCACGGAGCGTGCGGACGTCGCGGTGGTGGAGGGTGTGACGGCGGACGGCGCGCCCGTACGGATCGAAGGCGCCGGATTCTTCGGCCGCTGCCTCCAGCACGAGTGCGACCATCTCCAGGGCATGGTGTACCCGGACCGGCTGACGGGCCTGCGCCGGGCCAGGGTCCTGCGGGCCGCGCGGCGCGCGTCCTGGAGCCGGAGTTAGGGAGGGCTCAGAGCCCCGGGCTGCCCGCGCGGTCGTCCACCAGCGCCAGCCTGCCCCACAGCAGATCGGCCAGACTGCTCACCAACTGCGCGCGTGAGCAGGGGCGTTCGCCGAGCCACCAGTCGCCGGCCGCGTGCATCATGCCGACGATCCCGTGGCCCCAGACGCGCGCCAACTGCGCGCTGTCCGGCCCGAGATCGACCCGCTCCTCGATGACGACGGCCAGCTCCTCGCCGAGCCGGCGCAGCAGCGGGGCCGAGTGGCGGCCCACGTCGAAGCCCTGCTCGGGGAGTTGGGCGTCGGCAGTGGCGGTGTTGTCGGCCGGGTGCATCAGGAACCGGTACACCTGGGGGCGCGCCTCGATCGCCGCGAGGTAGGTGTCGAGCGTGGCCTCCACCCGCGCGCGGCGGTCGGCGGGCGCGTCGAGCGCCGCCTTCAACGCGCTGAGCAGCGCGTCCGTATGACGCTTCGCCAGGGCGCGGTAGAGCCCGCCCTTGTCGCCGAAGTGGCGGTAGAGAATCGGCTTGGTGATACCGGCCTCGGCCGCGATGGCGTTCATGGAGGCTTTCGGCCCGTCACGCAGCACGACCCGGTCGGCGGCCTCCAGGAGTTGACGGCGCCGCTGATGGGCCGAGCGGTGCTGGTCGGTCTGCTGTGTGGTCCCCATGGGTGTCTCCCCGCCCGAGCGATTCCGTGACGCCCCGGCAACGTAACACCAAGCCCGGCGTCCTCGCAGATCAGCCCGCCGCAGGTTGACATCCTCTACTTGCCGGTAACAGACTGTTGTTACCGTAAGTAACAGCAGTGCTGGAGGAAGACGATGGCCGAGTTCAGCTTCGAACTCAACGACGACCAGAAGCAGGTACGCGACTGGCTGCACGGTTTCGCCGCCGACGTCATCCGCCCGGCGGCGGCCGAGTGGGACGAACGGGAGGAGACTCCCTGGCCGGTGATCCAGGAAGCCGCCAAGGTCGGTGTCTACTCACTCGACTTCTACGCGCAGCAGTACTTCGACCCCACGGGCCTGTCCATCCCCATGGTCATGGAGGAACTGTTCTGGGGCGACGCGGGCATCGGCCTGTCCATCGTCGGCACCGGACTCGCCGCAGTCGGCGTCCTCGCCAACGGCACCGACGAACAGATCGGCACCTGGATACCCCAGATGTACGGCGACGTGGACGACGTGAAGGTCGCCGCGTTCTGCTCCTCCGAGCCCGACGCCGGATCGGACGTCGCGGCGATGCGCACCCGCGCGGTCTACGACGGGGCGAAGGACGAGTGGGTGCTGAACGGCACCAAGACCTGGGCCACCAACGGCGGCATCGCGAACGTGCACGTCGTCGTCGCCGTCGTGGACCCCGAGGCCGGCTCCAAGGGCCACGCCTCCTTCATCGTCCCGCCGGGCACGCCCGGACTCTCCCAGGGCCAGAAGTTCAAGAAGCACGGCATCCGCGCGTCGCACACGGCCGAGGTGGTCCTGGAGGACGTACGCGTCCCCGGACACTGCCTGCTCGGCGGCAAGGAGAAGCTGGACGAACGCCTCGCGCGCGCCCGCGAGGCCCGCAAGGGCGGCAGTGGTGAGCGCGTGAAGAACGCGGCCATGGCGACCTTCGAGGCGTCACGCCCCGCCGTCGGCGCCATGGCGGTGGGCACGGCCCGCGCCGCGTACGAGGTGGCACTGGACTACGCCAAGACCCGCACCCAGTTCGGCCGCCCCATCATCGACAACCAGGGGGTCGCCTTCCCCCTCGCCGACATGCGCACCCGCATCGACGCGGCCCGGCTGCTGGTCTGGCGCGCGTCCTGGATGGCGGCCACGGGCAAGCCCTTCACGGCGGCGGAGGGCTCGATGTCGAAGCTGTACGCGAGCGAGACGGCCAAACAGGTCACGGCCCAGGCCCTCCAACTCCTCGGCGGCAACGGCTTCACCCGCGAATACCCGGTGGAGCGGATGCACCGCGACAGCGCGATCTACACGATCTTCGAGGGCACGAGCGAGATCCAGCGCCTGGTGATCGCGCGGACGCTGTCGGGGATGCCGATCAGGTAGGGCCCCCGCGCCGGCCGCCGGGCAGGCCGCGAGCGCGGGCCGTCCGGCGGCCGAGGGCATGCGTGTCACTCGCAGCCCACACCGTCCCCGTCGCGGTCCAGGTGCGAGCCGTAGCCCGGGTCGCCCGAGCGGATCGGGTCCGCGCCCGCCGCGCGGACGGCCGTGCAGTTGGCGTAGTACGTCGAGCCGCCTCCCGAGCCCCCGGTGTCCGACCCGCCCGACCCGCCGCTGTCGCCGTTGTCGTCGGCGGCGGGCGCGACCGTGACGCGCACGGTCTTCGTCTTGGTGACGGTCGGCGCGGGCTCGGGCGTGGCCGTCACCGTCTCGGTCACCGCCGGCTCGGGTGTGGCCGTCGCCGTGGTGGTCACCGTCGCGGCCGGAGCGGGCTTCGCGTCGGCCGCGTTCTTCGTCCCCGCCGTGTCGTCCGCCGCGCCGATCCCGACGCCCAGGAGGAACAGCACCGCCAGCAGCGGCAGCAGCACCCGCTTCCGTGTCCACTTCGGCCGGCCCGGCGGCGGCGTCGGAGGCCCGACGTACGGGTTCGGACCGGGCGCGCCAGGTGGTGAAAAGCTCATGTGTCCCCCAAGGACCGCTTCGTCGGGGCATGACCGTAGCCGCGCGACTTGCCCCGTTGTACGCACGTCGCTCCGGTTGTGTCGAAACCGTGATGAAGGCGTGGGCGCATGGTGGATGCAGGCGTGCGAGGTCCGGACACACCGATGCCCGGCCCCACTGGCACGGGCCGGGCATGATGGTGAAGAGCGGGCGCTACGCCGGGAGTTGGGCCTCGATCGCCGTGATGACCTCCGGGGACTCCGGCTCCGTGCGGGGGCGGATGCGGGCCGCGACCTCGCCGTCGGGGGAGATCAGGAACTTCTCGAAGTTCCACTGCACGTCGCCCGCCTCGCCCGACGCGTCCGCCCGCTCGGTCAGCGCGCGGTACAGCGGGTGCCGGTTATCGCCGTTGACCTCGGACTTCTCCAGCAGCGGGAAGCTCACGCCGTACGTCGTCGAGCAGAACGTCTCGATGTCCTCGGCGCTGCCCGGCTCCTGGCCCCCGAACTGGTTGCAGGGCACGCCGAGGACGGTCAGGCCGCGGTCGGCGTACGTCTGCTGGAGCCGCTCCAGGCCCTCGTACTGCGGAGTGAGGCCGCACTTCGACGCGACGTTCACCACCAGCACCGCCCGGCCCTTGTACGCGGCCAGGGACGTGGGCTCACCGGTCAGGGTGCGCAGCGGGATGTCGTACAGAGTCATCAAGGTCTCCTCGGAGCAAGTCGGGTCTCCCCCTGTCCGTCCATTGTCGCGCCTCAGCCGCCGAGCTTGCGGAACAGCCCCTCCTGGACGACCGAGACCAGCAGCCGGCCCGAGCGGTCGTAGATACGGCCCCGGGCCAGCCCGCGCCCGCCCGTCGCGATCGGTGACTCCTGGTCGTACAGGAACCACTCGTCCGCGCGGAACGGCCGGTGGAACCACATCGCGTGGTCCAGCGACGCCATGTCGTACCCGCGGGGCCCCCACAGCGGCTCGACCGGGATACGGACCGCGTCCAGCAGGGTCATGTCGCTCGCGTACGTCAGGGCGCACGTGTGCACCAGCGGGTCGTCGCCCAGCGGACCCACCGCGCGCATCCACACCGCGCTGCGCGGATCCGCGTCCCTGACCTCGTCCGGCGTCCACCGCAGCCGCTCCGCGTAGCGGATGTCGAACGGCTGACGCCGCGCCATCCGCTGATACGCCTCCGGCAGCCCGCCCAGATGCTCACGCACCTCGTCCGCCACCGTCGGCAGCGACTCCGGGTCCGGGAAGTCGAGGCGCGGCGGCAGCTGGTGCTCGAAGCCGCCCTCCTCCGCGTGGTGGAAGGACGCCGTCAGATTGAAGATCGTCCGGCCCTCCTGCACCGCCGTGACCCGGCGTGTCGTGAACGACCGGCCGTCCCGCACCCGTTCGACCTGGTACACGATCGGCACACCGGGCCGCCCCGGCCGCAGGAAGTAGGCGTGCAGCGAGTTGACCGGGCGGTCGCCCTCCGTGGTCCGCCCCGCCGCCACCAGGGCCTGGCCGGCGACCTGGCCGCCGAAGACCCGTTGCAGCGATTCGTCGGGGCTGCGCCCGCGGAAGATGTTGACCTCGATCCGCTCCAGATCGAGCAGATCGACCAGCCGCTCGGCGGGGTTCGTCATCGTGTCCGTTCTCCAGAGTCGTGAGATGCCGGGGGGCTCAGCGCGCGGACAGCGCGCCCACGGAGGTCACCCGGACCACGGCCCGGCCCTCCTCGTCCGACGCGGCGAGATCGACCTCCGCGCTGATGCCCCAGTCATGGTCGCCGTTCGGATCGGCGAACGACTGCCGGACCCGCCACAGACCGTGCTCCGGATCCTCCTCGATACCGAGCAACTTCGGGCCGCGCGCGTCGGGACCGGTGCCCAGCTCCTCGTACTCGTCCCAGTACCCGTCCATCGCCTCGCCCCAGGCGTCCGCGTCCCAGCCCGACTCGGCGTCCAGCTCGCCCAGTTCGTACGTCTTGTCCAGCGCCGCAAGCTCCACCCTGCGGAACATCGCGTTGCGCACCAGCACCCGGAAGGCACGCCCGTTCGCGGTGACCGGCTTGACCTGGTCGGCCTTCTCCTGGGCCTGCTCGGCGGTCTCGATCTCCGGGTTGGCCAGCTGCTCCCACTCGTCCAGCAGGCTGGAGTCGACCTGCCGCACCATCTCGCCGAGCCAGGCGATCAGATCCTCCAGATCCTCCGACTTCAGATCGTCGGGGATGGTGTGCTCGAACGCCTTGTAGGCGCTCGCGAGATACCGCAGCACGATGCCCTCGGTGCGCGCCAGCTCGTAGTGCGAGGTGAACTCCGTGAAGGTCATGGCCCGTTCGAACATGTCACGGATGACGGACTTCGGCGACACCGGATGGTCGCCGACCCACGGATGGCTGGTGCGGTACACCTCGTACGCGTGCCACAGCAGCTCCTCCAGCGGCTTCGGGTACGTGAACTCCTGGAGCCGCTCCATCCGTTCCTCGTACTCGACACCGTCGGCCTTCATCTGACCGATCGCCTCGCCGCGCNNGCGCGGCGAGGATCTGCCGGGGATCGTCGAGTGTCGACTCCACGACGGAGACCATGTCCAGCGCGTACGAGGGCGAGCCCGGCTCCAGCAGTTCGAACGCGGCCAGCGCGAACGTCGACAGCGGCTGGTTGAGCGCGAAGTTCTGCTGGAGGTCGACGGTGAGCCGGATGATCCGGCCCTCCTCGTCCGGCGTCTCAAGGCGCTCCACCACCCCGCCGTCCAGCAGCGACCGGTAGATGGCGATCGCGCGCCTGATGTGCCGCAACTGCTGCTTGCGCGGCTCGTGGTTGTCCTCCAGGAGATGGCGCATCGCGTCGAAGGCGTTGCCCGGCCGCGCGATGACAGACAGCAGCATGGTGTGGGTGACCCGGAAGCGGGAGGTCAACGGCTCGAGATCGGAGCCGATCAGCTTGTCGAACGTCGTCTCCGACCAGGCCACGAAGCCCTCGGGCGCCTTCTTGCGGACCACCTTGCGGCGCTTCTTCGGGTCGTCGCCCGCCTTGGCGAGCGCCTTCTCGTTCTCCACGACATGCTCCGGCGCCTGCGCGACGACGAAGCCCGCCGTGTCGAAACCGGCCCGCCCGGCCCGGCCCGCGATCTGGTGGAACTCACGGGCGCGCAGCGTGCGCACACGCGTCCCGTCGTACTTGGTGAGAGCCGTGAACAGCACCGTACGGATGGGGACGTTGACGCCGACGCCGAGGGTGTCCGTACCGCAGATCACCTTCAACAGACCTGCCTGCGCCAGCTTTTCGACCAGGCGGCGGTACTTCGGCAGCATTCCCGCGTGGTGCACCCCGATGCCGTGGCGTACGTAACGGGAGAGATTGCGGCCGAACTTGGTGGTGAAGCGGAAGTTGCCGATCAGATCGGCGATCCGGTCCTTCTCCTCGCGCGTGCACATGTTGATGCTCATCAGCGACTGCGCGCGCTCGACGGCCGCCGCCTGGGTGAAGTGCACGATGTAGACCGGCGCCTGACGGGTCTCCAGCAGTTCCGTCAGCGTCTCGGTGATCGGCGTGAGGCGGTACTCGTAACTCAGCGGCACCGGGCGGGTCGCCGACCGTACGACGGAGGTCGGCCGGCCCGTACGCCGGGTCAGATCCTCCTCGAACCGCGACATGTCACCGAGCGTCGCCGACATCAGGACGAACTGCGCCTGCGGCAGCTCCAGCAGGGGGATCTGCCAGGCCCAGCCGCGGTCCGGCTCCGCGTAGAAGTGGAACTCGTCCATCACGACCTGGCCGATGTCGGCGTGCTTGCCGTCGCGCAGCGCGATGGACGCCAGCACCTCCGCCGTGCAGCAGATGACCGGCGCGTCGGCGTTCACGGACGCGTCGCCGGTCAGCATGCCGACGTTCTCCGTACCGAAGAGCTTGCACAGGTCGAAGAACTTCTCCGACACCAGCGCCTTGATCGGGGCGGTGTAGAAGGTGACCTTGTCCTGGGCCAGCGCCGTGAAGTGCGCACCCGCCGCGATCAGGCTCTTCCCGGAGCCGGTCGGGGTCGAGACGATCACGTTGGCCCCGGAGACCACCTCGATCAGCGCCTCCTCCTGAGCCGGATAGAGCGTGATGCCCTCGCCCTCGGCCCATGACGAGAAGGCCTCGAAGAGGGCATCGGGGTCGGCTTCCGGCGGCAGCTGATCAATAAGGGTCACGCCCCCCATCTTGCCTGCCTTCGGCCCCGATGAGGGAACCGGACGACCGGCCGAAGATCACTGACGATACGCTGATCCGTCAACTGGGCCCCGCCACAACGGCGGTGAGCCCTTCGGTACGTGTCACCACGGCGACGACGGGGCGGGGAACGATCATGCGGGGACGACGATGATGGGACCGGCGCACTCCCTGTCGGGCGCGGCGGCCTGGCTGGGGGTCGGAGCAGCGGCGGCGGCGGCCGATCGCGCCATGCCCTGGCCGGTGCTGGTCGTCGGCGCGCTGATCTGCGCGGGGGCGGCGCTCGCGCCCGACCTGGACCACAAGTCGGCGACGATCTCGCGGGCGTTCGGGCCGGTGTCCAAGGCGCTGTGCGAGATCGTCGACAAGCTGTCGTACGCCGTCTACAAGGCGACGAAGAAACCCGGTGACCCGCGCAGGACCGGCGGCCACCGCACCCTCACCCACACCTGGCTCTGGGCCGTCATGATCGGCGGCGGCGCCTCGGCGCTCGCGATACTCGGCGGCCGGTGGGCGGTGCTCGCGCTGCTCTTCATCCATATGGTGCTCGCCGTCGAGGGGCTGCTCTGGCGGGCGGCCCGGATGTCGAGCGACATCCTCGTCTGGCTGCTCGGCGCGACGAGCGCGTGGATCCTGGCGGGTGTGCTGGACAAGCCGGGCAACGGCTCGGACTGGCTCTTCTCGGCGCCCGGCCAGGAGTACCTGTGGCTGGGACTCCCGATCCTCCTGGGCGCGCTGGTGCACGACATCGGCGACGCGCTCACTGTGTCGGGGTGCCCGATCCTGTGGCCCATCCCGGTGGGGCGCAAGCGCTGGTACCCGATCGGGCCGCCGAAGGCGATCCGGTTCAGGGCCGGGAGCTGGGTGGAGCTGAAGGTGCTGATGCCGGTGTTCATGTTGCTCGGCGGGGTGGGCGGCGCGGCGGCGCTGAACGTGATCTGACCGGGTGGGGGCGGCGTCGGCGACGTACGTGTCGTCGTACGCGCCCACCACCCATGACGCGTCCGGGCGAGCCCCCCGCGCCCGCCCGGACGCCGCTCACAGCACGGCCCCGACCGCTCCTCAGCCGTGCCAGGACCGCCACAGCGCCGCGTACGCGCCGTCCGCAGCCACCAGCTCGTCATGACTGCCCAGCTCGCTGATCCGGCCCTCCTCCACCACGGCGATCACATCCGCGTCGTGCGCCGTGTGCAGCCGGTGCGCGATGGCCACGACCGTACGGCCGTCCAGCACCTTCGCCAGCGACCGCTCCAGATGCCGGGCGGCACGCGGGTCGAGCAGCGACGTCGCCTCGTCCAGGACCAGCGTGTGCGGGTCGGCCAGGACCAGCCGCGCCAGCGCGATCTGCTGCGCCTGCGCGGGCGTGAGCGCCGTACCGCCGGAGCCGACCTCCGTGTCGAGCCCGTCGTCCAGCGCGCGGGCCCAGCCGTCCGCGTCGACCGCGCCGAGCGCCGCCCACAGCTCGGCGTCCACCGCGTCCGCGCGGGCGAGCCGCAGATTGTCGCGCATCGACCCCACGAAGACGTGGTGCTCCTGGTTGACCAGTGCGACATGGCCGCGCACCCGCTCGGCGGGCATCCGCGACAGCTCGGCCTCGCCGAGCGTGATCCGGCCGGTGCGCGGGGCGTAGATCCCGGCGAGCAGCCGCCCCAGAGTGGACTTGCCCGCGCCGGACGGTCCGACCAGCGCGACGCGGGTGCCGGGAGCGACCTCCAGCGTCACCTCGTGGAGGACGTCGATGCCCTCGCGGTAACCGAAGTTGACCCGGTCGGCATGGACGTCCCGGCCGTCCGGCACGACCTTCTCGTCACCGTCGTCCGGCTCGATCTCGCGTACGCCGACCAGCCGGGCGAGGGACACCTGTGCCACCTGCAACTCGTCGTACCAGCGCAGGATGAGACCCACCGGATCGACCAGCATCTGCGCGAACAGCGCGCCGGTCGTCAGCTGCCCGACGGTGATCCAGCCCTGGAGGACGAAGACACCGCCGCCCACCAGCGTCGCCAGGAAGATCGTGACGTGGGTGAGGTTGATGACCGGGAAGAGCACCGACCGCAGCCAGAGGTTGTACCGCTCCCACGCCGTCCACTCCTTGATGCGCCGGTCGGACAGCGCCACCCGGCGGCGGCCGAGGCGGTGCGCCTCGACCGTCCGGCCCGCGTCGATCGTCTCCGCGAGTACGGCGGCGACCGCCGCGTACCCGGCGGCCTCCGAGCGGTACGCGGCCGGCGCCCGCCGGAAGTACCAGCGGCAGCCCACGATCAGCAGCGGCAGTGCCACCACCACCGCGAGTGCCAGCGGCGGCGCGGTCACCGCCAGCGCGCCGATCAGCAGCCCCGCCCACACGACGCCGATCGCCAGCTGCGGCACTGCCTCCCGCATCGCGTTGGCCAGGCGGTCGATGTCGGTGGTGATCCGGGACAGCAGATCGCCGGTACCGGCGCGCTCCAGGACACCGGGCGGCAGCCGTACCGACCGTACGAGGAAGTCCTCCCGCAGGTCGGCCAGCATCTCCTCGCCGAGCATCGCGGCGCGCAGCCGCATCATCCGGGTGAAGACGGTCTGGATGACCAGCGCGCCCGCGAAGACGACGGCGGTGCGCTCCAGATGGAGCTCCTTCACCCCCTTCGCGCCGTCGGACAGGTCCTCGACGACGCCGCCGAGCAGGTACGGCCCCGCCATGGAGGCGATCACCGCGACCGCGTTCACCGCGATGAGCAGGGCGAACGCCGTACGGTGCCGTCGCAACAGCTCCACGACATAGGCCCGTACGGTCGCCGGGCGGGCGACGGGCAGGGTCGTGGCCGACTCCGGTGCCGCCGGGTCGTACTCCGGTGGTGCCACGCCGATCATGCGGATTCCTCGATCTCTTCCAGCTGTTCCCGTGCGGCGAGAGGGGTCGGCTTCAGCGTGCCGCCGTCGCTCGTGATCTCGATCTCTGTCCCCGTACCTGTCCCTGTCCCGGCCTCGGCGTCCGTCCGGCGCGTGACGACGTCCTGATAGCGCGAGTCCTCCCGCAGCAGCTCCCGGTGCGACCCGGTGGCCGCGACCTTCCCCTCGTGGACGAACACCACGGTGTCCGCCTGGTCGAGCAGCAGGGGCGACGACGCGAACACGACCGTCGTACGGCCGCCGCGCAGTCGCCGTACGCCTTCCGCGATCCGCGCCTCGGTGTGTGAGTCCACGGCGGACGTGGGCTCGTCGAGGACCAGTACCTCAGGGTCGGCGACCAGCGAGCGGGCCAGCGCGAGCCGCTGGCGCTGCCCGCCGGAGAGCGACCGGCCGCGCTCGGTGATGCGCGAGCGCAGCGGGTCGCCGCTGCCGTCCACCGACGCCTGGACGAGCGCGGCGAGCACGTCGTCGCACTGCGCGGCGTCCAGCGCGGCCTTCGGCTGCACGGCGCCGGACGCGGGCACGTCCAGCAGCTCGGTGAGGGTGCCGGACAGCAGCACCGGATCCTTGTCCTGTACGAGGACGGAGGCGCGCGCCGCGTCCAGCGGAAGGTCGTCGAGCGCCACCGGACCCAGCAGTACGGACGGGAGCTTCTCCTCGTCGGCCGCGTGTCCGCCCAGCCGCTCGGCCAGCCGTCCGGCCGCGTCGGGGTCGCCGCACACGACGGCGGTGAGCTGCCCGGCGGGGGCGAGCATGCCGGTCGCCGGGTCGTAGAGGTCACCGGTGGGCCGGGTGTCGTCGAGTCCGCCGCGCTCGTCCTCGTACGAGGTCCGCTCCAGCCGCAGCACACGGGCCGCGCGCGTCGCCGAGGGACGCGAGAAGGAGTAGGCCATGGCGATCTCCTCGAAGTGACGGAGAGGGAAGAGCAGCAGGGTGACCGCGCTGTACACCGTGACCAGTTCGCCGACCGAGATCCGGCCGTCGCCCGCGAGGAGCGCGCCGTACCAGACCACCGTGATCAGCAGAACGCCCGGCAGGAACACCTGAATGGCCGAGATCAGCGCCCACATACGGGCGCTTCGGACGGCCGCCTCGCGGACCTCCTGCGACGCCGCCCGGTACCGCGTGAGGAAGAGCTCCTCGCCGCCGATACCGCGCAGCACCCGCAGTCCGGCCACCGTGTCGGCGGCCAGCTCGGTGGCCCGGCCCGCCTTGTCGCGCTGGATGTCGGCGCGCTGGGTGGCGCGGGGGAGCAGCGGCAGCACGGCCAGGGCGAGTACCGGCACGCCGATGGCCACGACCGCGCCGATCGACGGCAGATACAGCACGAGGCCGACGCAGACCACGACGACGGCGATGGCGGCGGCCAGGAAGCGCGACAGCGCCTCGACGAACCAGCCGATCTTCTCGACGTCGCCCGTCGACACGGCGACCACCTCACCGGCGGCGACCCGGCGGGTCAGCGCCGAGCCCAGCTCGGCGGTCTTGCGGGAGAGCAGCTGCTGGATGCGGGAGGCGGCGGTGATCCAGTTGGTGACCGCCGCGCGGTGCAGCATCGTGTCGCCGACGGTGATCGCGGCGCCGAAGAGGGCGATGACGACACCGGCCAGCGCCAGCCGCCCGCCCGAACGGTCCACGACGGCCTGCACGGCGAGCCCGGCGCCCAGCGGCAGACCGGCGACGCCCAGTTGGTGCAGCAGCCCCCAGGAGAGCGATTTGAGCTGGCCACGCAGCTGATTGCGGCCGAGCCAGTACAGGAAACGCGGTCCTGACCGGGCATCGGGTGTCCCGGGATCGGGATACGGAAGATCGCGAATCTGCATGACGTCCCAGTGAGTCGTGGATGGCCCAAACCGTGCAAGGTTGTCCTTCGGGAACGGCCGGGGGCAATCGATTATTCGCTTCTCGGCCACACGGCGAACGGCCCGGGCTCGACGTGATCACCCAATTCGCCGACCGTCTCGCGGAGTTGCTCGCGCGGCGTGCGTAGCCTCGGTGGGCACCGGCCGTCCCCTGCATGCGGACAGCGGCGTGTCGCGGTACCCGTAGGGTGACGTCCGTGTCTGTCACGTTGAGTTCAACAAAGACTCGCGCCGCGCTGCGTACCTCGGCCCGAGCTTCCGTCGAAATGCTGGTCATCCTCGTCATGGCGGGGGTGACTCTGTGGCTTCTGGGGCGGATGTGGTCCGTCGTGTGGCCGCTGATAGTCGGCCTGCTCCTGACCACGCTGACCTGGCCGCTGGCCCGGTTCCTGCGTCGGCACGGGTGGCCGCCGGCCCTGGCCGCCTCCGTGGTGATGGTGCTGTTCCTGGCGGCCGCTGTGGGCGTCGCGGCGCTGATCGCGGTGCCGGTGGCGTCACAGTCGGGTGAGCTGGCGACGGGGGTCGCCGACGGCATCGACAAGGTGCGGGAGTGGGCGGCCGGGCCGCCGCTGAACATCGACGACGACGAGATCACCGGCGCGCTGGACTCCGGGATGGCGCGTCTTCAGGACAGTGTCGGCAGCATGGTCACCACCGTCGTCACGGGCGTCAGCACCGTGGTCAACGGAGTCGTGACCGCTGTCCTCGCGCTCTTCCTGATGTTCTTCTTCCTCAAGGACGGGCCGAAGTTCCTGCCGTGGCTGGCCCGTCAGCTGCCCGGCCGACTCGCCACCGACATCCCGGTGGTGGCCGCCCGCAGCTGGGACACGCTCGGCGCGTTCGTACGGTCCCAGGCGTTCGTCGGTCTGCTCGACGCGGTGTTCATCGGGCTCGGCCTGTGGATCGTGGACGTACCGCTCGTACTCCCGCTGGCGGTGCTGACGTTCGTCTCCGCGTTCGTGCCCGTCGTCGGTGCCCTGTTCGCCGGTCTGGTCGCGGTGCTCATCGCGCTGGTCTCGAACGGCCCGACGGACGCGCTGATCGTGCTGGCGGTCATCATCGTCGTGCAGCAGCTGGAGGGCAATGTGTTCCAGCCCATGATCCAGAGCCGGGGGCTGGGTCTGCACGCGGCGGTGGTCCTGCTGGCGGTGACGCTCGGGGCGAGCCTGGCGGGCATCGTGGGCAGCCTGCTCGCCGTACCGATCGCCGCGCTGATCGCGGTGGTCTGGAACTACGTACGCGAACAGCTCACCGACCCGGAGCCGGAACCGGAGCCAGACCCTGCGCCGGACGAGGACCCCGCGCCGGACCCGGCACCCGCCACCGCCCCGGCCTCGTAGAACGCCCCCGGTCACAGCCAGCCGCGCCGGGCCGCCTGCCAGGCGAGCTGCATCCGGGTGGTCGCTCCGGCGAGATCCATCATGTGCTGGATGTGGCGCTGCACGGTGCGCCGGCTCAGTCCCACCTGGGTGGCGATCGCCTTGTCGGCGACCCCCGCGACGAGCAGTGACAGGAGCCTTCTGTCGATGGACGACAGCGGCTCGGGCGCCCCGGCCCCGTCGGTTCCGACGACCGCGCCCGAGCCGTCGACCTCCAGCGGGACGGCGTCCTCCCAGTACCGTTCGAACAGGGCGATGAGCGCGGCCAGCAGACTGCTGTCCCGCACCAGCGCCGTGGTCGGTTCGTCCGGGCTGCCGTGCGGCCCGCCGGGAACCAGCGGGCAGATGGCGATCGCGCGGTCGGCAACGGCCAGGCGCAACGGCAGATGCGGCACCGACCGGGCCAGCTCCCCGGCGCGTACGCCCTCCACGACGTTGTCCACCGCGCCCTCGTCGTCGAAGAACGCCTTCTCGTAGAGCACCCGGTAGGTCACCCCACGGCCCAGCGCTTCGAACTCCGCGTTGTTGCTGCCCGAGGGCATCGCCACGTACTGCGCCTTGCAGAACCAGAGCATCTCGTCGCGCGCGCTCGCCTGGATCTGCCGCAGATGCTGGCGCAGCGCCTCGCCGCCGGTGATGACCTCGATCAGCCCGCCCGGGTCATGCCGGCGCGCGGCGTCCCGGTACGTCTCCAGAAGACTGGTGACCTCGATACGGGCGAGGTCCAACGCGTCGGCGTTGCGCTTCAGATGGGGAGTGAGCGCCACGTCCGGGGGAGTCGGCCGGTACCGGCGCGGCAGACCGTCGGTGTGGCTGGCCATGCCCTTGGCGGTGAGACCGGTCAGCACGTCACGGGCCTCCGCGACGTCCGCCCCGAGCCGGTCGGCGACCTCAACGGCGGTGAGCGGGCCCGTCGTTATCAGCAGCCGGTACACGGCTTCCTCGACTGCGGTTACCCCGGCGGCCTCCAGCGCCACGGCGCCCTCCTGAGACCTTGGCCCCCATGCGCTCACATTCACGCACCTTCTAATGATTCATACCGTACTGCATCGGTGTAGAGCACACCGGTGGGCGGGTGCTCGCCGCAACCCGCCCACCGGTGCTCGGAAACAGAACCCCTCTCCCGCTATCCGCGGTGCAGGTAGGCGCGTTCGACCGTCTGCCGGACACGGTTGCCCGAGGAGTCCTCGGCCGTGACGCGCAGCGTCACGTACGCGTCGCCCCGCTGCCGGTCCGGCCGGTCGATCCGCGCCGAGAAGCCGTCGGAACCACGGGACTTGACCGTCGCCCGCTCCCAGCTCCTCCCGTCGTTGTAGCTGGCCTCGACCTTGACGGTGACTCCGCGCGGCCTCGGCAGCCCGTCCTGGGCGCGGACGGTGAGCCCGACCGTGTGCGAGCGGCCACGGCCGACCGCGTTGTGCGCGTCCACCGGTACGTCGTAGTCGAGTTGGAGCAGCGGCAGGGTCGTCGCCCCGCCGGCCGCGCCGGAGCGGAACGACCACGACGTGTCGGTGGCGGTCGCGTACGCCCACTCGGGCGACTTCCGCGACGTCGTCAGGTCCAGCCGGTAGTCGGCCGCGCCGGACGGCACCGGGAAGTCGGTCCAGGCGCTGTCCGCCTCGGCGGCCTTCTTCCCGTCGCGGTAGAGCACGGCCGCCGCCGTGTCACCCTTCTCGCCGTCGTCGGCCGTACCCGACACGCCGATCCCGTCACCCACCACCAGCCGCGACCGGTGCCCGGCAGTCGAGTCGGTGAACTCCGGTATCCGCAGCGACAGTACGTTCCCCTCCCGGACCGACGGCGTCCGCGTGCCACGGGGAATGGACGGCCGGACCACGGCACCCTGCCAGGTCTCGGCCACGCGCTCGCCCGGCCGGTAGGTCCGGGCCGTGTCGCCCATGCCCACGATCAGCGGCATGTCCATGTCGAAGGTGGTCTCGTGGTGCACCATGTGCCGCCAGTCGGTGTCCCCGGCGCTGACGTACTCGGTGCGTTCGATGCCGGTCGCCACATGGCGGGTGTACTGGTTCCACGAGGCGTCCTGGTACGGGCGCCGGGCGAAGCGCTGCTCCGATGCCCACGGCGAGCCGCCGTTGTCCGCGTAAGTGCTCCGTACGATCGCGCTGTTGCGCTCCGACACCGTGTGCACCACCCGCCGCGGAATCCCCTGCGAGGAGACCTGCATGACGTCGTAGAGGTACGGGCTGCGCGCGGTGCCGCCGAACCGCACCGTGGTGGCGCGCCTGTCGATCCGCTTCAGCAGCTCCGCGCCCGCGCTCGCGCCGATCCGCACGGTGGGCAGCGCCAGCCGTTCGCCGTCGGGCCGCCAGCGGGTCCAGGCGATGTCGGAGTCGTGGACGAGCATCACGCCACGGGCGCCGGCGGCTGCCGCCTTCGCGACGAGGTCCCGTTCGCTCTCGCCTTCCTTGTTGGTCACGACGGCGAGCTTCCCGCGTACCTTCCCGAACTTCGGGGCCTTCGCGTCGCCCGCGTCGACCGCGGTCAGGCGCTCGCCCCGCTCGTCGAAGAGGGCCGAGGACGGCATGTAGTAGGCGCCGAGGTCGATATCCGTGCCGGGCACGGCCGTTTCGAGGAGAGGCGCGGTGAGCTGCCAGCGGGAGGCGAACTCGAACGTGCCCTCCGTGACGGTCGAAGTGGGGCTGACATACAGGCGCTTGGCGACGTCGAAGTACATCGTGCCCTGGATCAGGCCCTTTCCGTCGATCTTCCGGTACGTCTGGTAGCTGAGGATCCCGCGCTGCTCGGCGGGCCGGGGCGTGCGGATGTCGACCAGGGTGGTGCGGCGTGCGTCGAGCGTGACGGTCATGTCCTTGGTGACCTTCACCTCGGGCAGGACGACATGGCGCAGTTCCTCGCCGTCCGACGCCATGTCCAGGGAGGAGGTGTTGACCTGGTACGTGCCCTCCTCGACCTCGGCGACGGCCGGGTCCGTGCCCGTGTACCCGACGAATCCCTTGGCGCCCCAGATCGTCGGCAGCGCCTGGACCCGGTTGCCCTTGTGGTCGACGGTGTTGACGGTCAGCTTGTGGGTGGGGCCCTGGACGATCAGGCTCAGCGTGGTGTGCACGGGGGCCGAACCGTCCGACGGGGTCGCGGTCACGTAACCGTAGTAGTCACCCTGCGCCGCACGCGCGGGCTCCACGGCGAGGGGCACCTGCGCCGTCGAGCCCGCCGGGACGCGTACGGAGTCCGAGCCCGGCCGCACCGCGCCGTCGGCCGGTTCACGGCCGCCGCCGGTGGCCAGCTTCACGGCGAGTGCCAGCGTGACCTCCTTGTCCGAGGTATTGGTGTAGCGCAGCGTCGCGGTGCGCGTCTGACCGTCCCCCGCCTCGAAGGGGCCGAGGGCGACGGTGCCGGTGGCGGTCACCGCGCCGAGCGCGGCCGCGGCCAGGTCGATACGCCCGCCGCCCTGTTCGGTGACCTGCTGGCCGGCGATCGTACGGGCGGTGCTGACCAGCGCGTCCTTGAGCTGCGCCGCCGACCAGTCGGGATGCCGCTGGGCGAGCAGCGCCGCCGCTCCCGCGACATGGGGAGTGGCCATCGACGTGCCCGACGCGGCCGTGTAGCCGTCGTCCACCGGGTCACCCATGCCGGTGCCCGTCGCGCGGGCCGCGACGATCCCGACTCCCGGAGCCGTCACGTCGGGCTTGACTGCCTCGTCGCCGGACCGGGGGCCACGGCTGGAGAACTCGGCCAGCGAGTCGTCCCGGTCCACCGCTCCGACCGTCAGCGCGGCATCCGCGGCGCCGGGGGAGCCGATGGTCCCGCTCCCGGGGCCGCTGTTGCCCGCCGCCACGACGAAGAGCGCGCCGCTGCTCTCGCTCAGCTCGTTCACCGCGAGGCTCATGGGGTCGGTGCCGTCGCTCGGGGCGTCCGAGCCCAGGCTCATGTTGACGACCTCGGCTCCCTTCGCCGCGGCCCACTCCATCCCGGCGATCACCTGCGACTCGGAGCCGAAGCCGTCGTCGCCGAGGACCTTGCCGATCATCAACTCGGCCGCGGGCGCGACTCCTTGACGGGTGCCGCCCGACGCCTTCCCGCTGCCGCCGACGATGGAGGCCACATGCGTACCGTGGCCGAAGCCGTCCGCCGTTCCGGAGCTGCCGGAGAAGTCCTCGGCGGCGGCGATGCGGCCCGCGAGGTCGGGGTGGGTCTGGTCGGCGCCGGTGTCGAGAACGGCGACCTTGACGCGCTCACCGCGCAGACCGGACTTCCATACGTCGGGCGCGCCGATCTGGGCGGTGCTGCGGTCCAGCGACGCGCTGACCCGCCCGTCGAGCCACACCTTGGGGACGGCGTCGAGGGCGGCGCTGTTGATGGACGGCCCGGCGGGCGCCAACTGTTTCCAGAACGCGCCGAGGTCGGCGGGGGAGACCCGTACCGCCCGTGCGTCGATGCTCTCCAGGCGCCGGACGGCCGAACCGTCGTCGGCCAGGGCCGTGAGGCGTCGCACCGTGGCTTCGGCCTTCTTGCCGGACTCGCTCACGATCAGCGGGAGCGCGGAGGTGTGCGCCTCGTCGTACCGCTGGGCGACGAGCGAGGTCACGTCGAACAGCTTGCGGTCCAGCCGGCCGGCGGAGACCAAATCCCCGGCGTCCGAGGGCAGAACGGTGAGCCGGCCGTCCTGTTCGAGAGTCTGGAAGATGATGCCGCCGCGGCCCGGGCCCGGCTCGACCGAGACGATCGGGCCACCGGCGTCGTCCTTGCCGAGAGTGACCCGGTCACCGGTGATCAGGCGTACAGAGGCGGCGCTTTCCGGGGCGGCCGAGCCGCTTGCCGATGGCCTGTCCTGTGCGCCGCCGGGGGAGGAGGCCGACACGGGCGCCACGGCGCCGGCGGCCAGGGTCAGTCCCACCGATACCGCCGCCACGAGGGGGATCCGTCTCATCTGGTCCCATGCCTTCCGTTGTGCGAAGCGAGAAATTCACGTGCTGCACAGAATCCGTTGGCGGCGGACGGGTGTCACTGAATTCCGGTGGCACAGGTGGGACATGTCCCAACGACGACAGGCGCGGGACCAGGGAATGTGCCGGATCGCGACCGAGCCCGGCGCGTCAGGGACGCACCGGGCTCGGGGGAACTCCGAAGACACGGCCTACGGTTCGGACGGCTTCTCCGAGTCCGTACCGGGCCGGGACTTCTTCCACTCGCCACGGGTGAAGTCCGGGATCTGCTGCGGCTTGCCGTTCGCCTTGATGGACGCGTGGCTCAGCGGTACGGGGGCGGTCCAGGTCGCCGCGTCGTACACGTCGAAGTCCGGCACGAGGCCGAGGCGGACGCATTGCATCAGGCGGAAGACCATGATGTAGTCCATCCCGCCGTGCCCGCCCGGCGGGTTCGCGTGCTCCTTCCACAGCCAGTGGTCCCAGTCGGCGTACGCGGCGAAGTCGCCCCACTCGTCGTTCGCGTGGTCCGGCTCGATGTAGATGCGCTCCGGATAGTCCTCGAAGACGCCCCTGGTACCGCCGAGACTGTTGATACGGCTGTACGGGTGCGGCGTCGAGACGTCGTGCTCCAGGCGGACGACCCGGCCCTTGGCCGTCTGGACCAGACTGATCGTCCGGTCGCTGCTGACGTACGTCTCCTTCCAACTGGCGTCGCCCGGCGGCATGTTCTCCTCGCGGTACTGGGCGAGGCCGAGCGCGGGCGTGCCCATGCTGGTGATGCTGACGGCGCGGTCACCGCGGTTGATGTCCAGGTAGTTGGCGACGGGGCCGAAGCCGTGGTTCGGGTAGAGGTCGCCGCGCAGCCGGGTGTGCCACAGCCGGCGCCAGGGGCCTTCGTAGTAGTCCGGGTCGAACATCAGGCCGCGCAGGTCGTGGTTGTACGCGCCGGCGCCGTGCAGCAGATCGCCGAACAGGCCCGCGTGCGCCATCCGCAGGACGCGCATCTCGTTCTTGCCGTACGCGCAGTTCTCCAGTTGCATGCAGTGACGCCGGGTGCGCTCGGAGAGGTCGACCAGCTTCCACAGCTCGTCGAGCCGCATCGCGACCGGACACTCCACGCCGACGTGTTTGCCGTTCAGCATCGCCGTCTTGGCCATCTCGAAGTGGAAGTCCCACGGAGTGGCCACATACACGAAGTCGACGTCGCCGCGCGCGCAGAGCTGTTCGTAGTCGTGCTCGTCCTTCGTGTAGACGGCGGGCGCGGGCTGCCCGGCCTTGACGACCTTGGCGGCGGCGCTCGCGGCCTTGTCCCGCACCGTGTCGCACAGGGCGACGACCCGGACGCCGGGCACCGCGAGGAACAGGTCGATCATGCTGCCGCCGCGGTTGCCGAGGCCGATGATGCCGACGCGGACCGTGGAGCGTCTTTCGAAGGGCACGCCGGCCATCGTGCGGCCCTGGCGCTTCGGTGCGGCGGACTCGTCGGACTCGGCGGCGGGGACGGCGGTCTGCGCGGCCTCCGGGACGGAGGCGGAGGCGGTGCCGGTCCCGAGGGCGGAGAGTCCGAGCCCGGCGCCGGCGACTCCCGCCGTCGTACGGAGAGCGGAACGGCGGCTCATCGAGCCGCCGTTGTCCTTCTCCCCGGTGCCCTTCGCCTCGTCCTGGCCGGGGTTCTGCGGTGCTGCGTCGTTCATGAAGCCTCCAGAGGAGCTGACGTGCGCGGCGGAATTGAACCTCGGGAAGGACCTTGGTAGTTGGGACCGGTGATGCGCAAGGGGCCCGTTTGGACTCTTCGATCGGGCCCTTGGACTCTTCGCCGCGCAGGTCGGCGCGGTGGCCGGAACCCGCTCAGCAGCGCCGGTCGGGCACGCCGTCGACCGGCCCGCCCACGAGCGCCGACAGCAGCCCGCCGAGCACGTCGCGCTGGTCCGCCGTCAGCGGGGCCAGGATGTCCTCGGCGGCCGACCTGCGCGCGTCGCGCAGCGCCCGCAGCACGCCCCGCCCCGTCTCGGTCAGCTCGATCCGGATCACCCGCCGGTTGGTCGGGTCGGGGGCGCGGCGGACGCAGCCGCTCGACTCCAGGCCGTCGACCAGGCTCGTCACCGCGCGGGGGACCACTTCGAGGCGCTCCGCGAGATCCGCCATCCGCGGCGGACTGTCGTAGAAGGCGACCGTGCGCAGCAGTCGCGACTGCGCGGGGGTGATCCCGATCGGCTCCAGATAGCGCTTCTGGACGCGGTGGAGTCGGCGGGTCAGCCTCAGGAGCTGTTCGGCCAGCAGGCCGTCGGCATCGGGCGTGCCGGCGTCGGGGGTGGTCATGGCGGAATAATAACAGGACTACGTACATTGTGAGGATAGGTAACAGTGAGCTATGCTCCTCCACGTGTTTTCCTCACCCCCTGAAGCCCTCTCGAAGGAGCCCATGAAGTCCGCACTCTCGACCTGGAAGCCCTCGGACCGGCCGCCGGATCCGACACTGCCCGAGCCGCCGGCCCAGCTGCGCCGCATCTTCCGGCTCTTCCGCCCGTACCGCGGCAGGCTCGCCGTCGTCGGCCTGCTCGTCGGCGCCTCGTCGCTGGTGGCCGTCGCCTCGCCGTTCATGCTGCGCGAGATCCTCGACACCGCGATCCCGCAGGGCCGCACCGGGCTGCTCAGCCTGCTCGCCCTCGGCATGATCCTGACCGCCGTCCTCAGCAGCGTCTTCGGCGTCGTCCAGACCCTCATCTCCACGACGGTCGGCCAGCGCGTCATGCACGACCTGCGCACCGCCGTCTACGCGCAGCTCCAGCGCATGCCCCTCGCGTTCTTCACCCGCACCCGCACCGGTGAGGTCCAGTCCCGGATAGCCAACGACATCGGCGGCATGCAGGCGACCGTCACCTCAACCGCCACGTCGCTGGTCTCCAACCTCACCGCCGTCATCGCCACCGTCGTCGCGATGCTCGCGCTGGACTGGCGGCTGACCGTCGTCTCGCTGCTCCTGCTGCCGGTGTTCGTCTGGATCAGCCGCCGCGTCGGCCGTGAGCGCAAACGGATCACCCTGCAACGGCAGAAGCAGATGGCCACGATGGCCGCCACGGTCACGGAGTCGCTGTCGGTCAGCGGCATCCTCCTCGGCCGCACGATGGGGCGCGCCGACTCGCTCACCAGATCCTTCGCCGAGGAGTCCGAGCGACTCGTCGACCTGGAGGTCCGCTCCAACATGGCCGGGCGGTGGCGGATGTCCGTCATCGGCATCGTCATGGCCGCCATGCCCGCCGTCATCTACTGGGCGGCCGGCTTCGTCCTCCAGTCCGGCGGCACGGTCGTCTCCATCGGCACACTCGTCGCCTTCGTCTCCCTCCAGCAGGGCCTCTTCCGCCCGGCCGTGAGCCTGCTCGCCACCGGCGTGCAGATGCAGACGTCCCTCGCGCTCTTCCAGCGCATCTTCGAATATCTCGACCTGCCCGTCGACATCACCGAACCCGAGCGTCCGGTGGCCCTCGACAAGGTCCGGGGCGAAGTGCGCTTCGACGGCGTCGACTTCAGTTACGAGGAGAAGGACGGCAACACCCTCCACGGCCTGGATCTGACCGTCCCGGCCGGCGGCAGCCTCGCCGTCGTCGGTCCCACCGGATCGGGCAAGTCGACCCTGAGCTATCTCGTGCCGCGTCTGTACGACGTGACGGGCGGCCGGGTCCTGCTCGACGGCGTCGACGTACGCGACCTGGCCTTCGACACCCTCGCCCGCGCGGTGGGCGTCGTGTCGCAGGAGACGTATCTCTTCCACGCCTCCGTCGCCGACAACCTCCGCTTCGCCAAACCGGACGCGACGGACGAGGAGATCGAGAAGGCGGCCAGGGCCGCCCAGATCCACGAGCACATCGTCACCCTGCCCGACGGGTACGACACACTGGTCGGCGAGCGCGGATACCGGTTCTCCGGCGGCGAGAAACAGCGCCTCGCGATCGCCCGCACCATCCTGCGCGACCCGCCCGTCCTCGTGCTGGACGAGGCGACGAGCGCGCTCGACACCCGTACCGAACACGCGGTCCAGCAGGCCATCGACTCCCTCTCCGAGGGCCGTACGACCATCACCATCGCCCACCGGCTCTCCACGGTGCGCGACGCCGACCAGATCGTCGTCCTCGACGCCGGTCGCATAGCCGAGCGCGGCACGCACGAGGAGCTGATCGACCGGGACGGCAGGTACGCGGCGCTCGTCCGCCGGGACGGCGCGCCGGCGCCCGCGCCCGTGCCCGCCCGGGACGAGCGCGTGGGCGCCGCCTGACACGCACGGCAGCGCCGCCGCTCCCTGGGACGGGAAGCGACGGCGCCGGTGGTGCGGGTGTGTCAGACGAGCCAGCCGACGAAGTGGACGAGACCGGCGAGCAGGTTCGTGATGACGTTCATGTGGGGCGTTCTCCTTGTGAAGATGTACAGCTGGGACAGCGCGGTCGCGGTCTGCAGCCCGTCGCTTGCGCACCGTAAGCATCTGTTGTCGCAGGGGAGTTGTGCCAGGAATCCCGTTGCGATCACACGTTCCAGCGAACACCCGCTCCCACGTTCGTGTGTTCGTGTCGTCGGTGAACGCTTGGCGTCGCCCTGTGCGGGCTGCCGGAATCTGCCCTTTGTCCGGGTTAGCGTGCCCGCATGATGAACGAGCCCCGACGAGCGGCATCCGGGCGCGGGCCCCGACTGACCCGCCGTGGCAGAGTGGTCCTGATCGTGGCGGCGGTGGCCGTCGCCGCCGCCGTGGCCGTACTCGTCCCGTTGCTGCGCACCGGGGGAACACCCGAGGGCGAGCCGAAGAAGACCGTGTCGCTGCTCGTCCCCGAGGGGCGGCGGGCGACCCAGGTGTACGCCTCCGTCGACAAGGTCCTCGGCGTGCCGCCCGGCACCACCGCGAAGACGGCGACCGGAGCCCGGCTCGAACTCCCCGGCGCCGCCCGGCACAACCCCGAGGGATATCTCTTCCCGGCCACCTATCCGGTCGACGAGGGCGCGACCCCGGCCGGTCTGCTCGGCTACATGGTCGACACGGCCCGCCAGCGCTTCGGCTCCGAGCGCATCACCGAAGGCGCGCGGCGCAACGGGGTGAGCGTCTATCAGACCGTGACGATCGCCAGCATCGTGCAGGCCGAGGCCGACACACCCGCCGACATGGGCCGGGTGGCGCGCGTCGTGCACAACCGACTGGCCAGGGACATGGCGCTTCAGATGGACTCGACCCTCAACTACGCCCTGAACCGCAGCACACTGGACACCACGCACTCCGACACGAAGACGGCCAGTCCCTACAACACCTACGAGTCCAAGGGTCTGCCGCCCACACCGATCGGCAATCCGGGGGAGGAGGCGATGAACGCGGCGATCAACCCCACGCGCGGCGACTGGCTGTACTTCGTCACGGTGGCGCCTGGGGACACCCGCTTCACCGCCGACTACGCCGAACACCGAAGCAACGTCGAGGAGTTCAACGCCAACCGGAGTACCCCGACCGACTGAGCCGTGTACGCGCCCTCAGACGAGGACCGGATCCCGCTCCAGCAGCGCCCGGATCTCCCGTACGGCGGCGCGCCCCGCCCGGTTGGCGCCGATCGTGGAGGCCGAAGGCCCGTACCCGACCAGATGGACGCGCTCGTCGCGTACGGCACGCGTGTCCGCCACCCGGATCCCGCCGCCGGGCTCGCGCAGCCGGAGCGGCGCCAGATGGTCGATCGCCGGGCGGAAGCCGGTGGCCCAGAGGATCACATCGGCGTCGACGTGCCGCCCGTCGTCCCAGACCACACCCGACGGGGTGATCCGGTCGAACATCGGCAGCCGGTCGAGCACCCCCCGCTCCCGCGCCCGGGTGATCGCCTCGTTCACCGGCAGTCCGGTCACCGACACCACGCTGCGGGGCGGCAGCCCGGCGCGTACCCGCTCGTCCACCAGCGCCACCGCGGCCCGCCCCTCCTCCTCGCCGAACGGCCCTTCCCGGAAGACCGGCGGCCGGCGCGTGACCCACGTCGTCGCGGCGGCCACGTCCGCGATCTCCATCAGATGCTGGGTCCCGGAGGCCCCGCCGCCGACGACGACCACCCGGAGCCCGGCGAACTCGCCGGGCCCCGGGTAGTCCGCTGTGTGCAGTTGGCGGCCCCGGAAGGTCTCCTGGCCCGGATAGCGCGGCCAGAACGGCCGGTCCCAGGTGCCGGTGGCATTGATCAGCGCCCGCGCCGACCAGACGCCGTCCGACGTCTCGACGCGCAGCCGCCCACCGTCGCCCTCCCGTACGGCCGTCACGTCCACGGGCCGGTGTACGCGCAGGTCGAACCGCTTCTCGTACGCGGTGAAGTACCCCCCGATCACCTCGGACGAAGGCCGGGACCCATCGGCGCCGGTCAGCTCCATGCCGGGCAGCGCGTGCATGCCGTGGATCTTCTCGTACGTGAGTGAGTCCCACCGGAACTGCCAGGCGCCGCCCGGCCGCGGGGAGTGGTCGAGGGTGACGAAGTCCCGGTCGGGCACGAGCCCGGAGCGCCGCAGATGGTAGGCGCTCGACAGACCGGCCTGCCCCGCGCCGATGACCACGACGTCCATGTCCTGTATTCCCCGCGCCGCTGCCGCCCCGAAGTCGTTCACCTTTCTACTAACAGCGGAGGGGGCGCGGATCATCCCGGACGCGAACCCGCCGCCGGGACGGCAGGATGGACCTCATGTCCGACGCCTTCACCACCACGATCGTGAGCCTCACCACCGGCACCGACGAGACCGTCACCGATCTGACTCGCGTGTGCGAACAGTTCCTCCACGAGAGCGCTGCCGGCCGGGACGGCCTCCTCAACATCTTCGTCCCGCACGCGACAGCCGGCGTCGCGGTCATCGAGACGGGCGCGGGCAGCGACGACGACCTGCTCGCCGCGCTGCGCACCCTGCTCCCGGCGGACAACCGCTGGCGACACCGCCACGGCTCCCCGGGCCACGGCCGCGACCATGTCCTGCCGGCCCTGGTCCCGCCCCACGCGACCCTCCCGGTGATCGCCGGCCGACTGGAACTGGGCACCTGGCAGTCGGTCTGCCTGGTCGACACCAACACCGACAACCCGGACCGGTACGTACGGCTGAGCTTCCTCGGCTGAGCCGGGACCGTCCCGGCGACGGCAGCCGCGCATTCCAGCCAGATCGCTCACACACCGTCAACAAGTGAACCCAAAGCGTTTCGAATCGCGAGTAATCTGATGATCGGTTGATCGAAGCGGCGTGTCTGCGATGGACCGAGGGCACGCCGGTCCGCTTGTCCCGAGGGGAAGAGAGGCATCGTGGTCGCGTCTGGTCGGACAGCTTCGAAAGGGCGGGGAAACGGCGCCACTCCGGTGAGGCCGACGGCAGGGGACGCGACCCCCGTTGACAGCGGACAACCGAGCGACACCACGTATGGCGGCCTGGAAGTCTCGGCCGAGAGGACCAGACTTCGGATCCCGCGGGACCTCTCCTTGGAGGCCTGGTGCCGTCTCGGCGGAAGGATCCTCGCGGTGTGCGATTCATCGGTGTGGTGGATCGGCGACTGGCTGGTGTTCGGACAGAACCAATACGGTGACCGATACCGCCGGGCGATGAAAGAGACCAAGCTCGACTACCAGACACTGCGCAATTACGCCTGGGTGGCGAGAAAATTCGAGCCGTCTCGCCGGCGAGACAGCCTCACGTTCCAACATCACATGGAAGTGGCGGCTCTCTCGGAAGCCGAACAGGACCACTGGCTCGATTTCGCGGTCCGACTGAATTGGTCGAGGAACGAGCTGCGCAAACAGATCCGGGCCAGCTTGTCGGGCGAAGAAGACGACCTCCGGTGCGAGGTCCAACTCAACCTCCAGTTGGACGAGTTACGTCTCGAACGGTGGAGGGAGGCGGCGCGGGGGAGCAATCTGACTCTGACGGACTGGATCCTGTCCGTCGTGGACGGGGCCGTTTGACCGGACGCACTCCGATCCATTTCGCGGCCTCACGGCTTCGCCGCGTGACGGTCTCGAAGGGATTGCGGGAGATCAATGCGCACGGCCGTGATAATCGGGACCGGAATGATCGGCACATCCATCGGTCTGGCGCTGCGGAAGCAAGGCGTCGACTCCTACCTCATGGACACCAGTCCCGTCGCACTGCGCATCGCCGAAGCAGTCGGCGCCGGGACGGCCGAGGAACCGCCGGAAACGGTGGACCTGGCGGTGGTCGCCGTACCACCGGTCCACGTGGCACCGGTGATCGCCTCCCACCAGTCGAGGGGAACCGCCCGCTTCTACGTCGACGTGGCCGGTGTGAAGGTCTCCACCCGGCGTGAACTGGACGCACTGGGCTGTGACCTTGCCACGGTGGTGGGCGGTCATCCGCTGGTGGGACGGCCGGGGTCGGGCCCCCTGGCGGCGCGGGGCGACCTGTTCGACGGACGGCCGTGGGCGCTCGTCCCCGCGGTGGGAACAGACGCCGCCGCACTGAACCGCGCTCTCGAACTGGTCGCCGCCTGCGGCGCGATACCGGTCGTCCTGGACGCCGAGGCGCACGACAGGGCGATCGCTCTCGGCACACTCGTCCCCCAGATCGCCCTCACTCTCGTCGCCGCTCGCCTCACGGAGGCGGACAGTGGCGCGTTACGGTTGCTGGGCAGCGTGTGGTCGGAGATACCTCAGCTCGTCGGGGTCGACTCCGCCACCTCGTGGACACAGGTCCTCGCCGCGAACGCGGCTCCGGTCGTGGGTGAACTGGAGAAGCTGAGCCGGGACTTGGCGAGCCTGTTGGAGACGCTCAGAGGTGTCGCCGACGGGGACGGCTCGCTCGCGGAGCCCGACGGGCGACTGCTGGAGTTCATCCAGCGTGGCATCGACGGCTCCAACCGCGTTCCCGGAAGGTACGGGATCCCCACGGAGACCGCGCTCGCGGACGTCGACGTGTCCGTGGACGACCGGCCGGCCGAGCTGGCCCGCCTCTTCGACGACGTGGCCGGCGCCGGGGTGGTGATGCGCGGCATCGACATCTCGCAGCGGCCCGACAGCCCCGACCGTACGGTCACCATTTCGGTCACCCCGCGCGACGCCGAGAACCTCCTGCACGAACTGCGCCGCAGGAAGTGGCCGGCGAACTCCTGACGTCGGGAAGGGCGTTGCCGCCCGGCGGTGGATGGGCGATGAACGTGCTTTGATGCTGATGAGCGTGCCGATCCGGACCAGACCATTAAGTCCTATGGGGGTTACATGACCAACAGCGGCGATGAGGAGATAACGCCGGCTTCGCTCAAGGCAACCAGAAAGGGGGAACGGGTCTCGATCGGTTCACTATTACCGCCGTCCGAACTGGTACGGTCCGGCGAAAGCACCGAACACATTCGAGTGCTCGCCGAAACGGACGAGGATCTGCCACCCATTGTCGTGCACCGTGGGACCCGGCGGGTCGTCGACGGAATGCACCGGCTGTGGGCGGCTCGTTTCCGAGGCGACGAATCGATCGAGGTCGTATTCGTCGACGGCTCCCCGGCCGATGTGTTCGTTCTCGCGGTCGAGTTGAACCGTGCGCACGGCCTGCCGCTCACGCTGGACGAGCGCAAATCCGCCGCCGCCCAGATCATGGATTCACACCCGCACTGGTCCGACCGCAAGATCGCACGGACCACCGGACTGGCGGCCAGCACCGTCGCGTCGCTGAGGTCGTCGTCCACCGCCGGCACGGTCGGGCGCAGGACCGGCCAGGACGGCCGGAGCCGGCCCAACGACGGTACGGACGGACGGCAGCGCGCCGCCGCCCTGCTGGCCCGGAATCCGAACGCGTCGCTTCGCGAGGTGACCAGAGCCGCGGGGATCTCGGTCGGCACCGCCAGCGATGTGCGCGCCAGACTGCGGCGGGGGGAGCCGGCGCTCACCGCCCGGCAGCAGGCCGTGATGAAACTGCGCCCCGCCGCGGCTCAGCGGAGCGGCCCGGACTACGGCCGCGTACTGGAAAACCTGCGCAAGGACCCGTCGCTGCGCTTCACCGACCTCGGCCGGCGCCTGCTCCGCCTGCTCGACGGCTCCGTCCCCGGCAGTGTCGAGCAGATCGCCCAGATCGCGGACGGCGTGCCGGAACACTGCCGGACCGTGGTGGTCGACATGGCCCGCGAGTGCGCCGCCGCCTGGCAGCATCTCGCCGACCAGCTCGCCGACCGGGACACCGCCTGACGTTCAACTGCTCGAATCATTCGGTTGAACACCACCGCATGGCATTTGCCTCTTGAACCGTCCCGGTGCGATGCGGAGGATGTTTCCGGGGCGGTTGTCGGTGCGAGCTGTCCCGGGAGTCGCCTTTTCGCGCAGAATTCCCCTTCGGTCATCCGGGGAGTACGTTCCAATGTCATGGAGACTTAAGGGGGAAGTTTGTTCAACACACGTGCGAACAAAGCTTCTGATCAGTCGCCGACAATACCGACGGAATCGGCCACCCTGGCCGAACTCTGGGAGCGGACGGTACGAAGTCGGCCGAGCAGCCCGGCAATTGTCACCAACGGCGAGACCCTGTCCTACGACGAGGTCAACGCCAGGGCGAACCGGCTGGCACGACTGCTGCTCGACGAGGGGGCGGGCCCGGGCCGTCTGGTGGCACTGGCGCTGCCCCGCTCCAGTCATCTGGTGATCAGCGTGCTTGCCGTGGCCAAGGCCGGCGCGGTGTTCCTGCCGCTGGACGTCAACCACCCGCGGGAGCGGCTCTCGTACCAACTCGCCGATGCCCGGCCCGCGTTGCTGTGCACCGTCCGAAGCGCCGCCGCGAGACTGCCGGACGGCATCGAGATGCCGCGGGTGCTGCTGGACTCGCCCGAGCGCACCGCCGTACTCGACGCACTGCCCGACACCGACCTGACCGACGACGAACGCGGCGGACCGCTCGCCGCGACGGACCTGGCCTACGTGATCTACACCTCCGGCTCGACAGGCCGGCCGAAAGGCGTCGCGCTGACCGGCGCCGGGTTGCCGGCCCTGGCAGCGGCCAAGGTCGCCGCGATGCGGGTCACCGGGGACAGCCGGGTGCTCCAGTTCGCGTCGCCGGGCTTCGACGCCTACCTGACCGAACTGCTGGCCGCGTTCACCGCCGGTGCCACTCTCGTGGTGCCGGGAACGGACACGCTCGCCGGTGACCCGCTGCGAAGGGCCTTGCGGGACGGCCGGGTGAGCCACGCTGTGCTGCCGCCCGCGGCGGTCGCGACCATGTCCCCGGACGCGGTGCCCGACCTGCGCGTGCTGGTGGTGGCGGGCGAGGCGTGCCCGGCCGGCCTGGTCGAACGGTGGGCGCCCGGCCGCCTTCTGATCAACGCCTACGGTCCGACCGAGTGCACGGTGTGCGCGACCATGACCGGCCCGCTCACCCCGACGGACGAGGTCACCATCGGCCGGCCGATTCCCGGCGTGTCCGTGTACATCCTCGACGCCGAACGACGCCCGGCCGCGCCCGGAGAGATCGGCGAGTTGTACCTCAGCGGTGCCGGGCTGGCCCAGGGCTACCTCAACAGCCCCGACCTGACGGCCCAGATGTTCGTACCCAACCCGTTCGCCGCCGACGGCGAACGGATGTACCGCACGGGCGATCTGGCCTCCAGGCGGGCCGACGGCGACATCCTCTTCCACGGCCGGATCGATGATCAGGTCGAACTGCGCGGATTCCGCGTCGAGTTGGGAGAGGTGGAGTCCGTACTCAGCCAACATCCGGACGTGGCACAGGCGGTGGCCGCGCTGTGGACCGATCCGGCCGAGGGGCCGCAGTTGGTGACGTACGTCGTCCCGGCACCCGGCACCACGCCGTCGGCGGGCGAACTGCGTGAGCACGCCGGCCGCTTCCTGCCCGACTTCATGGTGCCGTCGGCATTCACGACCATCGACGCCGTTCCCCTGACTCCCGGCGGAAAGACGGACCGGGCCGGGCTGCCGGATCCGGTGAAAGCCACCCAGCCTGCCGGACTTGGCCCGCGTACTCCTGCCGAGAAGGTCCTCTGTGACATATTCCGGGACCTGTTCGACCTTGTTGAGATCGACGTGCGCAGTAATTTCTTCGAAATGGGCGGGAACAGCATTCTGGCTGTCGACCTCATTCAGCGAGCGCAAGAAGCCGGCTTGACGCTCATGCCGAGGACCGTGATCGACCACCCCACCATCGAGCAACTGGCCGCGATAGCGACCCTCGAGGAGTGAGAGATGAGCACCCGTCCCACGGTGTCCCCCAGCGAACTCGAACAGATCGACCTGGCATCACCGGTCCTGCACGCCGAGTACGAACTGGACGAGATCTTCCGCCACCTGCGCGCCGATGAGCCGGTGTACTGGCAGCAGCCACGGAACGAGCAGCCCGGCTTCTGGGTGATCAGTCGCCACGCCGACGTGAACGAGGTGTACAAGGACAAGGAGCACTTCACGACGGAGCACGGCAACGCGCTGGCCACTTTGCTGACCGGCGGTGACTCTGCCTCGGGCGCCATGCTCGCCGTCACCGACGGAGTGCGCCACCATCAGGTGCGCAACGTGTTGTCCAGGGGCTTCTCGGCGCGGATGCTCGACCTCATCGCCCACACGCTGCAGGAAACCGTGGACGGTCTGCTGCTGGCGGCACTGGAGCGAGGCGAATGCGACGCCGCGCAGGACATCGCGGCGGACGTGCCACTCGGGGCGATCTGCGACCTGCTGGAGATTCCCCACGCGGACCGGAAGTACCTGCTCGGTCTGACCTCGCACGCGTGGAGCACGGACTACGCGGACGAGCCTCCCGAGGAGAGCTGGGTCGCCAAGAACGAGATCCTGCTGTACTTCAGCAAGCTGCTCAAGGAGCGTCGCGGTGGAGTCCGGGAGGACATGGTCAGCCTGCTGGCGAACTGCCGGATCGACGGCGATCCGCTCAAGGCGGCCGAGCAGATGGCCAACTGCTACGGGCTGATGATCGGCGGCGACGAGACCGGCAGGCACGCCATCACCGGCACGATCCTCGCGTTGATCCAGAACCCCGACCAGTGGCGTGCGCTGAAGAACGGCGACGTCGATCTGAACACGGCGACCGAGGAGGCCCTGCGCTGGACCGTGCCGTCGCTGCACGGAGGCCGGAAGGCGACCGGAGACGTCGTGATCAACGGCCGGCGGATCAACGCCGGCGATGTGGTCAGTGTGTGGATCTCCTCGGCCAACCGTGACGAGACCGTCTTCGACGCGCCGGACGAGTTCAACCTCGCCCGCACCCCGAACAAGCACTTCACCTTCGCGTACGGCTCGCACTACTGCCTCGGCCACTACCTCGGCCGGATGGAGGTCTACGCCGTGCTCGACGGGCTGCGCCGGCTGGTGGGCGACCTGGAGCAGATCGGCGAGGAGCGATGGATCTACTCCAGCATCCTGCACGGGATGAGCTCACTGCCGATCAGGATCACGGGCTGAGGGGCGGGGAGGCGTGCGGATGACGAGCCCGGCCGATGCGACCACCGAAGTCGCTGTGTCTCAGGAGTCGGTCGCCATGGTCACCGGAGCCGGCCGGGGCATCGGCGCGGCCACGGCCGAGCGCCTCGCCGCCGAGGGCATGGCGGTGATCGTCGTGGACCGCACCGAACAGGACACCCGGGCCACGGTCGCGGCCATTCGCACGGCCGGCGGACGGGCCCGCGGGATCGGCTGTGACGTCGCCGTGGCCCAGGCCGTGACGGCCGCGGTCGCCACGGCCGTCGAGGAGTTCGGCCGCATCGACGTACTGGTGAACTGCGCCGGGATCAACCGGGACCGGCTGCTGCTCACCATGGGCGATCAGGAGTGGGACACGGTCCTGGACGTCAACCTCGGCGGCACCATGCGATGTTCGTTCGCCGTCGGCCGGCACATGCGCCGGCAGGGGCACGGCCGGATCATCAACTTCAGCTCCGTGGCCGCGCGCGGCAATGCCGGCCAGACCAACTACGCGACCGCCAAAGGCGCGATCGCCGGGTTCACCCGTACGCTCGCGGCCGAACTGGGCCCGCACGGCGTGACGGTCAACGCCATCGCACCGGGCTTCGTGGCCACGCCGATGGTGGACGAGCTGGCCGAACGGCTCGGCGGGGACCGGGACTCGGTCATGTCGGAGGCGGCGAAGTCCTCGGCAGTGGGCCGGATCGGGACGCCCGAGGAAATCGCCGCGACCGTGGTCTTCGTCGCCCGGCCGGAATCGGGCTACCTCACCGGCGAGACCGTTCACGTCGACGGCGGTCGGCCATGACACGAGTGGCGGTCGTGGCCGGCGGCGGCGAGCACACGGGGCCCGCGGTCGCGCTCAGGCTGGCGGCGGGGGGCTTCGACGTCGCCCTGCTGGGCTCCGAGTTCACGTCGGCCGACAAGACGGTCAGGCGCGTCGAGGAGTACGGCAGGCAATGCGTCACCGTGCGGGCCGAGTTGAGCGACGCCAGATCCGTCGCGGTCGCCTTCGGCCGGGTACGTACGGCGTTGAGCGGCCCGGCCGTACTGGTCACCTGCGTCGGACCGCAGCCGCTGCCGGACGGGTTGCCCGAGGACGAGAGCGCGGACGAACAGCGCTACACGGCGGTACGGCGGGCGCTGCGCCCGGTGTTCGTGTGCTGCCAGGCCGGGGCCGGCCAGCTGCTGCGCCACCGGTGGGGACGGATCATCATCGTCACCGAGCCGGCCGACGCCGACGGGAACACCTGGCGCACCAGCCGGCCGGTGCTCGACGGGCTGATCGGTTTCACCCGGTCCGCGGCGCTGGAGCTGGCGAGGTCCGGGACCACCGTGAACCTCGTCGCTCCGGCCGACCGCGCCGCCGACAGCCGGGCCCCGGCCCACCGGGCGGCGGGCGACGACAGCGCGGGCTCCTACGCGGACGGGGTCGCGCACGTGACGGAGTTCCTGGTCGACGAGCGAGCCGTCGGAATCACCGGGCAGGCGATCCGTGTCGCCGCCCGGGCGGACGTACCTCTACTTCGCGAAAGGTAGCCACTGGTGGCGAACAAGGATCACGCACCGGAGCACTACGTCACCCGCATCCTCGCCGAGGCGACCCTTGACGGCGCGCGACCGGTCGTCCGGTGGCGGGACACGGTCATCACCGGCACCCAACTCGACCGATCGGTACGGCGCGTCGTGACGGCACTGCGCGAGGCAGGTGTGGCACGCGATCACGCGGTGGCCGTCCTGACCCAGGTCAACAGTCCATGGATGCTGATCGTCCGCTACGCCGCGCACCTGGTGGGCGCGTCGGTCGTGTACATCACCGGCGCCAACCACGGCATCGTGACGCACGAACTGCCGGTGGCCACCCGGGTCCGGATGCTGCGTGAAGCGGGCGCGTCGGTGCTGGTGTTCGACGAGAGCAACGCCCAACTCGCCGAGACCGTCGACGAGACGGTGCGGGACAAGCTGGTGCTGTGCGGCCTCGGTCATCCGGCGTCCGGCACGGTGAGCGTCGACGGCCGGCCTGTCGATGACGTCTCGGTGGACTTCACGCCCGAGGCGCCCGAGCTGGCCATGGTGCTCTACACCAGCGGCACCACCGGTCAACCCAAGGGCGTGTGCCGGTCGTTCGGGTCGTGGAACGCGGCGGCGCTCCGCGGGGCGGCGTATCCCCGGCCGGTCTTCCTGACAATGACCGCGGTGAGCCAGACAGTCGCGATGATCGTCGACACGGTGCTGGCCGCCGGCGGGAGCGTGCTGCTGCGCGAGAGGTTCGATCCCGCCGACTTCCTGCGGGATGTCGGAGAGCACCGCGTCACCGAGACGTTCATGGGCGTGGCGCAGCTCTACGCGATCCTCGGGCACCCGGACGCTCGTACCGCGGACCTGTCCTCGTTGCGCCACGTGTTGTATCTCGGCTGCCCCGCGTCACCGGAACGCCTGCGGGAGGCGGCCGCACTGCTGCCCGGCGTACTGGCCCAGTCGTACGGCTCCACCGAGGCCGGCCGGATCACGGTGCTCCGCGCGGCCGACCACGAACGTCCGGAACTGCTGGCCACCGTGGGCCGGGCGGTGCCGGGGGTCACCATCGCCATCCGCGACCCGGAAACAGGACACGACCTGCCGGTCGGCGAGATCGGCGAGGTCGTGGTGCACGGCCCGGAGGTCATGGCCGGCTATGTCGCCGATCCCGAGCACACCGCGCGGGTGATCCGGGACGGCTGGGTGCACACCGGCGACTTCGGTTCCGTCGACGAACGCGGGTACGTGCGGCTGTTCGGCCGGATGCGCGAGGTGGTCAAGGTGCAGGACACGCGGGTCAGTCCGACCGAGGTGGAGAAGGTGCTCGTCGGCTGTCCCGGTGTGGTCGACGCGTGCGTGTACGGCCACCGCGGGCCGGACCTCATCGAGGAACTGCACGCCGCCGTCGTACTGGGCACCGAGGGCGCTCCGAGCTTTGACACTCTGCGCGACCACGTCGCCCGGGCCATGACCCCGACACACGCCCCGATCCGGTTCGTACGGTGGCGGCGGTTCCCGATCAACAACACCGGCAAGGTGAATCGGCTGCGGGTCCGAGAGGTCAGCGCCGAGGCCCGCGGTGACAGCCCGGACGTCCTGGTGGACAGGTGAGGTGGGTCATTCGATGAGAGTGCTGTTGACGAGTCTGCCCGGCATCGGCCACCTGTTTCCCATGGTGCCGCTGGGCTGGGCGCTCCAGGCGGCCGGGCACACCGTCCTGGTCGCCACGGACCGGGAGTTCCTCCCGGTGGTGACCGGGGCGGGACTGTCCGCCACGGCCGTACTGGACCCGGTCGACCCGGTCGAGCTGTTCAAACCGGTCGAACCGTTCGGCGATCCGCTGAGCCCGGCCGAGCGGACCGGGCACCGGTGCGCCGAGGCCGGTGTCCGGGCGCTGCCCGCCATGCGCGCACTCGTGGACGTGTGGCACCCGGACCTGGTGATCGCCGAGCCCATGGAGCTGGCCGGGCCCGCCGCGGCGACGAATGCCGGGGTGCCCTGGGTACGGCACTCCTACGGGCTGATCCCGCCGGGGCCGCTGCTGAGCGTCGCGGCCGAGGTTCTGGACGCCGAACTGGCGGTACTGGGGCTCTCCGCGCTGGCGAAACCGGCGAGGACGATCGACGTGTGCCCCGACAGCCTCCGGCCTTCGGACGGAGTGGCGACCGTGCCCATGCGGTACGTGCCCTACAACGGCCCGGCCGGCGTACCCGACTGGCTGTTGGCCGGGCCCCCTGCCCGGCCCCGGGTCTGCCTGACGCTGGGCACGTCCCTGCCCCGGCGTGATCCGCACGTGGCACCGCTGTGGCGGCTGCTGCTGGATGAACTGGTGGCCCTGGGCCAAGAGGTGGTCATCGCCATCGACGAGAGCCACCGGCCCCTGCTGGGCCACCTGCCCGACGGCGTGCGCGCCGCCCGGATCCCGCTCTGCGACCTGCTGCCGACGTGCACCGCGATCGTGCACCACGGTGGCTCGGGGAGCACCATGGCGGCGGCCTCCTTCGGTGTGCCGCAGCTGGTGGTTCCGCACTTCGCGGACCACTTCACCAACGCGGAGCGACTCACCGCCGTCGGCGCGGGTCTGAGCCTGCCGCACGACACCGACGACCTGGCACGGATCAGCGCGGCCTGCGAGCTGATCACCGGAGACGGCCCGCACCGCGCGATCTCACGCCGTCTCGCCGACGAGAACGCCCGCCGACCGACCCCGGCCGTGGTGGCCGAGGGCCTGGCGGCCGAACAACGGTCAATGACTCCCGCGTGAAAGCGCCGTGCTCGCAGATTGGAACGACATGCTCATTCTTGGCCTGAACGGGAATGTGTCCGCAGCGGGCGCCGATGTGGTGCCGAACCTCAACGAGCTCTACATGCACGACGCCGCCGCCACACTGGTCCGCGACGGAGTTCTCGTGGCGGCGGTGGAGGAGGAGCGGCTCAACCGGATCAAGAAGACGACGAAATTCCCCAGCAACGCGATCCGGGAATGCCTCGCCGCCGCGGGTGCGAAACCGGCGGACGTCGACGCGATCGCCTACTACTTCCCCGAAGACTTCTTCGACGACATATTCCAGCAGCTCTACACCGAGCATCCGAGCGTGCCGACGCGGTACTCGCGCGAGATGATCCTGGAGCGTCTTCGCGTCGACCTCGGCTGGGCGGCTCCGCCGGACATCCTCCACTACGTGCCGCACCACCTGGCCCACGCGATGTCGACGTACTACCGGTCGGGCATGCGCGAGGCACTGGTCGTCGTCATGGACGGGGCGGGTGAGCGCAACTGCACCACGATCTACCGGTCGGACGGGGCCGAGCTGTTCGAGATCGCGTCGTACCCGGTGCCGAAGTCGCTCGGCATGTTCTACCTGTACGGGACCAGACACCTCGGCTACGGCTTCGGCGACGAGTACAAGGTGATGGGCCTCGCCCCGTACGGCGACCCGTCCACCTACCGCGACGTCTTCTCGACCCTGTACTCGCTCGGTCCGAACGGCACCTACGAGTTGATCCCGCGCGGGGGAGTGGTCTTCAGGATGACCACGATCCTGCGGGAGCACGGTCTCCAACCCCGCCGTCGCGGTGAGCCGTTCACCCAGGCGCACATGGACTTCGCGGCGAGTGTGCAGGAGACCACCGAGCAGATCGCGATGCACGTGATCGGCTACTGGGCACGCTCCACGGGCCTGCGGAACCTGGCCTTCGGTGGCGGCGTCGCCCACAACTCGACGCTCAACGGCCGCATCCTCACCTCCGGCCTGTTCGACGAGGTGTTCGTCCATCCGGCGTCGCACGACGCCGGATCCAGCGAGGGCGCCGCACTCGTGGTCGCGCGGGAACGCGGCGAACGCGTATGGCCGCTGCCCCGGTTGACGAACGCGAGCCTCGGCCCGGATCTGGGCGACGTCGACTCGCTGGAGCGGACGCTCAAGTCGTGGAGCCCGCTCGTCGACGTCGAGCGTCCCGACGACATCGTCGAGGCCACCGCGCACCTGCTCGCTGCCGGCGAGGCGATCGGCTGGGCGCACGGCCGCTCGGAGTTCGGGCCGCGCGCGCTGGGCAACCGCAGCATCCTCGCCGACGCGCGCCCCAAGGAGAACCAGACGCGCATCAACGCCATGGTGAAGAAGCGCGAGAGCTTCCGCCCGTTCGCCCCGGTCGTGACCGCGGAGGCGGCCGGTGACTACTTCGATCTGCCGGAGACCGTGGGACACCACGACTTCATGTCGTTCGTCGTGCAGGTGCGGGCGGACCGCCGGGAGTTGCTCGGCGCGGTGACCCATGTCGACGGCAGCGCGCGCGTCCAGGTCGTCACCGAGGAGACGAACCCGCGATTCCACCGGCTCGTCACGCGCTTCGGTGAGTTGACCGGCACCCCCGTGCTGCTCAACACCTCGTTCAACAACCACGCCGAGCCGATCGTGCAGTCCGTCGATGACGTCCTCACGAGCTATCTCACGACGAGCCTCGACGTGCTCGTGATCGAGGACTTCGTGGTTCGCAGGCGGACCGAACTGCCGCTGGCGCTGGAGGACTTCACCATCGGCTTTCGCCCGGTGACCAGGCTCGTCCGCCGGCTCGCCGACGTGTCGGCGGGCAGGCCGGGCGCTCCCGAGGTCTCGCACGAGATCTACCTCGACCACACCTCCGGACCGCGTGCGACGATCTCGGCCGCCATGTACGAGCTGCTCACCCACGCCGACGGTGTCACCCCGCTGGGCAGCCTCGGCATCGAGCTGACCGGAGAGCTCCTGACAGAGCTGTACGACCTGTGGCAGGGGCGCTTCGTCACCGTCGCCCCCGTGGGGGACGGTGCCGGATCCGCACCGTGAATGGTGCGGATCCGGGCCGGGAATGGGCCGTCGCGGCCGTACAACTGCCCTTTCATTTCGGAATACACCGGCCCTGTGTCCGTGTAGGCTCAATTCAGGATTTATCGGCGGCGGTCGGAGGAAGTCGGCGAGTGTGGAATGTCAGCCACCGCCGACCTCAATTTCCCCCACCGTGATCTACGCCAATCATGTTCAGATCAGCTCACTGACCCAACACGAGGGGCATCGAGATGAAGATTGAAGCGATTACGGGATCCGAGGCCGAAGCATTTCACCGGATGGGGTCCCAGGCGTCCCACAGGTACGACGAATTCGTGGATCTGCTTGTCGGGGCCGGCATCGCCGACGGCCAGACCGTGGTCGACCTGTGCTGTGGCTCGGGCGAGCTGGAAGTCATCCTCAGCTCCCGGTTCCCCTCGCTGAATCTGGTCGGTGTCGACCTCTCGGAGGACATGGTCCGTATCGCCCGGGAGTACGCGGCCGAGCAGGGCAAGGCGCTCGAATTCCGGCACGGCGACGCGCAACTCCTGGCCGGTATGGAGGATCTGGCCGGGAAAGCGGACCTGGTGGTCTCGCGGAACGCGTTCCACCGGCTCACCCGGCTGCCGGCGGCGTTCGACACCATGCTGCGCCTGGCCAAGCCGGGAGGGGCCGTCCTCAACTGCTCCTTCATACACCCGAGCGACTTCGACGAGTCCGGGTTCCGGGCGTGGGTCACGTTCCTCAACCAGCGGCCCTGGGACTCGGAGATGCAGATCGTCTGGGCGCTGGCTCACCATTACGCGCCCCGGCTCGACGACTACCGCGAGGCCCTGGCCCAGGCGGCCCGTGAGACGCCGGTGTCCGAGCAGCGCGTCTGGATCGACGACCAGGGATACGGCGTTCCCACGGTCAAATGCTTCGCCCGCCGGGCCGCCGCCTGAGCGGCGGAATTGTCCCGAACAGAGCGCCTGGACCCGAGTGAGGGGTGGCACCTATCGTGGAAACCGCGAAGGAAACGAACAGCGACTCATCGCTGTATCTGGACCTCATGATCAAAGTGCTGGCCGGGACGGTGTACGAGGATCCCGCGCACCGGGAGAACTTCTCGCACCGCGATTCGACGTACCGGGAAGAAGTCCGCAACGAGGGACGCGACTGGCCCGCGAACGCACACACGATGATCGGAATCAAACGCCTCGAGAACATCCGGCAATGTGTCGAGGACGTCATCGGCAACAACGTACCCGGCGACCTCGTGGAAACCGGCGTATGGCGTGGGGGAGCCTGCATCCTCATGCGGGGAATTCTGCGCGCCCATGACGTGCGGGACCGCACAGTCTGGGTCGCCGACTCCTTCCAGGGCATTCCCGACGTCGGTGAGGACGGCTACGCCGGCGACCGGAAGATGGCGCTGCACCGGCGAAACTCGGTGCTCGCGGTCTCCGAGGAAGAGGTCCGGCGCAACTTCCGCAACTACGACCTGCTGGACGAACAGGTCCGGTTCCTTCCCGGCTGGTTCAAGGACACGCTGCCCACCGCGCCGATCGACACGCTCGCCGTGCTGCGGATGGACGGGGACCTGTACGAATCCACCTGGGACACCCTGACCAATCTCTACCCGAAGGTGTCCGTCGGTGGCTATGTCATCGTCGACGACTACATGATGTGCCCGCCGTGCAAGGACGCGGTCGACGAATACCGCGCGAAGTTCGACATCGCCGACGAACTGATCACGATCGACCGCGACGGTGTCTACTGGCAACGCACCCGGTAATTCACTGTGAGTTGATCACGGAGGAATTCATGCCCGCACTCCCGATGAATCAAGAATTCGACCGCGAACGCTTTCGCGTCGATTTACGCGCCACCGCCGCCGCGATCGGCGCGCCCGTCACCCCCCGTGTCACCGACACGGTCCTCGAGACCTTCCGTGACAACTTCGCCCAGGGCGCCACCCTGTGGAAGACCACCAGCCAGCCCGGGGACCAGCTGTCGTACCGGTTCTTCTCCCGTCTCAAGATGGACACCGTCGGCCGGGCCGTCGACGCCGGGCTGCTCGACGGCACACATCCGACCGTGCCCATCGTCGAGGACTGGAGCGACCTCTACGGCGGCACGCCCGTGCAGTCGGCCGACTTCGACGCCGGGCGGGGAATGGCCAAGACCTGGCTGTACTTCGGCGGCCTGCGGCCGGCCGAGGACATCCTCTCCGTCCCCGCACTGCCGGCGCCGGTACAGGCCCGGCTGAAGGACTTCCTCGGACTGGGCCTGGCACATGTCCGGTTCGCGGCGGTGGACTGGCGCCACCGGAGTGCGAACGTCTACTTCCGCGGTCAAGGCCCCCTGGACACCGCTCAGTTCGCCCGCGTCCACGCCCTGTCCGGCGGCACACCACCCGCCGCGGATGTCGTGGCGGAGGTCCTCGCGTACGTGCCCGAGGACTACTGCGTCGCCATCACCCTCGACCTGCACACCGGCGCCATCGACCGGGTGTGCTTCTACGCCCTGAAGGTCCCCAAGGACGCGCGGCCACGCGTCCCCGCCCGCATCGCCACGTTCCTCGAGGTCGCGCCCAGCCACGACCCGGAGGAGTGCAACGTCATCGGCTGGTCGTTCGGCCGCAGCGGCGACTACGTCAAGGCCGAACGCAGCTACACCGGGAACATGACGGAGATCCTGTCCGGCTGGAACTGCTTCTTCCACGGCGAGGAAGGCCGCGACCACGACCTGCGCGCGCTTCAAGACACCGGATCGATCACCGGAGGTGCCCGATGAGCGAGGCTCTGGCGAACATGCCCGGAGACGACTACTTCCGTCAGCCGCCGGTGTTCGACACCTACGCCGAGCACCGCGCCTATCTCAAGTTCCGGCACGCCGTCGCGCTGCGGCACTTCGCCCGCCTCGGCTTCGACCAGGACGGCCTCGCCGGACTGATCACCGTCGCCGACCCGGAACACGCCGACACCTACTGGGCCAATCCGCTGGCCCACCCCTTCTCCACCATCACACCGGCGGACCTGATCCGCGTCGACGGCGACAGCGCCGAGACCGTCGAAGGCCAACGCCGGGTCAACATCGCCGCGTTCAACATCCACGCCGAGATCCACCGCGCACGCCCCGACGTCCAGGCCGTCATCCACCTGCACACCGTCTACGGCCGAGCCTTCTCCGCCTTCGCCCGCAAGCTCCCTCCGCTGACCCAGGACGCGTGCCCGTTCTTCGAGGACCACGAGGTGTTCGACGACTTCACGGGTCTGGTGCTCGCCAAGGACGACGGGCGCAGGATCGCGAAACAGCTGCGCGGGCACAAGGCGATCCTGCTGAAGAACCACGGTCTGGTCACCGTCGGGGAGACACTCGACGCGGCCGCCTGGTGGTTCACGCTCCTGGACACCTGCTGCCATGTCCAGCTGCTGGCGGACGCGGCCGGGAAGCCGGAGGAGATCCCCGCGGAGGTCGCACGCCTGACGGGCCGGCAGCTCGGCTCGCACCTGCTGGGCTGGAACAGCTACCAGCCCCTGCACGAGGCAGCCCTGGCCCGTGACCCCGACCTGGCGACCATGGAGCCCGCGCTCCCGTCATGACGGATCGCTGGCTGGTCACCGGTGCGGCGGGAATGCTCGGGCGAGATCTGGTGGCGCTCCTGCGAGGGCTGAACGAACCGGTGGTCGCCATCACCCGGCACGATCTCGACATCACCGACCGCCTCTCGGTCCGGGCCGTTGTCGACAGGCACCGGCCGACGACCATCGTCAACTGCGCCGCCTGGACACGATTCGGCGAGGCGGAGGCCGGCGAATCGGCGGCCCTTCTCGTCAACGGAGGAGGGGCCCGGGAGCTGGCCGCGGTATGCCGTGATCGATCGATACGGCTGGTCCACCTCTCCACCGATTACGTCTTCGACGGCACGAGCCGCCGCCCCTACGCCGAAAGCGCGGTCACGAGCCCGATCAACGCGTACGGCCGGACGAAGCAGGCCGGCGAACAGGCGGTGCTCGACCTGCTGCCGGACGACGGCACGATCGTACGAACCGCCTGGCTGTACGGGCGGCACGGCATGAACTTCATCCGCAAGATGGTCCGGCTGGAGCAGCTGCGCGAGACCGTGGACGTGGTGGACGACCAGTGGGGCCAGCCGACCTGGACCGTGGATCTGGCACAGCAGATCGTGGCACTCGTCCGGCACGGTGCGTCCGGCGTGTTCCACGGAACGAGCGCGGGCGAGGCCACCTGGTACGACCTCGCCCGCATGACCTTCCGGCTGCTCGGCGCGGACCCCGGACGAGTGCGCCCGGTGCCCAGCGACCGGATCGCCGGCGGTGAACTGCGGCCCCGGTACACGGTGTTGGGGCATGACGCCTGGCGGGAGGCCGGGCTGACACCGATCCGGCACTGGACCACCGCTCTGACGCAGGCGTTCCCCCTGCTGAACGCCGATGAATCGTAGTAGTCCTCGACCGAGAGAAAGGAGGGGCCGCAGATGCGAATTCTGGTGACGGGCGGCGCCGGCTTCATCGGCTCGGAATTCGTCCGGGCCACCTTGCGCGGAACTCTGCCGGGCTCATCGGGAACTCAGGTCACCGTTCTGGACAAGTTGACGTACTCCGGCAACGTGCTGAACCTCGCGCCGATCGCGGACCTGCGCAACTACCGTTTCGTGCGGGGCGACATCTGTGATCAGGACCTGGTGGACGACGTGGTCGCCGGTCACGACGCGATCGTGCACTTCGCCGCCGAGACACATGTGGACCGCTCGATCGGCAGCGCCGCCTCGTTCGTCCGCACGAACGCGATGGGCACCCAGGTACTGCTCGAAGCGGCCTCCCGCCACCGGCTGGGACGGTTCGTTCACATCTCGACCGACGAGGTGTACGGATCGATCCCCGAGGGCGCCTGGGACGAGGAGTCCCCGGTGGCCCCGAACGCCCCGTACGCGGCGGCCAAGGCGGCGGGAGACCTGCTGGCGCTGGCCTGGCACCGGACCCACGGGCTCGACGTCGTGGTCACCAGGTGCACCAACAACTACGGGCCGTACCAGTATCCGGAGAAGCTGATCCCGCTGTTCACGACCAACGTGATGGACGGTCAGCAGGTCCCGGTGTACGGCGAGGGCCACAACCGCCGGCAGTGGCTGCACGTCTCGGACCACTGCCGCGCCATCCAGCTGGTGCTCCTCGGTGGCCGGGCCGGGGAGGTCTACCACATCGGCGGTGGCACCGAGTTGACCAATCTCGAACTGGCCGAACAGATCCTGAAGTCCTGCGGTGCCGGCTGGGACATGGTCCGGCACGTGCCGGACAGGCCGGGGCACGATTTCCGCTACTCCCTGGACACCACCAAGATCCGTACAGAACTCGGTTTCTCGCCCCGGGTCGCGTTCGCGGACGGGCTGGTGGAGACCGTGGAGTGGTATCGCGACAACCGGGCCTGGTGGGAACCGCTCAAGAGTCCCGACGAAGCCACGGGTTCACCCGGCGACGCCGGCAGATGACGGCGTGACCGGGAAAGGCCGGCGGGTTTCGTCCATGAGGGGAAGGAAGAAATGCAGGACATAGTGCGGCCCATCGACGAGTGCCGGGTGTGCGGACACGACGATTGGCTCGATGTCGTCTCGTTCGGGTCGACGCCACTGGCCGGAAACCTGCTCGGCGACGAAGACGACGCGGGGGGCGAGACCCTGTTCCCGCTGGACGTCGTGGTGTGCCGGCGATGCTGGCTGATGACGCTGCGCCATGTCATCGAACCGGACGTCCTCTTCGGTCACTACCGTTACGTCGCCTCGGACGCGGGCTCGATCATCCAGCACATGCGGAAGCTCGTCGACCTGTGTGTCGAGCGGATCGGACTGACCGACGGAGACCTCGTCGTGGAGTTCGGCAGCAACACCGGCGCGCATCTGGAGCTGTTCCGGCAGGCCGGCCCCCGGGTGGTCGGCGTCGATCCCGCGCGCAATCTCGCGGGTGTCGCCAACGACCGCGGCGTGGAAACGATCCCCGCCGGTTTCACCGCCGAAGTCGGTGAGGAGATCGCGACCAGGCACGGCCTGGCACGACTGGTGTACGGGCGCCAGTGCTTCGCCCATATCCCGGACATCCACGAAGTCCTCAACGGGGTATCGGCCCTGCTGGCTCCAGACGGTCTGTTCTTCGTGGAAGTTCCCTATCTGGTGGAACTGCTCAAGAACAATCAGTTCGACACCATCTTCCACGAACACTTCTCCTACTTTTCGCTCGGCTCCCTGTGCACGCTGTTCGAGTCGCACGGCCTGCGCGTCGTGGACGTCCATACGGCCGATGTGCACGGCGGCTCGATCGTGGTCTTCGCCGCCCCGGCCGCCGCCGACCACGAGGTGCGGCCGGCCGTCGCCGAGATGCTCGCGGAAGAGCGGAGCCAGGGCATCGCGGAGGAGCGGACCTACCGGGAGTTCGCCGATCGTACGGAACGGGTGCGCGCACAGATCCGGGAACTGGTACGCGGCGTGGTGGCGGACGGCAAGACCGTGGCGGGATACGGCGCACCGACCAAGGGCAGCGCACTGCTGGCCGCCTGCGGGCTCGGACATCAGGAGATCCGGTTCTGCAGCGACACAACCGTTCTCAAGCAGGGGAAAATACTTCCGGGGTCCAGAATTCCGATCTGGTCACCGGAACAGGCGGCCGGCCATGTACCGGACTACTACCTGCTGTTGGCCTGGAACTACGCACCGGAGATCATCGACAACGAGAAGGAATTCCTGGAGAACGGCGGCCGATTCATCGTTCCCATACCCGAACCGCGGGTGATATCGGCGGAGTCGACGCTGTGACATCGAAGGCCGCGCCGACGGCGAGGTTCAGATGGTGCCGGATCGCCGAGGGGGTCGCTGGTTGAGGGGAATCCTGCTCGCGGGCGGTACCGGCTCCAGGCTGTGGCCGGTCACCCGCGCCATCTCCAAGCAGCTGATACCGGTCTTCGACAAGCCGATGATCTACTACCCGCTGACCACGCTGATGATGGCCGGCGTACGCGAGATACTCGTGATCACGCGCCCCGACGACCAGCGCCAGTTCCGTCATCTCCTCGGCGACGGCTCGCAACTGGGCCTGCGCCTCGAGTACGCCGTCCAGGAGCGGCCCGAGGGCATCGCGCAGGCGTTCGTCCTGGGCGCCGAGTTCATCGGCGACCAGTCGGTGGCCCTGGTCCTCGGGGACAACATCTTCCACGGCGCGGGCCTGGGAACCCGGCTGCGGCAGTACAACGACCCCGCCGGGGCCCGGATCTTCGCCTACGTCGTGGCCGACCCCAAGGCGTACGGGGTGGTGGAGTTCGACGAGGCCGGAAGGGCCGTCTCCATAGAGGAGAAGCCGGCGCGTCCCAAGTCGCGGTACGCCGTACCGGGGTTGTACTTCTACGACAACCGGGTGCTGGATGTCGTCCACGGCCTGGTGCCGAGCCGGCGCGGCGAACTGGAGATCACCGCCGTCAACGAAACGTATCTGAAGTGGGGCCAGTTGCGGGTCACCACGCTCGACCGGGGCACCGCCTGGCTGGACACGGGAACGTTCGCCTCCTTGGTCCAGGCATCGGAGTACGTACGAGTCGTGGAGGAACGGCAGGGCCTCAAGATCGGCTGCGTGGAGGAGGTCGCCTGGCGCTGCGGCTTCATCGGGAACGACCAGTTGCGGGATCTCAGCCGCCCGCTGCTCAAGAGCGGCTACGGCCGGTACCTCCTCGATCTGCTCGCCGATCACGAGGAGTTGAAGGAGGTGAAGCCGTCGTGAGACTTCGCCCGCTCGGTATCGAGGGTGTCTGGGAGATCACCCCCGAGCAGCGCGCCGATCCGCGGGGGGTCTTCCTGGACTGGTATCACGTCGACCGGTTCGCCGAGGCGATCGGCCGCCCCCTGCGGCTGGCCCAGGCCAATCTGTCGGTGTCCGTCCGCGGGGTGGTGCGCGGCATCCACTTCGTCGATGTGCCGCCGGGGCAGGCCAAGTACGTGACGTGTGTGCGCGGCGCGGTGTTCGACGTGGTGGTGGACCTGCGCGTCGGCTCGCCGACGTACGGGTGCTGGGAAGGCACCCGGCTCGACGATGTCAGCCGTCGTGCCGTCTACCTCTCGGAGGGCATCGGGCACGGCTTCTGCGCGATCTCGGACGAGGCCACGCTGTGCTATCTGTCTTCGGGGACCTACGACCCGGCGACCGAGCACGGTGTGCACCCGCTCGATCCCGAACTGGCCATCGACTGGCCCACCGGGACGCCGCTGCTGTCCCCCCGCGACCAGGACGCGCTCCTGCTCGCCGAAGCCCGGGACGCCGGCCTGTTGCCGACCTACGCGACCTGTCAGGCCGTCACGGTGCCTTCACCGGCGCCGGGTTCGGTCGGAGACCCGGGCCCGTGATCTGACGCAGCGCGACTGGCGACTGCGGAGGGTCATGTCGGAAATAGTGTCCGGGACGCTGTCCGGCAAGGCGTCAGGGAACCCTTCAGGCGGCCCTCTCCCGTCTTTTCGACAGGGGAAGGCAGGGGGGATCGACTTATGTGGTGCGGGAGCCGCACGGCGGCGCGCAGAGGTGCTCTCGTTCCGGCGGCAAGGGGTGGCGTCGGTATTGTCTTCAGCGTCCCGATGGTCGGCGGCGGCCGGCGTCCCGAGGGTTTCGCGAGCCCCGGGGCCCAGGTCGGGCTGCCGTGCCGCGCCTCTCCCCCCCAGTTCTCCGGCTGCTTCCCGCACGTGGTGCGGGAGCCGGGTCTGCCATGCCCGAAAGAGAGTTTCCGTGACTTCTTACGACACCCGCACCGCCACCGACACCCCCGGACCCCAACTGCCCGGCCAGGTGGGGACGGCGTCGTACGACGCCGACGCGATCACCGTGCTGGACGGCCTGGACGCCGTACGCAAGCGGCCCGGGATGTACATCGGCTCCACGGGGGAGCGGGGGCTCCATCACCTGGTGCAGGAACTCGTGGACAACTCGGTGGACGAGGCACTCGCGGGGGTGGCCGACCGGATCGACGTGACGGTCCTGGCCGACGGCGGGGTGCGGGTGGTCGACAACGGCCGCGGCATCCCGGTGGGGATGCACCCGGTGGAGAAGCGGCCGGCCGTCGAGGTCGTACTGACCGTGCTGCACGCGGGCGGGAAGTTCGGGGGCGGCGGGTACACGGTCTCCGGCGGACTGCACGGCGTGGGTCTGTCGGTGGTCAACGCCCTGTCGGCCAGGCTGTCGGCGGAGATCTGGACGGACGGCCACCGCTGGACGCAGGACTACCGGGACGGCGCTCCCACCGCCCCACTGGTCCGCCGGGAGGCCACCTCCCGCACGGGCACCTCACTGACCTTCTGGGCGGACGGCTCCATCTTCGAGACCACCGACTACTCCTTCGAGACGCTGGCCAGGCGTTTCCAGGAGATGGCCTTCCTCAACCGTGGGCTCACGCTGACCCTCACCGACGAACGGGCCTCCGCGCGCGCCACGGCCGCGACCGACGAGGTCCACCCGGACCCGGCGGCGAAGACGGTCTCCTACCGCTACGACGGCGGCATCACCGACTTCGTCGCGTATCTCAACTCCCGCAAGGGCGAACCGGTCCATCCCTCGGTCGTCACCATCGCCGCCGACGACACGGAGCGGCTGCTGTCGGCCGAGATCGCGCTCCAGTGGAACGGCCAGTACACCGACAGCGTGTACTCGTACGCCAACGCGATCCACACCCACGAGGGCGGCACCCACGAGGAGGGCTTCCGTACGGCCCTGACCACCGTGGTCAACCGCTACGCGCGGGACAAGAAGCTGCTGCGGGAGAAGGACGCGAACCTCGCCGGCGAGGACATCCGTGAGGGGCTGACCGCGATCATCTCGGTCAAGCTCAGAGAACCGCAGTTCGAGGGCCAGACCAAGACCAAACTCGGCAACACGGAGGTGCGCACCTTCGTCCAGAAGGTCGTCCACGAGCATCTGACCGACTGGTTCGACCGCAACCCGAACGAGGCCGCGGACATCGTGCGCAAGGCCGTTCAGGCCGCCACGGCCCGGGTCGCGGCCCGTAAGGCGCGGGATCTGACCCGCCGTAAGGGCCTGCTGGAGACGGCGTCGCTGCCGGGCAAGCTGTCGGACTGTCAGTCGAACGACCCGGCGATGTCGGAGATCTTCATCGTCGAGGGAGACTCCGCCGGCGGCTCGGCCAAATCCGGCCGCAATCCGCAGTACCAGGCGATCCTCCCGATCCGGGGGAAGATCCTCAATGTCGAGAAGGCGCGGATCGACAGGATTTTGCAGAACCAGGAGATCCAGGCGCTCATCTCCGCGTTCGGCACGGGTATGCACGAGGACTTCGACATCGCCAAGCTCCGCTACCACAAGGTCATCTTGATGGCGGACGCCGACGTCGACGGCCAGCACATCAACACCCTGCTGCTGACCGTCCTGTTCCGCTTCATGCGGCCACTGATCGAGGAGGGGCACGTCTACCTCTCGCGCCCGCCGCTCTACAAGATCAAGTGGAGCCGGGACCACGTCGAGTACGCCTACTCCGACCGCGAACGCGACACGCTGCTGGAACTGGGCCGTCGGGACGGCCGCAGGGTCAGGGACGACTCCATCCAGCGCTTCAAGGGCCTCGGCGAGATGAACGCCGAGGAACTGCGCGTCACCACCATGGACCCCGACCACCGGGTGCTGGGGCGGGTCGCCCTCGACGACGCGGCCGTCGCCGACGACCTCTTCTCGGTTCTGATGGGTGAGGACGTGGAAGCCCGCCGCCACTTCATCCAGCGCAACGCCAAGGACGTCCGCTTCCTCGACATCTGACCCCGGGCGGCGCTCCGCGGGATCAGCGGGTGGCCGGCGCCGGTTCCTCCAGCGTGGCCACGACCATGACCGGGAGGTCGGTGTCCTGCTGGATCACACCGGCGCTCAGCACCCGCCCGTCCTGCAGCCACTTCCGTACGGCGATGAATTCCTCCTCGTCCGCCGCCGTCAGCCCGGCCTCCGCGAGGTGGCCGGCGAGCGGGGAGTCCTCGATCTCGGGGAGGAACCGGGCCAGCACCCGCTCGCCCTCGTCGTAGACGGCCTCCAGGTCGTCGAAGTAACCCGACGCGTCGACATCGCGGATCCAGACGGTGAACGAGACCCGGACCTCCCCGTCGCCGAACACCTGGGTCCAGCCGTGGACGCCGTCCTTGTCCCAGGACGTCTCCACACCCTCGCCGGGCCTGCCCCCGGGCGACCACCCCAGGGCCGCGAACCTCGCCGCCGCTCCCTCGCGGGTCAGGGGGACCAGACCCGTCAGTTCTTCGAGCATCGCGCTCACCGCTGTCATGGACGCACACCCTTCCACGCGTACGCTGGCACCGTGCCAGCCCCCCGCCCGCAGCGCGTCGCCGTCCTGGTGCTGGAGGGCGCGAAACCGCTCGACGTCGGCATCCCCGCGCAGGTGTTCACGACCCGCGAGAGCATGCCGTACGAGGTACGGGTCTGCGGTGCGGCACCCGGTCTGGTGACCGGCGGGGACGGGCTCTCGTACCACGTCGCCCACGGGCTCGACGCGCTCGTCTGGGCCGACCTCGTCTTCATCCCCGGCTACCGGTTCCCGGACCGCGACGACCCGCGCCAGGAGATCATCGACGCGCTGATCGCCGCACACGAGCGGGGCGCGCGGCTCGCCGCCATCTCGACGGGTGCCTTCGCGCTCGCCGCCACAGGTCTGCTCGACGGCAGGCGCGCCACGACGCACTGGCACTACACGCGGGCGCTCGCGGCGAAGCATCCGCTCGTGCGGGTCGACGAGAACGTGCTGTTCGTCGACGAGGGCAGCGTGCTGACGTCGGCCGGCGCCGCCTCGGGCATCGACCTGTGCCTGCACATCCTGCGCGCCGACCTCGGCGTGGCCGCATCGAACCACACCGCCCGACGGCTGGTCGCGGCCCCGTACCGCAGCGGCGGGCAGGCGCAGTACGTACCGCGCCGGGTGCCCGAGCCGCTCGGCGAGCGGTTCGCCGCCACCCGCGAATGGGCGCTGCGCCGGCTCGGCGAGCCCCTGACCCTCACGGCGCTCGCCCGGCACGCGGCGGTGTCGCCCCGCACCTTCTCGCGGCGCTTCGTCGAGGACACCGGGTACACGCCGATGCAGTGGGTCATGCGCGCCCGCGTCGACGCGGCCCGCGAGTTGCTGGAGCGTTCGGAGCTGAGCATCGAGCAGATCGCCACGGATGTCGGCCTCGGCACGGGGACGAACCTGCGCCTGCACTTCCAGTCGACACTCGGCACCACCCCCAGCGCCTACCGGCGCACCTTCACCCAGGGCGAGTAGCGCGCCCCGGCCCGCACGGCGCGGCACGCGCGTCCGCCACGTTTGGCGTGATCCTTTCGAACCATGGCGTTCGCGCCGCCGTCGTCCGGCGGGCGCCGCTTGCGAGCATGGGCAGGACCCGAAACGCGAAAGGACAACCCCTCATGACTCGTGTCGCCATCAACGGATTCGGCCGCATCGGACGCAACGCGCTGCGCGTCCTGCTCGAACGCGACAGCGACCTGGAGGTCGTCGCCGTCAACGACCTCACGGAACCCGCCTCCCTCGCGCGGCTGCTCGCCTTCGACACGACGGCCGGCCGGCTCGGCCGCCCGGTCGACGTCGACGGCGACACCCTCGTCGTCGACGGCCGGCGTGTCACCGTGCTCGCCGAGCGCGAGCCGGCGCGGCTGCCGTGGGCCGAACTCGGCGTCGACATCGTGCTGGAGTCGACCGGCCGCTTCACCTCGGCCGACGCCGCCCGCGCCCATCTCACGGCAGGCGCCAGGAAGGTCCTGGTCAGCGCCCCGTCGGCCGGCGCGGACGCCACCGTCGCGTTCGGGGTCAACACCGAGGCGTACGACCCGGCCACGCACACGATCATCTCGAACGCCTCCTGCACGACCAACGCCCTCGCACCGCTGGCCAAGGTCCTCGACGACCTCGCCGACATCGAGCACGGCTTCATGACGACGGTGCACGCCTACACCCAGGAGCAGAACCTCCAGGACGCCCCGCACCGCGACGCCCGCCGCGCCCGCGCCGCCGCCGTCAACATCGTCCCGACCACGACGGGCGCCGCCAAGGCGATCGGCCTCGTCCTGCCGAACCTCGACGGCAAACTGTCCGGCGACTCGATCCGCGTACCGGTACCGGTGGGCTCGATCGTCGAGCTCAACACCACCGTCGCCCGCGACGTGACGCGCGACGACGTCCTGGCGGCCTACCGCGCCGCGGCGGACGGGCCGCTCGCCGGCATCATCGAGTACTCCGACGACGCGCTCGTGTCGTCCGACATCACCGGCAACCCGCACTCGGCGATCTTCGACTCGGCCCTCACCCGGGTCGACGGCCGGCACATCAAGGTCGTCGCCTGGTACGACAACGAGTGGGGCTTCTCGAACCGGCTGATCGACACGCTCGAACTGCTCGCCGCGCGCTGACCGTTCAGCCGTGACCGCTCAGCCGTCGTGCTTCTCCAGGCGGAGCGCCGACAGCAGGCGCGGCACACTCGCGATCAGCCGGGCGGTGTACGGGTGGGACGGCGCGCCCAGCACCTCGCGGGTGTCGCCCTGCTCCACGACCCGGCCGCTCTCCAGCACCGCCGTGTGCTCACACAGCGCCGCCACCACCGACAGGTCGTGGGAGACCATGGCGATGGTCAGACCCCTCGACTCCTTCAGCTCACCGAGAAGATCGACGATACGCACGCGGGTGGTGACGTCGAGGGCGCTGACCGGTTCGTCCGCCAGCAGCACGCGCGGGTCGCAGACCGTGGCCCGCGCGAGGGCGATCCGCTGCCGCTGACCGCCGGAGAACTCGTGCGGGTAGCGGTCCCCGGCGTCCGCCGGCAGCCCCACCCCCGCCAGCGCGGCGGCCACCCGGCCGTCGGTGTCCGGTCCCGCGAGCCCCAGCGAGCGCAGCGGCTCGGAGACGATCCGGCGCACCCGCTGCCGGGGATCCAGCGAGGAGTACGGATCCTGGAAGACGCTCTGCACACTGCGCCGGAAGGCCCGCATCCGCGCCCGGTTCCGCAGGTCGAGCGGCTGTCCGTCGAAGAGCACCTCGCCGCCGGTGGGCCGGTTGAGACCGAGGAGCAGCCGCAGCAGCGTCGTCTTGCCCGCCCCGGACTCGCCCACGATCGCGACACTGCGGCCGGCGGCGATCTCCAGACTGACGCCGTGCAGGACAGGGGCGGCGCCCCGGTACGCGAAACCCGCGTCCCGTACGGCGAGTACCGGTGAACTCATCGCGTGATCCGTTCCAGTGCGTTCTCGAAGGTACGGGCGCTCTCCACCAGGCTCCGCGTGTACGGCTGCCGGGGCGCGTGCAGGAGGTCGGCGGTGCGCCCCGACTCCACCGCCCGGCCGTCCTTGAGCACCACCAGCTCGTCGGTGACCCCGGAGACGACGGCCAGGTCATGGCTCACGAACAGCAGGGCCATGTCCTTCTCCGCGATCAACTCGCCCAGCAGACCGAGCACTTCGGCCTGGACGGTCACATCGAGCGCCGTCGTCGGCTCGTCCGCGATCAGCAGCGCCGGCTCGGCGGCCAGGGCCATGGCGAGGGCCACCCGCTGGCGCTGTCCGCCGGAGATCTCGTGCGGGAAAGCGCGGGCGATCCGGTCCGGCTCCGGCAGCTGGACCCGGTCGATGGCGGCGGCGACGGCACGTCGCAGCTCCGCCCCGCGCAGACCTCGGTGGCGGCGCAGCGGTTCGGCGATCTGCCGTCCGACACGCATCAGCGGATCGAGCGCCGTGAGCGGTTCCTGGAACACCACCCCCGCACCCCGGCCGCGCAGCGGACGCAGCCGGGACTCGGCCGCGCCCACCATCTCGGTCCGGCCCAGTCCCGGCGCGTCCAGCACCACGCTCCCGGACGCGGTCAGACCCGGCGGCAGCAGTCCCATGACCGCGAGGGCGGTCAGCGACTTCCCGGAGCCCGACTCGCCGATCAGCCCGAGCCGGCCGCCCTGTTCGACGGTGAACGAGAGGTCCGAGACGAGGGCCCGGCCGCTGTCGGTGACGACGCTGAGGCCGGTGACGTCGAGCAGGCTCATGAGCTCCTCCGGCGGGTCGGGTCCAGCGTGTCGCGCAGTCCGTCCGCGATGAGATTGACCCCGACGACGAGGGCGACCAGCAGAACGCCGGGCGCGACGGCCCCGTACGGAGCGGTGGACACGGTCGCCTGCGCCTCCTGGAGCATGCGGCCCCATGAGGCGTTCGGCGGCGGGGCCCCCAGCCCGAGGAACGACAGACTCGCCTCCGCGAGTACGGCGAGGCCGAACTGGAGCGCCAGATTGACGACCAGGGTGGGCCAGATGTTCGGCAGCACATGGCCGGTGATCACCCGGGGCCAGGACGTACCGGACGTCCGCGCGGCCGTGATGTAGTCCTGCGCGAGGACCCGTTTGACCAGAATGCGGGTCAGCCGCGCCACGACGGCCGTCATGGCGAGACCGATCGCGACGATCGCCGAACCCAGCGACGCCGACTGGGCGGCCACCACCAGCATGGCCAGCAGCAGGGTGGGGAAGGCGATCAGCACATCGAGGAGCGCCGAGAAGGTGTCGTCCACCCAGCGGTTGGCGAATCCGGCAGCCAGCCCCGTGGCCACTCCGAGCACCCCGCCGATCGCCACCGCCCCGGCACCCGACTCCAGGGCGATCCGCGCGCCGATCATCACCTGGGAGAGCAGATCCCGGCCCAGCTTGTCGGTGCCGAGCAGATGCGACGCGCCGGGCGGGGACAGCCGGCCCCCGGACGTGTCGTCCAGGGGATACGGCAGCCAGAAGAAGGAGACCAGGGCGAGCGCCACGATCAGTCCGGCCGGTACGCACCCGGCGATCAGGATGACGGAGCGACGGCGGGGGGCGGCGCGGGTCGTGCGCTTCACCGTCATGGCTTGCCCCCGCTCAGCGTGGAGCGCAGCCGCGGATCGATGAGGCGCTGCGCGAGATCGGCCAGGAACCCGATGACCAGCACCGCGAGTGTGGTCACGAACAACACGCCCTGGATCGTGGGGTAGTCGTGCTGCGCCACGGCCTGGGACAGCATGCTGCCCAGCCCCGGCAGCGCGAAGACGGTCTCCACGACCACCGCGCCGAGCAGCGTGGAGGCCAGCTCGATGCCCAGTACGGCGACGACGGGAACCGCGCCGTTGCGCAGCCCGTGCCGCCGTACCGCCTCGCCGAACGAGGAACCGAGAGCCCGCGCCGTACGGAGGTAGTCGCTGCCGAGGACGTCCAGGCTCGCGGACCGTACGTACCGGATGAGGGACGCCGACATCACCACGGCGACGGTGACGACCGGCAGCGCCAGCGACCGCAGCGCCTCCACGGGATCGGCCCAGCCGTCCTGCGGGAAGCCGCCCGCCGGCAGCACTCCGAGATGGAGCGCGAACACGGTGACCAGGATCATACCCACCCAGAACACCGGGACGGCGATGCCGAGTTGGGAGACCCCGTTGAGGATCAGCCCGTACCAGGTGTTCGCCCGGTGGGCGGCGAGAAAGCCGACCGGGAGCGCGATGAGGAGCGCCAGGGCGAACGCGAGGAGCGTGAGCGGGCCCGTCACCTCGATCCGGGTGGCGATCTCCGGTCCGACCGGCAGGGTGCTGACGAAGGAGTTGCCGAGGTCGAAGGTGGCCAGGCTGTGCAGCCAGGTCACGAACTGTTCGGGCAGCGGGCGGTCGGACCCGATCTCCTGCCGGGCCGCCGCCAGCTGCTCCGGGCTCGCGCCGACCGACGCCAGCGCGTTGGCGGGGTCGCCCGGAAGCAGCCGCAGCAGCAGGAACAGCACCACGCTGGCCAGCAGGAGGGAGGCTGCCAGGAAGGCCAGCCGCCTGAGTATGTACACGGTCATGGGTGCGTGGTTCCTGTCGGCTCCGGTCAGCTCTTCTTGATGTCGTAGGCGTAGAACTGGGAGTTCAGGCCGTTGAGCGGATAGCCGGAGAGCTTCGAGGACGCGACGACGATCTGCGGGTACAGGTACAGCCAGTCACTGGCCGCGTCCTGCGCGATCCGCTGGTTGACCTTCTTCAGCAGCTCGGTCTGCCGAGCGGTCGTGTCCGACTGCTCGGCCTCTTCGACCCACTGCGTGACCTGCTTGTTGTCGTAACCCCAGTAGAAGTCCGGGTCGCCGTACCAGACGATGTCCCGGTCGTTCACGTGCTCCTGGAGCGTCGCGCTGAAATCGTGGTTCTGGTAGACCTTCGTGTACCACTCGTCCGGCGTGATGACATTGATCTTGACGTTGATCCCGACCTTCGCGAGCTGCGACTTGATGAACGTCGCGGCCGTCGGGTGCGGGTCGTAGTTGGGGGTGTCGAGGGTGAGGTCGAAGCCGTCGGGGTAACCGGCCTCGGCCAGTTGCTTCTTGGCCAGCGCGGGGTCGTACGGGTTGACGCCCGTCAGGTCCTCGTACCACGGGTCGGTCGGCGGGACCATCGAGCCGATGAGCTTGCCGTAGCCGCCCCAGACCGACTCCAGCAGCTTCTTGTTGTCGATCGCCGAGCTGACGGCCTTGCGGACCTTCACGTCGTCGAACGGCTTGACCCGGTCGTTGAAGGCGAGCAGCAGCTTCGTGGTCGAGTCGCCGCTGTTGACCTTGTACGCGGGGTTGTTCTTGAACTGGTCCAGCGCGTCCGGGCTCTGCTCGCTGGTGACCACGTCCACCGCGTTGGTGAGCAGCGCGTTGTTGAGGGCGGTCGCGTCCTTGTAGTAGTGGAAGACGACCTTCTTGTTCTGCGCGGGGCTGCCCCAGTACCCGGCGTACCGGTCGAGACTCAGCGCGGAGCCGCGATTCCAGCGGTCCAGCTCGTACGGTCCGGTGCCGTCCTCGGACGTCTTCAGGTTCTTCGCCTCGGCGTCGATGATCCAGACGTAGCTGAGGTTGTAGACGAACGAGATCGACTTGGTCTTCAGCGTCACCTCGACCGTGCGCGGGTCCGGGGTGGCGATGGACTTCACGGCTTCGAGGCTGCTCTTGCGCGCCGACTGGGACGACTCGCCCGTCACCTTCTCGATGCTGTACTTCACATCGGCGGAGTCGAGCGCCCGGCCCGAGTGGAACTTCACGCCGTCGCGGAGCTTGAACGTGTAGGTGAGGCCGTCCGGCGAGACGGTGTAGCTCTCGGCGAGCAGCTTCTCGACCTTGCCCTGGTCCGTGAGCCTGAACAGACCCTCGTACACGTTGCCGTTGAGGGCCTCGGTGACGCCCTGGCCGCCGCCGCCCGTGTTGTCCAGGTTCTGCGGCTCGTACAGGGAGCCGATGGAGACCGTCGCGTCCTTGTCGAAGGAGCCGGAGGCCCCGCCCTTCTGGTTCGACGTGCCGCCGCCGCAGGCGGTGAGGGCGACGGAGATCGCGACCACCAGGGCGGCGCCGGCGAGGGGAGTGGCTGTTCGGTTCACTTCGATACTCCTGAGGGGTGGCTGCCGTCGATCGTGTGGCCGTCGAGGAAGACGGGCAGCTTCTCGCCCGCGGGTACGGGGAGATGGAGCCGGTTCTGCGGCGGGGGGAGCGGGCAGTTGTACTGGACGGAGAAGCCGCACGGCGGGACGAAGGCGCGGTTGAAGTCGAGCGTGACGGTGTCGCCGCCGGGTGCGCGCTCCACGAAGAGGAAGCGGCCGGAGGCGTACGTACCGGACCCGTTCGTCGGGTCGGCGAAGACGAGAAGCAGTGTCCCGCCGTCGTCGAAGGCCGCGAGGGTGTAGTCGACGCCGTCGAGCGTGAGGGTGATGTCGCCGGGCACGATCAGACCCCGGCTGCCGCCGTTGTCACGGATGTACTCGAACGGGATCCGGCGGTCCGTGGCGACGGGGGTGAAGGTCGCCCGTACCACCCACGCCGGATCGTGGTCGTACGTCTCGATGTGCGAGAAGTGCCGGATCGCGGGGGACTCGGCGTCCCAGAACCGCAGACCGAACTCCGGCTCACCGGTGATGATGTCGGCGCGCTCCAGCGAGGTGACGCGTACGCCCGGGGGAGCGTTCCGCTGCTCGGCGTCCGGGTCGGGGGCCGGGACCGTGCCGGAGGGCAGCCATCTGGTTTCGACCAGCGCCAGGTTTCCGGTGGGCGCCGTCACGGAGGCGATCCGCCGCGCGCGCCAGTCCTCCCAGGAGGCGGTCGCGGGATCGGTGCTCCGCGCCGAGGGGGCGCCGGGCGACGGGAGGGACATGCGGACTCGATTCGGCAAGGTGAGATGTGTGCTTCGACACACACGTCTCGCAAGGTGGTACGGGGAGAGAAAAGGCCCCTGTCCACGGCCCGGCTACGGGCGGACAAGGGTGGCCGGCACGTCCACGATGTGGGAAATGGTTCCGGCTGCACAAGACGGCCCTCCTGGCCGGTGTACGGCGGAGGGGCCCACGGCACCGCTCAGACGGCGGAGGGGCTACAGAGCGCGCTCGCGACGCGGACAAGATCCACGTGTGCGCGGCCTACGAGGTGCAGAGACTGGAACACGGCGCAAGATTCGCACACGCTTTCCCGGGGGTCAAACAAACTAAACCGGACGGTTCGTCAGATGTCGGATGCGCCCGCCGCGCGGCGACGGGCGCCTGCTCCTCGGCGCGGTCCGCGGCCCACGGTGACCGCGCCCGGCCTCTCGGCGGTGACCCGGCCGTCGCGGTCGACGGCGGGTCGTGCGACCCGGTGCCGCCGGGGCATACTCGGGTCCCTGTCGGCACGCCGGTGCCGTCGGACGCGCGGAGGTGAGCGATGGCGCCGTCGGGGACCGAGTCCCGCAGGGTGACGATCCACGATGTCGCCCGGTCCGCCGGGGTGTCCCGGCAGACCGTGTCCCGGGCCCTGAACGACAAGGGCGAGATCCACGGCTCCACCAAACAGCGGGTGCTCGACGCCGCCCTCGCGCTCGGATACCGCCCGAGCCGCTTCGCCAGGGGGCTGGTCCGGCAGGACACCATCAGCGTCGGGCTGGTCATCCCCGATCTGCTCAATCCGTTCTTCACCGAGGTCGCCGCCGCCGCGCTGGAAGCCGCGCGCGCCCGCGGCTGGCACGTCCTCGTGTACGACACCGCCGACAGCGCCGATGAGGAACGCGGCACCCTTGAGGTGATCGCCTCCCAGGTGGACGCCGTCGTCGGATACTTCAGCCGCCCCGAGGACGAGATCGAGAAGCTGACCCGCGGTGTCCCCGTCGTGCTCATCGACCGCGAGCGGCGCACCGACCGGTTCAGCTCGATACGGATCGACGGCGAGGACGGCGTCAGGGCGGCGATCACCCACCTCGCCGCGGCGGGGCACCGGCACATCGGCATGCTCGACCACGCGGGCCGGGCCGAACCGAGCGTCCGGCACGCCTGGTTCGCGGCGGCGACGGCGGCCTGCGGCCTCGACGCGGGCCCGGTGCGCCGCGCGGACCAGAGCGTCGAGGGCGGCGAGAGCGCGCTGGCGGCGCTGCTCGCCGAACACCCCGAGGTCAGCGCCCTGTTCACCTTCAACGACATCATGGCCATCGGCGCGCTGCGCGCCGCACGCCGCCTCGGCCGGCGGGTCCCCCGGGATCTCGCCGTGATCGGCTTCGACGGTCTGAGGCTCGGCACGCTCGTCGAACCGCCCCTGTCGACCGTGGCCCTGGACACCCGAAGCCTCGGCGCGCTCGCCGTCGAACAGGCCGGGCGGCTGCTGACCGGCGGCGAGCCACTCGGCCCCGACGAGCTGGTGGTTCGCGCGGAGTTGAGACTGCGCGAGTCCGGCTGAGCGGTCCGGCCGGGCATGCTGTGAGCGCGCCATGAGCCTTCACGCGTACGGGGTCCGGAGCGGCGTGCCGCCGTACGCGCGCCCAACGCACCCCGTACGTCACACCTCTTGACACATCGCGTCGCCCGGTCAGAGACTTCCCGGCAATTCGTGAACGTTCACGGGAGCGTTCACGGGCCTTGGAAGGGTCCTCAATGACGCTGACTCGACGAAGGCTCCTGGCAGGCGCGACCGCTCTCGGCGCCGCCGCGTTCGGAGCCGGCGGATGTGCGAGCCCGATGACCGCGAACCCCGGTCATCTCACCTTCTGGTACACGTACAACGGCTTCTCCGAGAATGTGCTGAAGGCCGCCCGCAAGCGCTTCGCCGCCGACAAGTTCGTCCCCTCGCAGGTGAGCGGTGACCTGACGCAGCGGCTGCTCGCCGCGCTCGCCGGTGGTGCCTATCTGCCCGACATCACGATGATCGGCGACAACATCTCGCGGTACTTCGGCGACAGCGACCGCTTCGTGAACATGAACGACCACGGCGCGCGGGAGCTGGCGGGGGGATACCTGCCGTGGAAGTGGCATGCGGGCGCCACCCCCGACGGCTTCCAGCTCGGCTTCCCCATCGACATCGGCCCCGCGGCCCTCTACTACCGGCACGACATCTTCGAGAAGGCAGGCCTGCCCAGCGAACCGGACGACGTCGCGGCGGCCGTACCCACCTGGGAGAAGTACTTCACCTTCGGCGAACGGATCCGCGACAAACTCCCCGGCCGCTATCTGATCACCGACACCAAGACGGTGTTCACGTACTCGATGGCCCAGGAGCGGCGGAAGTACTTCACGCCGGAGAACACCTACCTCGACGACCAGTCCCATGTCCGCCTCGCCTGGGACCGCGCGGTCGAGGCGTTCGGCCGCCGCCTCACCGCGGGATTCGGCGGCTCGCAGACGGCCGGCGGCCAGTCCGTGGACCGGCACGCGGCCTGGAACACCGGCCAGGAGGTCAGCCTCGTCAACGCCTCCTGGATCACCGGCGAGATCAAGCAGTCGGCCCCCGGCACCGCCGGCAAGTGGCGGGTCTGCGCACCGCCCGGCGGCCCCGGCAACCAGGGCGGTTCGTTCCTCGCCATCACCGCCGCCTGCCCCGACCCGCAGGCGGCCTTCGACATCATCAGCTGGCTCCAGAACCCGGCGAACCAGGCCGCCAACTACGCCGAGATCGGCCTCTTCCCGTCCGGTCCGGCCGCGGCCGACGACGAACGGATCACCGCCCCGGACCCGTTCTTCGGCGGCCAGTCCGCCGTGCGGGTCTTCGCCGACATCGCCGACCAGGTGAAGTACGCCTACTTCAGTCCCTGGGACATCACTCTCAGCGACACCTACACCGACGAGCTGACCAACGTGGAACTCGGCGGCAAGGACCCGGAGCGCGCCTGGCGGGACGCCCGGAACCGGATCGAACGGCTTCTGCGCCGGCAGGGGGTGCTCTCATGACCGCGACGTCCGACCTCGACACCCCGGCGACCGCCGTCCCGCGCCCACCGGCCGAGGACGCCGCCCGGCGACGCAGGCGATGGCGCCATCTGCCGCAGTACGTAGCCGTGTCCCCGTTCTTCATCCTCTTCGCCGTCTTCGGCCTCTACCCGGTCTTCTACTCGCTCTATCTCTCGCTCCAACGCTGGGACGGCGTGGGCCCGATGAAGTTCGTCGGCCTGGAGAACTTCCGCTATCTGCTCACCGACAGCCAGTTCTGGGACTCCATAGCCAACACCCTGATCATCTGGGTCATGTCGACGGTCCCGATGACCGTCCTCGCCCTGCTCATCGCCCTCGGCCTGAACTCCTCCGTGCGCTTCAAGGGCGCGCTGCGCGTCGCGTACTTCATGCCCAACGTGACATCGATCGTGGCCATGTCGCTGGTCTTCGGCTCGATCTTCAGCGGCGAGTTCGGCATCCTCAACTGGATCCTCGACCTGTTCGGCCTCGGCCATGTCCCCTGGCTCACCGACCCGTGGGGGATCCGGTGCGCCATCGCCATCATGATCATCTGGCGGTGGACCGGCTACAACGCCATCATCTTCCTCGCCGGACTCCAGGCCCTGCCCACCGACGTCTACGAGGCGGCGCGCGTCGACGGCGCGAGCCCCGTACAGACCTTCTTCCGGATCACGCTGCCCCTGCTGCGGCCGGTCCTGCTGTTCTCCCTGGTGATGTCGGCCATCGGCGGGCTCCAGATCTTCACCGAGTCACAGGTGCTGCTCGGCGACCGCGGCGGTCCCGGCGGGGCCGGACTGACGATGGTCCTCTACTTCTACGGAACCGCCTTCGCGGACAACGACTTCGGCTACGGAGCCGCCATCGCCTGGGGCATCTTCGTCGTCGTCGTGCTGTTCTCCATCCTCAACTGGCGCCTCGTGCAACGCCCCGAGCGCGGCCGGGTCACGACCAAGGAGGACGCCCGATGAGCACGCGCGGCCGTTTCCTGACGTACGCCGCGCTTCTCGTCGGCGCCGCGATCACCCTCTTCCCCTACTACTGGCTCGCCGTCATGGCGTCCAACACCACCCCCGACATCTACTCCTCCCCGCCCAAGCTCGTCTTCGGCGACCAGCTGTTCCACAACATCGGGGAGGTGTTCTCCCGGATCGACTTCTTCGGGTCGCTGCTCAACACACTGGTCGTCGCCGTCGTGACGACCGTCGCCGTGCTGTTCTTCGACTCACTCGCGGCCTTCACCTTCGCCAAGTACACGTTCCCCGGCAGCAAGATCCTCTTCGGGATACTGCTGGCCACCTTCGTCGTGCCCACCCAGCTCGCCGCCATCCCCCAGTTCTCCCTGATGGCCGACCTCGGCTGGGTCGGTAGTCTGAAGGCGCTGATCGTGCCCGCCGCCGCCAACGCCTTCGGCATCTTCTGGATGCGCCAGTACGCCGCCGGCGCCCTGCCGGACGAACTGCTGGACGCCGCCCGTATCGACGGCTGCGGCTTCTTCCGTACGTATCTGCACGTCGGACTGCCGGTGCTGCGACCGGCGCTCGCGTTCCTCGGCATCTTCACGTTCGTCAACGTGTGGAACGACTTCCTGTGGCCGCTGGTCGTCCTCATCGACTCCCGCCACATCACGCTCCAGCTCGCGCTCGCCCAGCTCAACGGCCTCTACGTCACCGACTACAGCGTGGTCATGGCGGGCACGCTGGTGGCCATCGTCCCGCTGATCATCATCTTCCTGTTCGGCGCCCGGCACTTCATCCGCAACATCGCCGCAGGCGCCCTCAAGGGCTGAAGGGAATCCATTGCCTTCCTCGCACGCCGACTTCTCGTACGTGGACGATCCGGCCCCCGGTCACGGCTCGACGGCGCCCCGGTCCGCCTTCCGCTCCGACGCGCCCGCGCTGAGCCTGGGCGGCAGTTGGCGGTTCCTGCTCTCACCGGCCGTCGACGCGGCGCCGGACGGGATCGAGCGCGACGACTTCGACGACGGGGGCTGGACCGACATCCCCGTCCCCGGCCACTGGCAACTGCACGGCCACGGCAGCCCCGCCTACACCAACGTCCGCTATCCGTTCCCGGTCAACCCGCCCCAGGTGCCGTCCGACAACCCGACGGGCGACCACCGGCTGCTCTTCGACCTGCCCGACGACTGGCCCGACGAGCCCGCCGTGCTGCGCTTCGAGGGCATCGACTCCTGCGGTCGCGTCTGGCTCAACGGCGTCGAACTGGGGGTGACCAAGGGCAGCAGGCTGCCGGCGGAGTTCGACGTCGGCCCACTGCTGCGACCGCGCGGCAATCTGCTCGCCGTACGCGTCCACCAGTGGTCCGCCGGCAGCTACCTGGAAGACCAGGACATGTGGTGGCTGTCCGGCATCTTCCGCGACGTCACCCTGCTCGCCCGACCCGCAGGCGGCGTACGGGACTTCACCGTCGACGCAGGCTACGACCACCTCACCGCGCGCGGCACGCTGCGTCTCGACGCCGACAGCGGCGTCCGGATCACCGTCCCCGAGTTGGGCGTCACCGACCTGCCCGCCGGGCGGTCGGCCGAGATCACGGACGTGGCGCCGTGGAGCGCCGAGGAACCCCGGCTGTACGAGGGCGAGGTCCACACCGACACCGAGCGCGTCCCCGTACGTATCGGCTTCCGCACCATCACCGTCGAGGACGGCCAACTCAAGGTCAACGGCCGCCGTATCGTCTTCCGGGGCGTCAACCGCCATGAGTTCCACCCTGATTCGGGACGGGTCGTGCCCCGCGAGTTCGCGGTGGCCGACATCGAACTCATGAAGCGCCACAACGTCAACGCCGTCCGCACCAGCCACTATCCGCCCGACTCCGCGTTCCTGGACCTGTGCGACACCTACGGCCTGTGGGTCATCGACGAGAGCGACGTGGAGACACACGGCTTCTCCGAACTCGACTGGCAGGGCAACCCCAGCGACGACCCCCGCTGGGCGGACGCCTATCTGGACCGGATGCGCCGCATGGTCGAGCGGGACAAGAACCATCCGTCGATCGTCATATGGTCGCTCGGCAACGAGGCGGGCACCGGCCGCAATCTGGCCGCCGCCGCCGAGTGGACCCACCGGCGCGACCCCACGCGGCCCCTGCACTACGAGGGCGACACCGACTGCTCGTACACCGACGTCCACAGCCGGATGTACGCCGGGCACGACGAGGTGGACCGCATCGGACAGGGCGTCGAAGGACATCCGCGCGTGCGTGAACTGCCCTTCATCCTCTGCGAGTTCGGCCACGCGATGGGCAACGGACCGGGCGGCCTGGTGGAGTACCGGGAGCTGTTCGAACGCCATCCGCGCTGCCAGGGCGGCTTCGTGTGGGAGTGGATCGACCACGGCATCACCCGGCGGGACACGCGAGGGGATACCCATTTCGCGTACGGCGGCGACTTCGGCGAGCCCCTGCACGACGGCAACTTCGTCATCGACGGACTGGTGCACCCCGACCGCACACCGTCCCCGGCCCTCGCGGAGTTCGCGAAGGTCTTCGAACCGGTGCGGATCACGGCGGCCGACGGCGCTCTGCGCGTCACCAACCACTACGACGTCCTGTCGACGGCGCATCTCCGATTCCACTGGGTGCTGGAGGAGGAGGGGACCGGGATCGCGCACGGCGTCCTCACCGTGCCGCCGGTCGAAGCGGGCGACAGCGCCGACGTACCGCTGCCCGGACTCCCGCCCACCGGCGCGGAAAGCTGGCTCACCGTACGGGCGGCGCTCGCCGCCGACACCGCGTGGGCACCGGCCGGGCACATCGTGGCCTGGGGACAGACCCCCGTGACGCCGGCGGCCCCCGTACCACCGGCCGCAGGGGCGGTCCTGGACACGACGGGTACGGAGCTACGCCTGGGCCCCGGCGTGTTCGACCCGCTCACCGGGCGGCTGACCGCACTCGGCGGCCTGCCCGTCGAAGGCCCCCGGCTCGACCTGTGGCGGGCCCCCACCGACAACGACCGCGGCTCCGACGACCCCGAGGAGACCCGCTGGCGGGCCGCCGGACTGCACCGGCTGCAGCACCAGCTCCTGGGCACCGAACGGCTCGGCGACACACTCGTCGTCCGCACGCGGGTCGCCCCGCCCGGACTCGGCTTCGGCATGCGGGCCGACTACCACTGGAGCGGCGACGCGCACCGGCTGCGGCTGCGCCTGGAGGTCGAGCCGGACGGCACCTGGCCGTGCACCCTGCCGAGGCTCGGTCTGCGGATGGCGCTGCCGGGCGGTCTCGGAACCGCCGAATGGTTCGGGCGCGGACCGGGTGAGGCGTACGCCGACAGCCGGCAGGCCGCCCGGATCGGCCGCTTCACCCGCACCGTCGACGCCCTCCAGACGCCGTACGTGCGCCCGCAGGAGAACGGCAACCGCGTCGACCTGCGCTGGCTGCGGCTGACCTCCGCCGACGGCGCGGGCCTGCGCGTCGACGGCGAACCCGCCTTCGCGTTCACCGCCCGCCGCTGGACGTCCGAGCACCTGGACGCGGCGACCCACACCACGGGCCTCGCACCCGGCGACACCGTCGTACTCAATCTCGACCTCGCCCAGAACGGACTCGGGTCGGCGTCCTGCGGCCCCGGCGTCCTGCCCCCGTACCGCCTCCACCCCGCCAGGGCGTCCCTCACGCTCACGTTCACCCCGACGGGCAGCACCGACGCACAGGAGACTCCGGCGCGATGACCACTCCCGACGTACGGCTCGTCCCGCACACCCACTGGGACCGCGAATGGTACGAGCCCTTCCAACGGTTCCGGCTGCGCCTGGTCGACCTGCTGGACGAGGTGCTCGACCGGGCCGAGGCCGACGAACGGTTCCGGTTCACCCTCGACGGGCAGATGGCCGCCGTCGACGACTACCTCGAAGTACGCCCCGAGCACCGTGAGCGCGTCGTCCGGCTGGTCCGGCGCGGTCAACTGGCCGTCGGCCCCTGGCAGATCCTCCTCGACGAGTTCCTGTGCTCCGGCGAGAACATCATCCGCAACCTGGAACTCGGCCACCGCCGCGCCACCGAACTGGGCAGCGCCATGCCGGTCGGCTACCTCCCCGACATGTTCGGCCACTGCGCGCAGATGCCGCAGATCCTCTCCGCCGCCGGACTCGACCACGCCTGTGTGTGGCGGGGCGTCCCCGCGGGCGTCCCCGGACACGCCTTCCGCTGGCAGGCACCCGACGGCAGCTCGGTGCGTACCGAATATCTCGCCGGCGGCTACGGCAACGCCGCGTACGTCCTCTCCGACCCCGGTCACTTCGCCGGACGCATGGCCGACCTCGGCAGGCGACTGACCCCCGCCTTCGGCGCCGACCCGGTCCTCGCGATGTACGGCACCGACCACTCGGCGCCGGTCGGGTCCCTGGTCGAACTCGTCGCCGGCCTGGACCGGGCGGACGTCGACGTCACCATCACCACCCTCGCCGACTACCTGCGCGAACGCGACCCGCACGACGGCTCGTTGCCCGTCGTGGCAGGTGAACTGCGCAGCCACGCCCACGCGAACATCCTGCCCGGAGTGCTCTCCGTACGCCCCCGTCTCAAGCAGGCACTGGCCCGCGCCGAGCGTCTGGTCGAACGCTACGCCGAGCCATTCGCCGCGCTCTGGTCGGCCCAATGGCCGGAGAAATTCCTCGACATGGCGTGGTGGCGGCTGATCGACGCGTCGGGACACGACTCGGTCACCGGGTGCGGCGTGGACGAGACGGCCACCCAGGTCTTCGCCCGGATCAGCGAGGCCGGACACCTCGGACAGGCCGTACGCGACAGGGTCGCCGGCGGCCTCGCGCCGCAGGTCTCGCGGGACGCCGTACTCGTCCTCAACCCCACCCCGGCCGCACGCGACGACGTCGTCACCGTCGATCTCGAAGTCCCCGACGACTGGCGGGACATCGCCGTCGAACTGCCCGACGGCAGCAGGCTGCCCGCCCAGACCGAGGTACGCGGCGAACAACTCCTGCTCTCGGAGGCCCTGCCCGGCGAGGAGTTGACCGCCTTTCTGCCGCGTATCCACGGGCGCGAGCTGTTCGGCAGCGAGATCACCCACTGGTCCTGCGACGACGCACGGCGCGTACTCGAATTCGGCGTGGCGCGGCACGGCGGCGACACGCCGTTCGACGTCGAGGCCGTCCGCGCCGCCGTGACGGGCGCGCGCGGCGACTGGACGGTACGCATCACCCGGGCCGCGCACCGCACCGTCACCTGCCTGGCCCGGGTACCGGCGCTCGGCTGGACGTCGCTGCGGGCGGTGCGGGGCGCGCAGCCGGCCGAGCGGCCCGTACGGGCCGAAGGCCGGACGCTCTCCAACGGCCTGGTCACCGTCACCGCGCTGGACGACGGCACGCTCCGCGTCACGGCCGCCGACGGGACCGTGCTCGACGGCGTCGGCCGCGTCGTGGACGGCGGCGACCGGGGCGACAGCTACAACTACGCCCCGCCAGGCACCGACACGCTCGTCACGACACCCCGCACCCTGCGCGTCGGCACCGCGATCGGCGGCCCGCTGCGCGCCTCACTCACCGTGGAGCGCCTGTACGACTGGCCGCAGGCCGTGGACCGGACCGCCGACCGGCGTACGGCGGCGACCCGGCCCGGCGGTGTGCGCCTGGACGTCGAACTGCGGGCGGGGGAGCCCTTCGCCCGGCTGGACCTGACGCTGGACAACGCCTCGCTCGACCACCGGGTACGCCTCCACGTGCCGCTCGCCCGGCCCGCCGAAACCTCCCATGCCGAGGGGCAGTTCGCCGTGGTCGAGCGGGGACGCACCGCCGAAGGCGGCTTCAGCGAGCGCCCCGTCCCGACGTTTCCCGCCCACGGATTCGTCGACGCGGGCGGCGCGGGCCTGCTGCTGAGCCAGGCGTGCGAGTACGAACTCCTCGACCGGGAAGTCGCGTTGACCGTCCTGCGCGCCACAGGCTGGCTCAGCCGCAACATCCACCCCTGCCGCGCGGAACCGGCGGGCCCCCAACTGGCCGTCCCGGCGGCCCAGATGGTGGGAACGACCACCGTCTCGCTGGCCGTGCTGCCGCACGCGGGCGACTGGCACGACGCGGACCTCATGGCGGCGGCCGAACGCTACCGCCACCCCCTGCACGCCACGCCGGGATCCGGCCCACGCGACGCGCCGCCCGTCTCGTGCCCGGGCCTGTCGGTCGAGGGCGCGGTCATGACCAGCCTCCGCCGACGCGACGGCGAGCTGGAGGTGCGGCTGGTCGCCGCGTCCCCCGAACCGACCACGGCGGTCGTACGCGGCCCGTTCACCCACGCCCGGCGCGTCGGCCTGCTGGGCGCCGACGACACCCGTACGACCGCGCCCGATGCCGAACCCGGCACGGTCCGGATCCCGCTGCGCGCGTGGGAGATCGCGACGGTGCGCCTGAGCGGGGGCCCCGCGGGCCCGGGCACGACGGAGTTCCCCGCCCTTCGGTGAAGAGCGTGCTCACACCACCCGCACGACATGCTTTCCACGGACGCCGCCCGCCTCCAGCGCCCGGTGGGCTTCGGCGATCTCGTCGAGCGGGTGGACGGTGTCGACCACCGGGCGGACGTCGCCGCTCTCCGCGTACCGGGTCAGCTCGGCGAACAGCGCGTGCTTGGGATTGCCGCTGAAGGCGCGCACGCGCCGGGAGCCGTGGACCGTGGAGCGGAGGATGTACGACAGGCTGGCGGCGACGTTGTCGACATCGAAGGCGATGGCCACCATGCGCCCGCCCGGCGCCAACAGGCGGCGGTAGACGGGGTGTTCGGTGCCGACGGTGTCCATGACGACGTCGAACGTGCCCAGTGCGGACGGATGGGTCGTCCGGTGGTCGAAGGCGTCGTCCGCGCCCAGGCCCCGGACGAAGTCGAGATTCCGCGCACCCGCGAGAGCCGTGACGTGAGCACCCATGAGCTTGCCGATCTGGACGGCGACGCTGCCGACCCCGCCGCTGGCGCCGCGCACCAGAAGGCGTTCGCCGGGCCTGAGACCGGCCTTGTCGCGCAGGGCGGTGATCGAGGTCGTGCCGCCCGCCAGCAGGGAGACGGCCTCCTCCGGGCTGAGATTGCCGGGGGCGAGGGCGATCTGCCGGGGCCGCACGGCCACGTACTGCGCCGCGCTGCCGAACGTCGACCGCCCCAGGAGCCCCCACACCCGCAGACCCTCCCGCAGCCCGGTCACCGAGGGGCCGACCTCGGTGATCTCACCCGCGAAGTCGAGCCCGGTGCGCTGGGGGAAACGGCGCCCCGTCACCAGCCGCATCTTCCCGGCCCGGCCCGCCGTCTCACCACCGTTGACGGTGGCCGCGTGGACGCGGACCAGCACCTCGTCGGGCTTGACGTCCGGCACCGGCACCCGGCCCTCGTACAGCACCTCCGGGGGTCCGTAACGGTCGAAGAGGGCTGCGCGCATGTCGCTCATGGTGTGGTCCTGTTCTCCGGCGTGGCTCTTACGATCAAGCTAACGCGATAAACGGACGACACCTTCCACTTGCCGTAAAGTGAGAGACATGCCTGCTCAGCCCTCTCGGAAACCAGGCCCACCGGCCGAAACCGTCACGACCGACACCGACGGTGGCACCCCGCTGCGCGCCGACGCCCAGCACAATCGCGACCGCATCCTCGAAGTCGCCCGCGAGGCGTTCACGACCCAGGGCACCGACGTACCCCTGACGGCGATCGCCCGCCGCGCCGGCGTCGGCCCCGCCACCCTCTACCGGCGCTTCCCCACCCGCGCCTCTCTCATCAGCGAAGCCTTCGCCGAACAGCTCAGCATCTGCGTCTCGGTCCTGGACGAGGCACTGGCGGATCCCGACCCCTGGCGCGGCCTGTGCACCGTCATCGAGCAGGTCTGCGCCATGCAGGCCACCGACCGGGGCTTCACCGCCGCCTTCTTCTCCGAGTTTCCCGACGCCGTCGACTACAACCGCGAGCGCACCCGCGCCGAGGAGGGCCTCGAACGACTGGTGCGGCGGGCCAAGGATGCCGGCCAACTGCGCGATGACTTCGACCCGTCCGACATCACCCTGCTCCTCCTGGCCAACAGCGGCGTCGTCGGAGAGTCCCGGCAGGTCTCACTCGCCGCGTCCCGGCGGCTGGTCGCCTATCTCCTCCAGTCCTTCAGGCCCGAGCACACCCAACGCCTGCCGCCTCCGGCGCCGTTGGGACTCCAGCAGCTCCACAAGGCACGGCGCGCGACCTAGGAACCCGCGCGACCTAGGAACCCGACGCGCCCGCGGTGGCCCAGGAGGCGAGGAACCGCAGGCCGTCGTAGGTCGGGGTGCCCGGCTCCGCCGTCCAGATGACGAGTTGCTGGTCGGGGTCGGTGGTGGCGGTGAGGGTGTCCCAGTCGAGGGTGAGTTCCCCGGCGACCGGATGCCGCAGGGACTTGGTGCCCACGCTCAGCGTGGCGACGTCGTGGGCGGCCCACCACCGGCGGAATTGCTCGTCATGTACGGAGAGTTCCCCGACGAGCGCGGAAAGCCGGGGATCGTCCGGGTATTTCGCGGCTTCCATACGGAGCTGGGCGACGCAGGTACGCGCGACCGTATTCCAGTCGGAATACAGAGTGCGCATGTCCGGGTCCGTGAAGATCAGTCGGACATAATTGCGCGACTTCTCGGGAATCTGCCCGAAATCCGTGATCATCGCGGCCGCGAGCGCGTTCCACGCGAGAATGTCCATACGCCTGCCCATGACGACCGCGGGCGTGGCCGTCAGATCGTCGAGCAGCCGCCGCAACTGCGGCTGGACCTGCTGCCGCGCCCTGCGCGGGGAGCGCGCCGGCGGCTTGCCCGCCAGGCTGAAGAGATACGCGCGCTGGTCGTCCTGCAGGTGGAGAGCGCGGGTCAGCGCGGCCAGGACGGGCGCGGACGCCTGGATACGGCCCTGCTCCAGACGCGTGTAGTAGTCGGTGCTGATGGCGGCCAGCCGCGCGACCTCCTCGCGCCGCAGCCCCGGCACCCTGCGCGGGCCGCCGCTGTCGGGCAGACCGACGGTGCGCGGGCTCAGCTCCGCCCTGCGGGCCTTGAGGAACTCTCCCAGCTCGTTCCGGTGGGCGGCGTCGCTGCTCATACGTCCACTGTCTCACCCGGTGCCGGGCGGCTGGGAGGGAGAGTTTTCTCCCAGGATGAATTTCTCCCCTTTTTCGGCGCGGACGCGGGTGCGAACGTGAGTGACGGGGCTCAGATTCTGAATTCGAAGCAGGAAGAGAGATGTCCCGATGAGGGCGACATTCATGCATGAAGCCGGAGACGTACGTGTCCAGGACGCGCCGGATCCGGTGATCGAGCGGCCCACCGACGCGATTGTCCGGGTCGTCCGGTCCTGCGTGTGCGGCAGCGATCTGCATCCGTACCGCACCATGACGTCCGCGGCCGGGCCCGTTCCGATGGGCCATGAATTCCTCGGAGTGGTCGAGGAGACCGGTTCGGACGTGTCCGGGCTCCGGCGCGGTGACCTGGTCGTGGCGCCGTTCGCGTACGCGGACAACACCTGCGCGTTCTGTCGGGAGGGGCTTCAGACCTCCTGCCCCGACGGCGGGTTCTTCGCCGCCGGCATCGGCGGCGCCCAGGCGGAGGCCGTCCGTGTGCCACAGGCCGGTGGCACCCTGGTGAAGCTCCCCGTGGCCGAGGACTCCGCGCTGCTGCCGTCACTGCTGACGCTGGCCGATGTGTACGGCACCGGCCACCACGCCGCCAGGCAGGCCCGGGTCACCCGGCGGACCACGGTGACGGTGATAGGTGACGGCGCCGTCGGACTGATGGCGGTGCTGTCGGCGCGCCAACTGGGCGCCGAGCAAATCATTCTGATGGGCCGTCACCGGAGCCGTACCGACCTCGGACGATTCTTCGGCGCCACCGACGTCGTCGCCGAGCGTGGCGAGGAGGGCATCGAGAAGGTCCGCGAACTGACCGGCGGCCAGGGCACCCACACGGTGCTTGAGGCCGTGGGTCATCTGCCCGCGTACGAGATGGCCGTCGGCGCCGTACGGGCCGGCGGGGTGATCAGCCGGGTCGGCGTGCCGCAGTACGAGGCCGCCCCCGTCGGCTTCACCAGCCTGTTCGGGCCGAACGTCACGCTGACCGGCGGCCCGGCCCCGGTGCGGGCCTACATCGACGAGCTGCTGCCCGCCGTCCTGGACGGCACGGTCGAACCCGGCCGGGTCTTCGACCGTACGGTGTCGCTGGACGAGGTGCCCGAGGCGTACCGGACGATGGACCGGCGCGAGTCGTTGAAGGTCCTCATCGCACCGTGATCCGGCGCCTGTCGGTGCCGTGCGCTTGAATCACCCCATGGACGACTCGGCGCGCATGTGGATCACCCCGGTTCCCGCCCTGGACCCGGACGGCGAACCGGCGGTGCTCCTCGGCCACGACTGTGCCTCGCGGGACGCCGGGGAGCGCGCGATATCCCGGCTCCTGGACCGGGGGCACGAGGGCGAGGAGGGGGTGTTCTACCTGCTGCCGTTCGACCTGTCGGCCCGCTACGAGCGGACGGGCGACCGGCTCGCGGTCGTCGTCACCACTTCCGGACAGCTCCTCGTCAAGGAGCCGGGATATCGCTCCGATCTCGCCGACTTCGCCGATCTTCCCGTCGACGGCGCGGACGAGGACCGGGTCGTCCTGCTGCGCCGTGAGATCGTGACGGACTTCGTCCCCGCCGAACAGGACGGGGAGAAGCAGCCGGTGCTCCTGATCGACCACGACGGTTCGGCGGCCTCGCTCGCGGAGCTGTTCGACCGGTTCGAGGCGGGCGAGGCCGGCATCGCCGTCCTCAACGCCGAGTGACCGCGGTACGGCCGTGAGAGGGGACACGCGATGGTGAGACCCGAGGTCGGAGCGGCCCCGCGCCGCTGTGCGGAGTGCTCCGGGTACGAGTACGGGGGCGCGCCCGCCTGTACGGTCTGCCGGGCACTGGTCGACGGCATCGTGGAAGACGCGTGGGCAGCGTTCACGCGCCGATGGGACGTCGCCCACGACCAGGAGGCCGCGCTCGCCGGGATGGTGTCGGCCGAACCCGACCGCCACGACTGGCGGGTGGTCGACGCCGCGCTCGACCGGCTCCACTGCGCGCGGTGCGGTGACAGACTCGGCCGCGGCCCCGTCGGCTGCTTCGCCTGCGACCAGGCCCACGGCTTCCGCTACGCCGCGATCGAGACGGACCGGCCGGGCGTTCCGAGGGGCAATGAACACGCCGTCCGGGTCAACGTCTCCGTCCTCCGCAGGCCGCATGTCACCTCGGCGAACGAACTCCTCGCCCGGCGGCTGCTGTTGCCCCTGCTCCTGGCCGGATTCCTGCCGACCGTCCAGGAGGCCCAGCGGATGAGCGCCCTGATCAAGAGCGGCACTCCGGCGCAGTCCACCCGGCTCGTCGAGCAGGCGATCGAGGACGCGATGGCGCGGCGGCGCGCCGGCCGCCCTCCTCCCGGGCAGGCCGACGGCTGAGCCGAGCGCCGCCACCCCGGCTAACCGATGTTCACCACGCGCGCCCACGCGGGCGGCGAGTCCGGTACGTAGTCGGGATCGTCCTCGTTCCACGAGTCGGCGGACCGGTCGAACAGGCCCACCACCGTCCGGCACGGCGGCCGGGCGTCGGGCCAGGGGGTCTGCCCGTCGGTCAGGACCACGATGACGTCCGGCCGGTGGCCCCTGCGGAGTGCCCTGGCGAAGCCCGTACGCAGATCCGTTCCCCCGCCACCCACCAGCGGAATCCCGGCGGCCCGGCACAACGGGTACGCGATCTCGGACGCCGCGTCGCACGGCAGCACCGTGATCAGGTCCCGACGCCCGCCCACGGCACGGGAGATGGCGGCGACCTCGTGGAGCGCGCCGCCCAGCTCGGAGTCGCTGACCGACGCGGACGTGTCGATGATGACCGCGACCCGGGGTGGCCGGCGCCGCAGGCTCGGCAGTACGGCGCCGGGCACCCCGGCCGAGCGCCGCGACGGCCTGCCGTACGAGTAGTCCTCGCCCGCGCCGGAGCCCGAGGTCGCCGAGCGGACCGCCGCGCCCAGCAACTCCCGCCACGGCTGCGGCGGATGGAACGCCTCGTCCGCCCACCGCTGCCACCCCTCCGGCGTGTTCCCGGGACGGGCCTTGATGCCCTGCGCCACCCGGAACCGGACAGCGTCCCGCTCCTGCGCGCTGAGACCGTACGAACCGCCAGGACCGAGGTCCCACCCCCGTGCCAGCCCGTCGGAACCGCTGCCGCAGTCCAGCCAGGCCATGCCCCGCGTGTACGGGCCGAGCCGGAACCGGCGCAGATACTCCTCCATCAGCTGCCCGGCAGGCAGTCCCAGGGGGCTCGGTTCGACGGCGTCCTCGGGCTTGGTCAGCCCGTCGCCGAACACGTCGTCGTTGATCTCGAAGTCCGCCGCGATGTTCATCCGCAGGCGCTCGCCCGGACCGGTCAATCCGTGTGCGCGCGCGAACCGGTCACTGCGTCCGTGGTGGTCACGGAGCAGATGCGACACCTCGTGCACCCAGACACCGGCCAGCTCCTCCACCGGAGTCCGGGCGACGAACGCCGGTGAGGCGTAGCACCGCCAGTACCGGTCGACGGCCATTGTCGGGACCCGGTGGGACTCCACGACATGCAACGCGAACAGCGCCGTCGCCATGTAGGGCCGGACCCGGACGGCGTGCAGCCGGGCGGCGAAGAGCTTGTCGAGGTCCAGCTTTCCCGGCGCGTCCTGGTCCGGGGCCGCGTTCGTACCGGCTTCCGGGGTCACCGGCCCGCCCGGGCGGCCGACTCGGCACGGACCGCCGTGCGCTCCGCCGCGCGGTCCGCACGCCGGGACAGGGACACCGCCCCGGCGAGCCGGTCGATCGACGCGGGCACGTCCCACTCCTCCTGCCGCAACGACGCGAGTGTGGTCGCCGGGACGACCACCAGGTCCGGCGCCCCGGTCTCCATCGCCCGCACCAGCAGCGCCCAGGCCGCGTCCCACCGGGACTTCTCCGGGCGCTCGCGGACCGCTCGCACCACCCCGTCGAGCACGGCCTGGCGCAGATCACCGCGCTCGGGCAGGACGGCGCCCGCCGGATCGGCCAGCAGCGTCTCGGGGTCGGGGAGGTCCAACCGGTCCAGGGAAGCGAGCAGTTCGAGCCCCGGACCGTCCCCGACCGTCCCCCTGACGAGCAGGGAGAGCACGTCCCGCGAGGAGCCCGCGGCGGTCGCGAACGCGATCAGACGCAGAGCCATCTCCCAGCTTCGCGGCGACGGCCAAGGGCCGCCCTGCCGCGCCTCGTTGCTCGGCAGCCGGTGGACGAGCCCGGCCCGCGCGGCGAGCAGCCCGCACACGGCACGCCGCGCGAAGTCCACGGCCCCCGGCAACAGCTGCGGATCCAGCCGTGGCAGGGTCGCCACGGGCCATGTCCCACCGAGGCCGCGCACCACCACGTCATGATCGTGCGTCCACCGCAGATGGACGAACCGGTTCGCCAGCGGCGGACTCAGCTCCCACCCGTCCGCCGCCGAGGACCGGGGATTGGCGGCGGCCACGATCCGTACGTCGGACGGCAGTTGGAGCGCGCCTATCCGTCGTTCCAGTACGAGCCTGAGCAGGGCGGCCTGCACGGCCGGCGGCGCCGTGGACAGCTCGTCCAGGAACAGCAGCCCGCGTCCGGCCCGTACGAGTCGGACCGCCCAGTCCGGCGGGGCCATCGGGACCCCCTGCTCGGCGGGATCGTCCCCGACGACGGGCAGGCCCGCGAAGTCGGAGGGCTCGTGCACGCTGGCGATCACCGTCGTCAGCGGAAGGTCCAGCGAGGCGGCGAGCTGCGTCAGCGCGGCGGTCTTGCCGATGCCTGGCTCACCCCACAGGAGTACGGGCAGGTCGGCGGCCACGGCCAGGGTCAGCGCCTCCAACTGGATGTCGGGGCGCGGTTCCGTGGTCGTATCGCGCAGCAGCGCCAACAGGTCGCCGGCCACGTCGAGTTCGCCGGGCAGGGGAGTGGACAAGTGGCATCACCTTTGAGTTCGTCGGAGAGGAAAGAACGAGGACAAGAGAAGACAAGAGAAGACAAGGGATGAGCGAACCCGCTCCCGCGTCAGCGGATGGACAGGTGGCGCGGATGCGAGCGGATCCCGAGAGGACGCCGGTCACGCGGCAGATTGCGCCCGGACCTCGGTCCCGGCCCGATCAGCCCCGCCCTGAACAGGCCGTAGACGACACGCCGCTCCGCGGCGGCCTCCAGCTCCTCCCGGAGAGCGCCGTCGCGCAGCAGCGCGTCGGGCCCCAACAGCCCCTCGACGACGGCCAGCGCGCCGGCCGCGTCGCCGTGATCGAGGCGTTCGCGCACGCCGGGGAGGCAGTCCGGACTCCGGTGCGCCTCGTCGATCGCCCGCAGACAGGCGAGCGGAGTCCCGGTCAGGGTGGCCAGCAACTCCTCCCGCCGGATCTCGACCGGGTCGTGGTCCAGCGGCGCCAGCACCCCGTCGACGAGACCGATCCGGTGCAGTGCTCCCCGGCACTCCACGACGCGTGGCTGCCCGGCCTGCTCCGGGATCCTCGACGGAGCGGCTGACGGCGCGTACGAGGGTACGAGTGCCGAGGCGACCAGCGGGTGCAGCCGACCGACGTCGATCGCACCGGCGCGGAGCAGCTCCAGGTCGGGCAGCACCCACACCGCCGCGTCGGGCAGGAGCGGCGGCGCGGGTGTGCCGCCGGCCTTGTCCGGTGGCGCGATCCGCAGTACGGGCGGCCCGAGGCCGCCTTCGTCAGCGACCAGTTCCAGGTCCAGCCGGCGCCGGGCCCCGAGCCGTACGGTGAACGCACCGCCGGACCGGCCCCCGGCCCGGAGCAGGATCCCGGCCTCGTCGGCCCACCGGTCCACGGCACAGTGGTGCCCCGACGGCAGCCGCTCCAGCACCGCCGCGTCCAGCACCGAACGCCCTTCGCCGCACGGGTGGTTGGCGCCCGCCCGTACCGTCAGCTCGTCGGTCCTGCGCGCGTCCCACAGATGGCGGTGCAGATCGAGCCGGAACCGCCGGTCCGGACGGGGATGCGGATGACGGCGGGTGGCGTCGCCGGTGAGGGAGCCGTCCCACAGCGCGAGGCTGATCCGCTGACCGGCATCCGCCCAGGCGGGCGGAGTCCGGACCACGAGCTGCACCGGACCGTCCGCGCCGCCCTCGTAGCGGGCCAGCGCGACCGTCAGTCCCGGGCGCAGCAGACCGTCGGGAGCGATTCTCGGCAGGTGCCAGCGCAACAGATCGGGCGCCAAGTGGCGCAGATCGGCCCGGAGTCGGGCCGCGAGTTCGGAGCCGTGCGTACGCGCCACGGCGCGCGGATCGAAATCGATGTCGATGCCTGCGGCGGCACACGCCCCCGCCCAGTCGCCGGCTCCGCGGCGGGCGGTCGCAGTCTCGATCATGGACGGCGGCACGGCGAACTCACGCACGCGCGGCCAGAAGGAAAGGCGGGAGGAGCGGGAAATCCCGTTCGCGGTCTCAGTGAGCATCAGCACTCACCTTGCGCGGACGGGTCCCCCAATCTGCGAGAGGAGAAGGTAGTCATCGCGGTGACCATAGCGCTCCCGGCCCCGATCTGCCAGATCGATATCCCCGGGCGCCGGACGGGCTCATGACCGCCGGACGGTCTCACGACGGCCGGGCACCCGCCAGCCGGCCGCGCAGCCGGGCCGCGTCCATGGCGGGCGGCAGGCCGTAGGCGCGCCGGTACTCCCGGTTGAACTGTGTCGCGCTCACATACCCGACCGCCTCGGCGACCAGCGCCGCCGTGGTGTCACCGGCGACCAACTGCCGCCGTGCCTCCTGCAGTCGGAGCTGTTTCTGGAAACGCAGCGGGCTCATACCGGTGGCGGCCTTGAAGCGACGGTGGAGGGTGGCGGTGCTCATGTGCGCCACCGCCGCGATCGTGTCGACGCTCAGCGGCTCGGTGAAGTGCGCGGCGATCCACGCGGCAGCCGTGCGCACCCGGGCCGTGGCGGAGTCGGCCGCCGTGAACTGACGCAGGCCCGGCCCGAGCGGGCTGCCCAGCAGCCGGTAGAGGATCTCGGCCTCGAACCGGGCCGCGAGCGGGCGGATGTCGTCCGGGGTGTCCAGCAGCCGTACCCACCGGGTGACGGCGTCGACGATCTCCGGTGTCATCGGGGCGGTGATCCGCCCACCGGGACCGGGCGGCGTACGGGGCTCATCGCCGTCCAGTTCCAGCAGCAGACCGGTGAGTGCCCGCCCGTCGAGCCGTAGCACCGCGGAGCGGTACGGCACCTCGTCGAACAAGGCCGTGACCGGCAGCACGAGCGGATTGAAGAACATCTCGCCCCGCCCGGTCCCCCAACTCCGCTCGCCGGCGGTGGCCCTCTTCGACCCCTCGGCGACGAAGCAGATCATCGGCTCGTACAGCACGTCGGTGGGCGCGAGAGGCTCGTCGATCGCCACGAGGACCTGATGCGGCACGGCGCTGTCGTGCCAGAGGCTGTCGGCGTGCCGGGCCACGACCGCCGCGAGCTGGTCCAGCTGATCTCGCATGGAGTGCTCCTTGGTGAGAGGATCAGGCAATTCTACGCGGCCGGTGCCCAATGATCTTCAGGGGTGCGGTCAGTAGCGTCGGAGGCATGACACAACCTGGTGAGAACCTTCCGCGGCGCACCCTCGGCAAGCAGGGCCTGGAGGTCGGGGCGATCGGCCTCGGCACGATGGGCATGACCATGGCGTACGGCACCGGCGACGAGCCCGGCGGCATCGCCACCATCCGCAGGGCGTACGAACTCGGTGTGGACTTCTTCGACACCGCCGAGCTGTACGGCCTGGGCACCGGCAGCAACGAGCGGTTGCTCGGCCGTGCGGTGAAGGACTTCCGCGACGACGTCGTGATCGCCACCAAGTTCGGCTTCGACCTGAGCGATCCGGAGCGGGTCGGGTCCGAACTGGACAGCCGGCCGGAACATATCCGCGAGGTCACCGACAACAGCCTCCGCCACCTCGGTACCGACCGGATCGACGTGCTGTACCAGCACCGGGTGGACCCGGACGTACCGATCGAGGACGTGGCCGGCACGGTCGGCGAACTGATCGCCGAAGGCAAGGTCCGTTACCTCGGGCTGAGCGAGGCGGGCCCCGACGTCATCCGGCGCGCGCACGCCGTCCACCCGGTCTCCGTGCTCCAGACGGAGTACTCGGTGTTCGAGCGTGCCGTGGAGGCCGACGTGCTGCCGGTGGTACGGGAGTTGGGCATCGGATTCGTGCCGTACTCCCCGCTCGGCCGGGGCTTCCTCACCGGCACCGTGAAGCCGGCCACCGAGTACCCCGCCGACGACATGCGCAGCTGGGACGACCGCTGGCAGCCCGGCAACTACGAGCAGAACCTCGCCGCGACCGGTGAACTGACCTCGCTCGCGGCCGAGTTGGACATCACCGTCACCCAGCTCGCGCTGGCCTGGCTGCTGGCCCAGGGCGACGACATCGTGCCGATCCCGGGGACCCGCAGCCCCCGCCGTGTCGCCGAGAACACCGCGTCGGCGCACATCACGCTCTCGACGGCGGACCTCGCGCGCGTCCGGGAGATCCTCCCGCGCGGCGCGGCCGGATCCCGCTATCCCGAGGGGATCATGCCCACCTGGTAGCACCCGCCCCTGGTCACCGGGGGACGGTGACCAGGACGCGGCCGTGACCCCCGGCGTCGACGCCGGGGACCTCCCGCTCTGTTGACACGAAGGAGGTCCGCTCGCTTTACTCCTCGCAACGCCGCAGCTGAGCGAGCAGAGCTGAGCACACGGCGCCAGAGGTACGCCTAGCCGGTGGACGGGCCCATGGGAGCCCGCAAGCCCGGACAGTGTCGCCAGGATCACTCCAGGGTCCGAGGCGGGGACGTACCCTCCATGTTTCTGGAGCTCGACTGTGAGCATCACACGTGTCCGTACCCGCCGGTTCCTCACCGGGGTGGCGGGCCTCACGGCAGCGTTGATCACCCCCCTCCTCGCCTCGTCCTCCGCGGGCGCGTCGGCCGCCGCGCCCCTCCCGCCGGTCCACGCCGGATTCGACTACCAGATCGGCGGCGGGTACACGCCGCCCGCCGGGGTGAGCGTGGTCAGCCGTGACCGCGAGGACTCCCCGGCGCCCGGCCTCTACAACATCTGTTACGTCAACGCCTTCCAGGTCCAGCCCGACGAACTGGACGAGTGGGCGCCCGACCTCCTGCTCCGCGACGCCAACGGCGACGTCATCATCGACGAGGAGTGGGACGAGGCCATCCTGGACGTCAGCACCCCGGCCAAGCGGGACCGTATCGCCGCCAAGGTGAACGGCTGGATCGACGGCTGCGCGAGCAGCGGCTTCCAGGCCGTGGAGCCCGACAACTACGACAGTTACGAGCGCAGCCGGGGCCAGTTCGGCTCCGCCGCCGCCAGGGAGTTCATCACCCTCCTCTCCCGGCACGCGCACGACAAGGGCCTGGCGATCGGTCAGAAGAACACCGCCGACCTCGCCGAGTTCCGCGACGACACCGGGCTCGACTTCGCCATCGTCGAGGAGTGCGGGGAGTACGAGGAGTGCGACTCCTTCACCGAGTACTTCGGTGACAACGTGATCGTCATCGAGTACACGGCGGGCGGACTCGCGACCGCGTGCGAGGGCTGGGGGGACCGGCTCAGCATCGTCCGCCGCGACCTCGACGTCCGGCCCGCCGGCAGCAGCGGCTACCTCCGCCAGACCTGCTGACCTCCTGCTCGTCAGCCCTTCCACGAAGGGCAGTTCACCCGGCCCGGTGCGGCGCCGCCGTACGCGGCGACCGCACCCCGGCCGGGCCCCGACTCTTCCCCCTCGCCCGGAGCGCTGTCGCCGTCGCGCCCGCCGTGGTGCCGGGAGCACGACGTACGAAGCACGGAGGTTCACATGGCCGTCGACCGCCGCAACCCGCCCCGCGTACCGCCCCGCCTGTCCCGGCGCGGCCTCCTGCGCCGGGGCTCCGGACTCGCGCTCGCCGCCGCCGCGTCGGCCACGGCGGCCGGCTGCGCCGGGGGCGCCTCCGACGGCGTCGGCGCCGACGGACGGGTCACGGTCGAGCTGTGGCACGGGCAGACCGACACCGGCCGCGCGGCGATCGAAGCACTGGTCAAGGACTTCAACCGGACCCATCCCACGATCCGCGTCGACCCCGGCGGCGGCGTCCTCTCCGACGCCATGCTCCAGAAGATCACCGCCGCGCTCGCGTCCGGTTCCTTCCCCGACATCGCGTACATCTTCGGTTCGGACCTCGCCAGCGTCGCCCGCAGCCCCTCCGTGGTGGACCTGTCCGAGACGGTCCGCTCCGGACCCACCCCGTGGAGCGACTACTGGGCGCCGGCGCGCGAGGCCGTCACCGTCAACGGCCAGGTACGGGCGGCCCCCGCCCTCCTCGACTCGCTCGCCGTCGTCTGCGACAAGAAGATCTTCCGCGAGGCCGGTCTGCCCCTGCCCCGAGCCGGCTGGACCTGGCAGGAGTTCACCGACACGGCCGCCCGTCTCACCGACCGGAAGCGGGGCGTCTTCGGCACCGGCTGGCCGGGAGTGGGGGACGAGGACACCGTGTGGCGGCTGTGGCCCATGGTGTGGGACCTGGGCGGTGACGTCGTCGCGCCGGACGGACGGTCGATCGGCTTCGCCAAGACCGGCGTACGGGCACTGGAGACCGTCGAGGCGCTGGCGCGGGCGAAGAGCGTGTACGTCGACCCCAAGCCCGGCAGCGAGCAGATGTACCAGGTCTTCCTCTCCGGACGCATGGGCATGGTCGTCACCGGACCCTGGCAGCTCCCCGACATCCGTGACGCGGGAATCGACTACCACGTCGTCCCGCTCCCCAGCTACAGCCGCAAGCCGATCACCATCTCCGGACCCGACACCTGGACCGTCTTCGACAACGGCCCGGCCCGCGTGCGGGCCGCCCGTACCTTCGTGACCTGGCTGGCCCAGCCCGCCCAGGACGTCCGCTGGGACATCCAGGCAGGCAGCCTGCCGCTCAGCCGGCCGACCCAGGCGCTGCCCGCCTGGCGGGCCCAGGACGAGAAGACGGAAGGTCTCGCGGTGTTCACGCGGGCGCTGGAGACCGCGCGCGTACGGCCCGTCCACCCCGCGTATCCGCAGATCTCGCAGGCACTCGGCCAGGCGATCGCCGCCGTACTGCTCGGCAGATCCAGCCCCGCCGACGCACTGCGCCGATGTGCCCGTACGGCCGACGCCGCGCTGCTCATCCCGCGCTGAGGAGAAACCACCATGCCGAGACTGCCCACACCACTCACGCTCCCGGCGGGGGACGCACGCGAGGACGGACAACAGGACCACGGCCAGGACCGGGACCGGGCGGACCACGCCGCCGGTGCGGGCGAGCGAGAGCCCGGCCGGCGCCGCCGCTCACCGCTGCGCCGCGGCGAGACCGCGACCGCCTGGGCGTTCATCACGCCCGCCGTCCTGATCATCCTCGGGCTGAGCGTCATCCCCGTCGCCTGGTCGGTCCTGCTCTCCTTCCAGGCGTCCGACCTGGTCACCCCCAGCCGCTGGGTGGGACTCGACAACTACCGCGCGCTCAGCCAGGACCCCAACTTCAGCCAGGCCGTGCGCAACACCCTGCTCTACACGGTGCTGTACGTCCCGCTGAGCATCGGCATCGGGCTGGCGCTCGCCCTCGTACTGAACAGGCGCATCCGGCTCGTGGGGCTCTACCGGACCCTGATCTTCGTGCCGTTCGTCGTCTCGGCCACGGCCCAGGGCGTGCTGTTCTCCTTCATCCTCGACCCCGAGTTCGGCGCCGCCAACTCCGTACTGAACACGCTCGGCATCTCCCCGCAGGGCTTCCTCACCGACCCCGGCCAGGCCCTGCTCGTCCTGGTCGCGATCTCGCTGTGGAGCGGCACCGGCTTCTGCGTCGTGGTCTGTCTGGCCGCGCTCCAGGACGTCCAGCCGTCCCTGATCGAGGCGGCGCGCCTCGACGGCGCGGGACGGTGGCAGCTCCTGAGGCACGTCACCCTGCCCGCCATGACACCGGTGAGCGTGTTCCTGCTGGTGTGGCAGACCATCAACGCGCTCCAGGTCTTCGACCTGGTGTACGTGACGACCAAGGGCGGGCCGCTCGGGTCCACCACCGTGATCGTCTACTTCATCTGGGAGCAGGCGTTCAAGAACTTCACCGCCGGCTACGGCGCGGCGGCGGCCTACGTGCTCGCGGTCGCGCTGGGCCTGGTCACCGTCGGCCTGCGGCTGGTCCGGGGCCGTGAACAGCGGCGCTCGGCCCGCCCCGTACGCCTCGAAGGAGCCGGCAAATGACGGTCACCACCGCACCGGTCGCCACCTCACCGGCCACCCCACCGGTCGCCACGCCGCCCCGGCGCCGGGGGCTCGCCCGGCTGCCGCTCAGCGCCTGGCATCTGCTGCTCGCGCCGCTCGCACTGGTCTTCGCGGTCCCGCTGGTCTGGCTGGTGCTCAGCTCCGTGATGAGCGACGCCGAGATCAACCGCTTCCCGCCCGCCCTGTGGCCCTCGGGCATCGACCTCGGCGGCTACCGCTACGTCCTCGGCAACGCCATGTTCCCCCGCTGGTTCGCCAACTCGCTGATCGTGTCGGTCGTCGCGGTCGCGTCCAACCTGCTGTTCGGCGCACTCGGCGGATATGCCTTCGCCCGGATGCGGTTCGCCGGGTCCCGGCTGCTGATGGGGCTGATGCTCGCCACGATGGCGATCCCGTTCCAGCTCACGATGGTCCCGACCTTCCTCGTCATGAAGCGCCTCGGCCTCATCGACACCCTGGGCGCGCTGATCGTGCCCTCGCTCGTCACCCCGTTCGCGGTCTTCCTGCTGCGGCAGTTCTTCCTCTCGCTGCCCAGGGAACTGGAGGAGGCAGCGTGGATGGACGGCTGCTCCCGGCTGCGGGTGCTGTTCCTCATCGTCCTGCCGATGTCGCGGCCCGCGCTGAGCACCGTGGCGGTGCTGACCTTCCTGACCACCTGGAACGACCTCACCTGGCCGCTGATCGCCATCAACCACGACACGCAGTACACGTTGCAGCTCGGACTGACGACCTTCCAGGGGCAGCACCACACCAAGTGGGCGGCCGTCATGGCGGGCAACGTGATCACCGTGCTGCCGGTGCTGATCGCGTTCCTCGTGGCGCAGAAGTCGTTCATCCAGTCCATCACCTCCTCCGGGCTCAAGGGATGAGACCGGACCACCTCGCCCATCTCTCCTCACGTCGCCGTGTACTCCAGGGAAGCCGGATGCCGCACAACCCGCCCAACTCCCACGCCTCGCCCCATGCCCGCGCCTTCGACCTTCTCGTCGTCGGGGACGTCAACCCCGACATCGTCGTCGGACCACTCGACGCGCCCCTCGCCTTCGGCCAGCGCGAACAACTCGTCGACAGCGGGCTGCTGACACTCGGCGGCTCCGCCGCGATCATGGCGTGCGGCGCCGCCCGGCTCGGGCTGAAGGTCGCCTTCGCCGGCCGCGTCGGGGACGACGAGGCCGGCAGGTTCGTCGTCGCGGCCCTGGCCGCGCGGGGCGTCGACACCAGTGCTGTACGGACCGACCCGGCCCTGTCGACCCCGCTGACCGTCGTGGTGACACGCGGCGACGGCGACCGTACGATCCTCACCGCGCCCGGCACCCTCGCCGCCACCCGCGCCGACGACGTACCCGACGCGCTGCTCGGCGACTGCCGCCATGTGCACGCCGCCTCCTACTTCCTGATGCCGTACCTGGCCCGCGCGCTGCCCGGCCTGTTCCGTACGGCGCACGACCGGGGCGTCACCACCTCGCTCGACACCAACGACGACCCGGCGGGCACCTGGGACAAGGACGGCTCGCGGGGGCTCGGCGCGCTGCTCGCCGTCACCGACATCCTGCTGCCCAATGCCCGGGAGGCCCGCGCGCTCGCCGGGCTGCCCGAGGACGCGCCCCTCGACACCGTCGCGGGCCAACTCGCCGCGCGTGGACCGCTGGTGGTCGTCAAGGACGGCGCCGACGGAGCCCTCGCCCACAACGGCCGCTCCGCGGTCCGTACCTCCGGCATCCCCGCCCGCCCGCTCGACACGGTCGGCGCGGGCGACAGCTTCGACGCCGGCTTCGTCGCCGCCGTCCTGGCCGGACACTCGACCGCCGACGCGCTCGAACTCGCCGCGGTCTGCGGCGCGTTGTCCACCCGCGCCTACGGAGGCACGCCCGCCCAGCCCACCTGGGACGAGGCCCATGAAGCCCACCAGACCCATGGAGCGCCCGCCGCCGACGCGGCCCGCACCACCACCCATCGCAACGGAGCCACCCTCGCATGAGCACCACCAAGATCGCCTTCATCGGCGCCGGAAGCGTCGTCTTCACCCAGGGGCTCCTGACGGACCTCTTCGCCTTCACCGAACTCCGTGACATCCACATCGCCCTGCACGACATCGACCCGGAACGGCTCGCCACCGCCCACGGCGCCGCCCGCCACATCGCCGACCGCAGCGGCGCCGCACCACGCATCACCGCGCACGCGGACCGCCGGGAGGCCCTGGCCGACGCCCAGTTCGTCATCAACATCGTCCAGGTCGGCATGGGTGGATCGACTCGTACCGACTTCGACGTACCCGCCGCGTACGGCGTCCGCCAGACCATCGGCGACACCCTCGGTATCGGTGGCATCTTCCGCGCGCTGCGCACCTTCCCCGTACTGAAGGCGCTCGGCGCGGACATCGCCGAACTGTGCCCCGACGCCTGGCTGCTCAACTACACCAACCCCATGGCGATGAACGTCCAGTACCTCACCGCCGCCACCGGACTGACCCGCGTCGTGGGCCTGTGCCACTCCGTCTACTGGACCCTGCGCGACCTGTCCGACCTGCTCGACGTGCCCTACGAGGAGGTCACCTACCGCGCGGCCGGGGTCAACCACCAGGCGTGGCTGCTGCGTTTCGAGCACAACGGAACCGACCTCTACCCCCGGCTGGACGAACTCATCGCCGCCGAGCCCCAGTTGCGGCGCCGGGTCCGCGTCGACATGTACCGGCGCCTCGGCTACTACCCCACCGAGACGAGCGAGCACTCGTCCGAGTACGTGCCCTGGTATCTGCACCACGACAGCGAGATCGAACGGCTGCGGCTGCCCGTCGGCGCGTACCTCGGGATCGTCGACGAGAACGTCGCCCTCTACGAGAAGACCCGCGACGCGCTCGCCGCCGGCGCCCCGCTCGATGTCGAGGGCACCATGGAGTACGCGCCCCAGGTCATCCACAGCATCGTCACCGGCACCCCCCGGACCGTCTACGGCAACGTCCCCAACCACGGTCTGATCGACAACCTCCCCGCCACCGGCACCGTCGAAGTCCCGTGCCTGGTCGACGCGTCGGGCGTCCAGCCGACCCGCATAGGCGAGCTGCCCGCCCAGTGCGCGGCGCTCAACCGCGGCTATCTGAGCATGAACGGCCTGGTCGTCAGGGCCGCCCTGGAGGACGACCCGCGCTCCGTACGCCAAGCCGCGATGGCCGACCCGGCGACCGCCGCCGCGCTGCCCGTGGAACGCATCTGGGAGCTGTGCGACGACATGGTGCGCGCGCACGGCGAGCTGCTCCAGCCGTCGCTGCGGGCCACCGGCCTGCTCTGACCGGCGCGCCACCCCACTCGGACGGAAGGCAGGGACAGGATGACGACCGGAGCGACGGCAACTCCCGTGACACTGGCGCTCGTCGGGGCCGGTCTGCGCGGACTGACCTACGCGCGGCACGCGGTGGCCCAGGGCACGGGCACCGTGGTGGCCGTCGCCGAACCCGACCCCCGCCGTCGCGCGGAGGCAGCCGCCGAGTTCGCCGTACCCCCGCAGCGGGTCTTCGCCGACGCGAGTGAACTCGCCGCGACAGGGCGGCGGTTGGCCGACGCCGCCGTCATCGCCACCCAGGACCGGTCACACACCGGTCCCGCCGTGGCGCTGGCCGGGCTCGGCTATCACCTGCTCCTCGAGAAGCCGATGGCGACCACCGAGCGCGACACCGTCGCGATCACGGAGGCGGCCCGTGACGCGGGCATCATGCTGGCCGTCTGCCACGTCCTGCGGTACACCCCGTACACCCGCGCCCTCAAGGAGCTGCTCGACGCCGGGCGGATCGGCCGGCTCGTCAGCGTCCAGCATCTCGAACCCGTCGGCTGGTGGCACCACGCGCACTCCTTCGTACGGGGCAACTGGCGCCGCACGGACACCTCGGCGCCCATGCTGCTCACCAAGTCCTGCCACGACATCGACTGGCTGGTCCATGTCATCGGCGAAAGCCCGTCCCGCGTCAGCTCGTTCGGGAACCTGACGCACTTCCGTGCGCGGGACACCCCGGCCGGCGCGACCGCGCGCTGTCTGGACTGCCCGCTGGAACCCGACTGCCCGTACTCGGCCAAGCGGCTGTACCTCGGCTGCCTGGGCGACCCGGACGCCGAGTTCTGGCCGCTGTCGGCGGTGACCTCCGACCACACCGAGGACGGTGTGCTGGACGCGCTGCGCACCGGGCCCTACGGGCGGTGCGTGTACGCGTGCGACAACGACGTCGTGGACCACCAGGTGGTGGCGATGGAGTTCCCGTCGGGCGCCACCTGCTCGTTCACGATGAGCGCCTTCACGCGCGTGGAGCAGCGCCGTACCCAGCTCATGGGCACGCACGGCTTCATCGACGGCGACGGACACACCCTTCGGGTCGTGGACTTCCGCGACGGTTCCGAGACGACGATCGACACCCTCACGGGCTCGGGCGCCTCCGAGGACGACGGTCACGGCGGGGGCGACGAGGAGCTGACGGCCGCCTTCCTCACGGCCGTCGCGACCGGCGACCCCTCGCCGCTGCTGTCCACCGCCGGACAGAGCCTGGCCACGCACCGGGTGGTGTGGGCCGCCGAGGAGGCCAGGACCACCGGGCGCGTGGTCCGGCTCGCACCGCTCGACGCGTCCGCTGCCCCGTCCTGACCGGCCGCCGACCCGGCCGGCGGCGCCGTTCACGCCGTGCCGGTCAGAGCGCGCGGCCCAGCAGGTCCAGCAGCGCCGTCCAGTGCCGCTCCGCCGCCTCGGCGTCGTACGACGCGGTGTCCGCCTGCGTATAGCCGTGGTGCGCGCCCGCGTACACCTCCGCCCGATGGCGGACACCGGCGTCGGTGAGGGCCTTTTCGAGGCGGTCGATCTGCTCCGGGGGCATCGCGGCGTCCTGATCGGCGTGGCCGAAGTACAGCTCGGCGGTGATCCGGCCGGCGCCCAGGTGCGGGCTGTCGGGTGCCTCACTGGCGAGGTGCGCGCCGTGGAACCCGGCCATCGCCGCGACCCGGTCCGGGTACGCGGCGGCGGTGCGCAGCGCCAGACCGGCCCCCATGCAGTAGCCGGTGACGCCGATCGGTCCCTCGGTGGTACGGGGGTCGGCGGCCAGCCGGTCGAGGTACGCGCCCGCGTCGCTGACGGTCATCTCCGGTGTCAGTGACCGCAGTCGGGGAAGCAGGCTCTCGAAGATCTCCGGGCGCCGGTCGTCGCTGATGAACGCGGGCAGTTCCACCAGCGGGGCCCGCCCGGCGCGGTAGAGGACGTTGGGCACCAGGACGGTGTAGCCGGCCGCCGCGACGCGGTCCGCCATGCCCGTCAGCTTCGGGCGCAGCCCGAAGGCGTCCGCGTAGAACAGGACGGCGGGGTGCGGGCCGGCGGACTCGGGGTGGACCAGGTAGGCGTCGGCGGTTCCGTCGGGGGTCGGGATGTCGACGGTCGATCCCTGTACAGCGGTGCTCATGTGGATGTCTCACTTCGTGGCTGGAGCGGTGGTTCGGGTGGTCGGCGCGGCTCAGGCCGGGCTCGCGGTGGTGCGGCGTCGGCCGTACGACGCGACGCTACAAGGCGGTACGGGGCGTGACGGGCGCGGTGAGCATGCCGACGATCGCGTCGGTCAGCGCGCCGGCCGTGCGCGCCCACGAGGAGCGCGGCGGGGCGGCGCCCCGGGCCAGGGCGTGTTCGCGTTCCGCGCAGGTGTGGGTGATCAACTGGCGTGCCATGTCCGCGCGTTCGGCCCGTACGCCGACGGGCATGTCCTCCACGCAGTGCCTGAGCCCTTCGAGGGTCCGCCGCAGGGAGGTCCTGACGAGGGCCTCGTCGATGCTGATCGCGCGCAGCAGCGGGTCGTTCATGACCTGGACCCCGAAGCGGGCCTGCCAGGACGGGATACCGAGCGAGGCCAGATGCTCCGCCACGGGCCGTACCAGACAGCCCACCCAGTCCCGGATGTCGTCGCTGTCGCCGGCCTCCGCCAGGTGCCGCCCCCGGATCAGATCGATCTGCTCGCCGTGCTTCAGGAGGATGGCGCGGATCAGCCCCGCCCTGCCGGTGAAGTGGTAGCTGACCGCGGCGACGTTGCCCTGGCCCGCCGCCTCGCAGATCTGACGGTTCGACACCGCGGAGAGCCCGTGCTCGGCGAAGAGCCGCTCCGCCGTCGACATGATCGCCTCACGGGTGTCCGTGACACGGTCGGCCCGCGTGGTCCTGCCGTGCCCGCCGTGTCCGCCGCTCATCGCTGGCCTCCTCGAACTGCTGCCGCTGCGTGGGTGGGTACTTCGGCGTCCGGCCCCCCGACCCCTCGAACCCCTCGGCCTTCGCAGTCAATCCGAGATCGATTAGCGAGTCAATCGACTGACTTAATACAAGCCACGGGCCGACTCGATCAACGCACGTGCTCCGCCCCGGACGGTCTCGCGAAGGTCGCGTTGCCTCTGCGTTACGGCGACTTGACGGAGTGTCAATTCCATGTCGCGGCCATGACATCACCCCGGAATCGCTTGTTCCGCCTGAACGCGCCAGGTCATCGTCGGTGTGCGGCGTACGACTCCGTACGCCACCCCCACCAGGCGCGTGGAAAGCCAACGCGCCACCTTTCGAAGGACTCTCTCGATGGCAGCAGTACGCGACACCAAGCGGCGCATCACCGTGGCGGTCACCACCGCGGCGACCCTGGCGGCGGTACTCGGCGCGGGTCTGGCCGCCCCCGCCCAGGCGGCCCCGGCGGAAGGCAGGATCCTGCACGCCGGCACGGCCGAGGCGGTGCCCGGCAGCTACATCGTCACCTTGAAGCAGACGGCCGGGCTGAAGGCGTCGACGGCCGAGGGCAAGAAGCTGATATCCGGCTACGGCGGCCAGATCAAGCGCACCTACACCTCCGCGCTCAACGGCTACGCCGCCACGCTCAGCACCGCGGAGGCGAAGCGGCTCGCCGCCGACCCGGCGGTCGCGCGGGTCGAGCAGGACCAGAAGGTCCACGCGACGGCCACCCAGACCAACGCACCCTGGGGTCTGGACCGCATCGACCAGCCGAACCTCCCGCTCAACGGCACCTACACCTACCCGGACTCGGCGGGCGGCGACACGACCGTCTACGTCCTCGACACCGGCGTGCGCATCAGCCACCAGGAGATCAGCGGCCGGGCCTCGTACGGCTGGGACTTCGTCGACAACGACGCCACCGCCCAGGACGGCGCCGGTCACGGCACGCACGTCGCCACGACCGTCGCCGGCACCACCTACGGCGCGGCGAAGAAGGCGAAGATCGTCGCCGTGCGGGTCCTCGGCAACAACGGCTCCGGCACGACCGCCGGGGTCATCGCCGGTGTCGACTGGATCACCGCCAACCACGTCGCCTCCTCCGTCGCCAACGTCTCGCTCGGCGGCGGTCCCAGCGCCACGCTGGACGACGCGGTACGCAGATCCATCGCGTCCGGGGTGACGTACTCGATCGCGGCCGGCAATTCGGGCGCGCTCGCGTCCAACTACTCACCCGCCCGGGTGGCCACCGCCATCACCGTCGGCGCCACGACCAGGACGGACGCGCGGGCCACGTACTCCAACTACGGCCCGACCGTGGACATCTTCGCGCCGGGCTCCGACATCACGGCCGGCTGGAACACCTCGGACAGCGCGACCTACACCGGTAACGGCACCTCCTTCGCCGCGCCGCACGTCTCGGGCGCGGCCGCGATCTACCTGACGAACCACCCGGGCGCCTCCCCGGCGGCCGTCGCCACGGCGCTGGTGAACGGCGCGACGTCCAACGTCATCACGGGCGTCGGCACCGGCTCCCCGAACAAGCTCCTCAGGCTCGTCCCGTAACGACACCGCAGCACGACACCGCGGCAACTCACCGCACGACGGCCGGGGATCCGGGCGTGGGAGCACCCCCACGCCTGGGTCCCCGGCCCGCGTCACACCCGTGCGCCGTTGTCGGCCGGCCGCCCGCGGCCGGCCTTCGGCCGCTGCCGCTGTCCCTGACCCGTACGGCCACCGTCCTTCCGGCGCGACTCCATCTCCAGCGCCACCGGCACGGCCGTGAACACGGACGAGTACGTCCCCACACAGATACCGATCAGCAGCGCCAGCGCGAAGTCCCTGAGCGAGTCCCCGCCGAGCACCGCCAGCGCGGTGAGGATGAACAGCGCGCCCATCCCCGTGTTCACCGTCCTGGGCACGGTCTGGAGTACGGCTGCGCGCGCGGCCGGCAGCAGGGGACTGCCCGGCCTCCTCGCCCACAGCTCACGGACCCGGTCGAAGACCACCACCGAGTCGTTGACCGAGTAGCCGATCACGGTGAGCAGCGCGGCCAGGAAGATCCCGTCGACCGGACGGCCCAGCCAGGCGAAGACCCCGACCAGGATCACCACGTCGTGCACCATCGCGGTCACCGACGCCACCGCGAACGACCAGCGGAACCGCACGGCCAGATAGAGGAGTTGGGCCCCGACCGCGATGCCCAGCGCGATGAGCGCGTGACGCCGCAGCTCGTCCCCGAGACTGGGGCCGATCAGGTCGTCCCGTACCTTCGTGGCCGCTCCGCCCTCCGCGCTCAGGGCGTCCCTGATGGCGGCCTCGGTCCGATCGCCGGTGTCTCCGGTCCGTACGGACAGCTCCCGCCCGCCCGCCGTCGTCACCTCGGCATCGGCGAAGCCCGCGTCGGCCAGGGCCGTGCGCGCCGTGTCGATGCCGACCGGCCGGCTCGTCGTGTACTCCATGAGCCGCCCGCCGGTGAACTCCACCCCGAGATTCAGCCCGCGCAACGTGACACCCAGCACGGCGAGTGCCACCACGACGGTCGAGACCCCCAGCCACCGCCGGTACCCGCGGAACAGCTGAGGGGCCCGGCGGGTCAGATACGTACGCACCCGGCCCCGCAGGCCGATCCCGTTGACGCCGGGGAAATCGGTGACGAAGCGGGAGCCCGCCGCCAGCTCGGTCAACGCCCGCGCGATGACCAGCGCGGAGAACATCGACACGAGTACGCCGATGGCGAGCGTGACTCCGAACCCCTTCACCGGCCCCGATCCGAGGCCGAAGAGAAGGCCCGCCGCGAGGAGCGTCGTCACGTTGGAGTCGACGACAGCGGTGCGGGCGTTCCGGAATCCGGCGGCCAGCGCGGACCGCAGCGGGCGGCTCGTACGACCGGAACGACTCGCGTACTCCTCCCGCGCCCGTTCGAAGGCCAGCACATTCGCGTCGACCGCCATACCGATGGCCAGGACGAATCCGGCCAGTCCGGGGAGCGTCAGGGTCACGCCGAGCGCGACCAGCGCGGCGTACGAGATCAGCGTGTACCCGGCCAGGGCCAGCGCGGCGAGACCGCCGAAGAGCCGGTACACGAAGGTGATGAACAGGGCGGTCAGACCGGCGCCGATCACCGCGGCCCGCGCGCTCGCGCTGATCGCCTCGGCGCCCAGCGTCGGGCCCACGGTGCGCTGTTCGACGACCTCGACCGGTACGGGCAGGGCCCCGCCCTTGATCAGCAGCGCCAGGTTCTTGGCCTCGTCGGCGGAGAACGATCCGGTGATCTGTGTGGTGCCGGACGGCAGCCCGGCCCCGCAGGTCACCGAAGGGCTCACCTGCGGTGAGGAGATCACCTTCTCGTCCAGCACGATCGCGACCCGGCGCCGTTCGTCCTGGGGCGGGTGGCAGGCGGCTTCTCCGGTGAGGCGCGTCCAGTCGCGGGACGCGTCGTCGCGGAAGTCGAGGGAGACCGACCAGCCCGCTCCCCGCTGCCCGTCGAACTCCGCGCGTGCGTCCTTCACCCCCGCGCCCGACAGATCCGGGGCCCCGAGCCTGAGCCGGCCCCCGCTCTCGTCGGGCAGCACCAGCTCCTCCGAGTCCGAGTCCGAGTCCGAGTCCGACTCCGACTCCGGGTCGGGCTTCGGGTCGGGCGCGGCGTCGTCGGGGACGCCGATGACGGGATGGAAGGTCAGCTGGGCCGTCCGGCCGAGCACCTCCGCGGCCTCGCGCGGATCGGTCACATCGGGAAGCTCGATGAGAACACGGTCCTCGCCGGAACGCGTGACGGTCGGCTCCGCGACCCCCAACGCGTCGATCCGCTCGCGCAGGACCTCCACCGTACGGTCGGTGCTCTCCCGGTCCGCCTTCGCGGTCGGTGAGTCCTTGGCCTGGAGTACGAGCCGGGTGCCGCCTTGCAGGTCCAGCCCCAGTCTGGGGCTCATGGTGAGTGTGACGAAGAGCGATACGAGCAGCACGACCGCGGCCAGAACTGCCCGCACCGTGGTGGCGCGAGTCATGGGAATCCTCCGGGAGGGCGCCGGAACGCGCCGCGCCACGGGGGGATACGGGCCTGGCTCTCAGGCCCGCCCACCTCTACCGAGGGCGGTGCACCGGCGCGGGAACGGGACAGTGCGGATGACTGCTCCCGCGAGGAGGTCCGCGGACGTCCGGCAGACCCGAAGGACCGGTCGCCGGCGCGTTGATGCCGGCCAGGGCGCCGCACTCCACGACGGCGCGCGGGACGGGAAGTACCGAGGGGGCCGGCAGGGCGCCGCTGTCGGGCTGGGGCGGCGGATGCTGCCGCGTACGCTCGGGCGCCCAGATTCCGGTGGACGCCACCCGGGTCGGCGCACCCGCGGAGGTCCGCTCGGAACGCGCCGGCCGGTCGGTCTGCTGGGGGAGTGTCCGCTGTACGGGGGTGGCCGCCGCGGCGCCCACGCCCGTGACGCCGAGCGCGGACGCCGGAGCGGGGGACACCAGGGTGACGACGCCCAGAAGCAGCGCCGACAACACCCCCGCGGCACGCTGCCGGACTCTCCAAGCCGTCCGCCGCACCCGTGAGTTCGCCGGCGCGGGGCTCGCGCGACGGGCGCGCGGCTTCCGTGCCTGGACATTCACCGTCTCAAGGTACCTGGTGCGAGCCGTCGGGCGGACGGCCGTACGGATACGGTCAGATGAGCCCCGCGCGTACGTCGGCGAGCGCCTCGTCGAGCGTGTCGGCGGTGTTCTCGTGCCCGCTGAACCCCTCGTCCTCGGCGGGGTCGATGGTCCATCCCCAGCCGCTCTCCGGGTGCCCGTCGATCGTCGCCGCGTGCTCGCCCTTGGTGAGGGTGATCGACAGATTGCCCGCCGGGAAGGCGGTCACCTCGGCGTGCGCGCTCTCGCCGAACGCGTGATGGATGGCGTCGCGGGCTTCCTGCTCCGTGGTCATGGCTGCTCCTGGCTGAAAGTGGACCGGCGGGACCCGGCGAGGGTAATCGAACGCTTTTCTTCCGGCTGATGCCGCGCTCGGCGGGTACACCGTGATCACTCTTCAGGGGGACAGTTCCCTTCGAGGGTCCCGGTCTACTATCGCCGTGTTCCAGCCCGTGCAATTGCACGGGAATGCACGTGCCCCCACACACAGGCAGGAGAAGCGTATGGACGGCTATCGCAACGGTGTCTCCGCGGGTTCCCTCACGGCGGACTGGATCAAGAGCGAGATGAGTTCGGCCAACGGTCAGTGCGTCGAACTCGCCTCCCTGCCCGGCGGTAAGGTGGCGATGCGCAACTCGACCGATCCCGACGGGCCGGCGCTGATCTTCGAGGCGACCGAGATGGCGGCCTTCCTGGACGGTGCGAGGAAAGGCGAGTTCGACACCCTGTAGTCCAACTGGTGTGGTTTGAATACCAGTTCGGTGGGACACGCGAGCTTCGCCGTGCCATGATGAGCCACGCTTATTCATGAACGGAGCGCGCGTGTCCCATCAACCTGATAACCCGGTCCCGCTTTTCGGCCCCGTTCGTCAAACGAGTCTCAATCCGACAGCGGCCGGTATCGTGCTCGGCACGCAACTGCGCAGAATGCGTGAGGCCCACGATCTCACCGCCACCCACTCGGCGAAATTGATCAACGCCTCTGTTTCCAAGGTGAGCCGGCTCGAACGGGCGCTGAGCCCGCCCGATCTGCGGGACGTCGAGATCCTCGCCACCAAGTACGGGGCGAACGCGGCCGAGCGCGCCGATCTGAGGCATCTCGCCCGCCGCGCGCTGGAACCCGAATGGTTCGACCGCTACTCGGACTACGCGGCCTCGTGGATGCAGCGGCTGATCGCGCTGGAGTCCGACGCCGTGTACTTCTGCGCCTACGAGGCCCGGATCGCACCCGGCCTCCTCCAGACCCCCGCGTACGCGCGCCAGATCATCAGCGACGGCCTGCGCGTCTGTGAGGGCGACCAGGTGGAGCAGCGCCTCGCGCTGCGCGAGGAGCGGCAGCGGCGGTTCTTCGAGCAGCCCGACCCGCCCAAGGGGAAGTTCCTGCTGGACCAGTCGGTGCTGCTCCGCCAGGTCGGCACCCGGCAGACCATGGCCGAGCAGCTGCGCAAGCTCCTCGAATACAGCGACCGGCCCGGTGTCACCATCCAGTTCGTGCCGCTGAGCAGCAGCGTCGTGTCCAACCACGGCTCCATGGCGCATCTGCGCTTCGCCCCCCTCGGGCCACCCGCCATGGTGTATGTCGAGGGGGACGACGACGCGACGTACTACGTCAAGCCGGACGACGTGGAACGGCGCGTCGAGCTGATGCTGCGCCTGAGCCACGAGGCGGCGGCCTCCTGGCGCGACAGCCGGGCCATACTGCTGGACGCGATCAAGCAGTACGAGGTCTAGGGACCGCGCTCCGCCGGCTCGCCGGGACCTCGGCCAGCCCGCCGTACTCCGTCCACTCGATGCTGCGCTGCCGTTGCTGGAGCTCCGAGTCGGGGCGCCAGTCCGTGACATCGACCAGTCCTGGCGGCTGGACCACCAGACCGTCGAAGTACCGGTCCACCTCGGCCCGTTCGCGTACCTGACCCCATCGGCCGTGGGTCTGTTCCAGCATCATCTCCGTCACCTGGCGGCGCAGCTCGGCGTCGTCGCTGACCAACTGGCAGATCACCACGAAGCTGCCGGGCCGCAGGCGGTCCACGACACGTGTGACGAGTTCGGCCGGTCCGGCGGAGTCGGGAATGCAGTGCAGGACGGAGTTGAAGAGAACACCGACCGGCTGATCGAGATCGATGAGCCGCTTGAAGTCGGTGTGCCCCAGGATGTGGTCCGTCTCCAGCATGTCCGACGCGATGACCACGCTCTGGTCGTTCTCGTCGAAGACCGCCTGTCCGTGGGCGAGAACGACGGGGTCGTCGTCGACGTACACGACATGTGTCCGGGGATCAACGGCCTGAGCGATCTGATGCACATTGTTCTGCGTCGGCAGTCCGGAGCCGAAATCGACGAACTGCCGAATTCCGTGCTCCTCGGCCATGACCCGCACCACGCGTTCCAGGAACCAGCGGTTGTTCCTGGCCAGTTCCTTCGTGGTGGGTGCGACCTTCAGGAGTTGCTCGGACGCTTTCTGGTCGACTTCGTAGTTGTAATGGCCGCCGAGCAGCCAGTCGTACATTCGCGCCGCACTCGGTACGGATAAATCGACACGCCTGTTGTCCGCCAAGGGACAGACTCCTCCCGGTTCGAGCCCCGATCTCGCCAGGGAATACGAGCCCATCCTAGGAGGGCAGCCGAAGGCGCACCACCACGTGTCGGCGTGATGATGCGCCCCGGAGTCGGGTCCGTGTCACGGACGGGAAGCGCGATGCTCCAGTTGTCGGAGTGCCGTGGCCGAGCACTTTCGCCGGACCGTCAGCACAGACGCGGCGACCGCCGGCGGATCGATGCCCATGAGATCGGCGACGGCCTCGATCGTCATGGACAGCCGCCACCGCAACAAGGCGATGTCCGCGGCGTCCTGCGGGAGGGCGGCGTACAGCCAGGCGACGGCCGGGTCCGCTCCGACGACGTGCGGGCTCGCGGCCCGGATCTGCGCGCGCAACTGCCCCCAGGCGTCCGCCGCGGGACGGGCGCCGCGCAGGAAGTCGCCCCACCGGCCGCCGACGGCGGCGAGGGTCGCCTCGACGGCGGCCCGGCTCGCGCTCTCGTCGACCAGTCTCGCCCGTGCGTAGCGGAGATAGTCGGGCCGGTGCAGCTGTACGAAAGCGGCGAGGCCGAGAAGGCTGTGCTGATTGGTCGGCATACCGGGAACGGCTGCGGAAATGCCGGGCGCACTGCTATCGTGCGATTGCCCGGAGGGCGGATCTATCCAACCTCGGCGAAATTGGTCAAGCATCGAATCTCCGCTTTTGATCGATTCGCACCCTGGGTTCTGGCTGGTACCCATTCCCGGGGCGGGCTCCTTACCGGGAGCTGAAACGACCGTACCGTGTGTCACTCCGCGACTCTCGTGAACAGCCCCTCATGCAAAGTCAGATTCGGCCGGACACCCCAATGGGCGGCCATCGCAGTGCTGTTCGATATTCGATTCGAATTCTTATCCACTTTCTGTGCGAGTGAGTCGTTTTCCTTTCGAATTCGATCGAAGCCACCGAACCGGCCGCGTCGCAGGGGGTGACGCGGCGCCAACTGACCTCTAACATCCGATGAGTTGGCCCGCACGATGGTCAAAGTTGGGCGCAAAGTGCCCAATTGGGATGTCGGGGTCGGATGTATCCACGGGATCGCTCGCGGAGGAGTGTCGCCATGCGCAAGGTGATCGGAGTCGTGCTCGCGTTGCTGCTCGCCATCGGGGCGGTGGCGACCAGCCCTCCCGCGGCCGTCGCGACCTCGGCGGACCGGCCCGACAGACCGGCCGTCCGCGGCGTACCGGGCGCCATCGATCTCAGCGCCGACGAGGATCTCGCGGCCTGGCAGCGGCTCCAGTTCGGGATGTTCATCCACTGGGGTCTCTTCTCCGAACTGGGCGGCGTCTGGCAGGGCAAGCCCGTCACCTCCGGTTACAGCGAGCAGATCCAGATGTGGGCGAACATCTCCGAGGAGGAGTATCTGGATGTCGCCGCCCGCTTCCGGCCCGACCGCTTCGACCCCGCGGAGATCTGCTCGCTCGCCAAGCAGGCCGGTATGCGTTACGTCGTCATCACCAGCAAGCACCACGACGGCTTCTCCATGTTCGACACCGCCACCACCGATTACGACGTGACGGACGCGACCCCTTACGGCAAGGACCCTCTGAAGGCGCTCGCCGACGAATGCCGGAGCCAGGGACTGAAGTTCGGCTTCTACTTCTCCCTGGTGGACTGGCACCAGGGCCACGCGTTCGACGGCAACAACAACAATCCGATTCCCGCCTCGATGGAACCCGTGATCAAGGCGCAGATACGCGAGCTGATGACCAACTACGGCGACATCGCCGAGGTGTGGTTCGACATGTCGTCGCCCACCGGCACCCAGAGCGAGGAGTTCGCCGGCATCGTCCGCGAACTCCAGCCGAAGGCGGCGGTCAACAGCCGGGTATGGAACAACAAGGGCGACTTCCGCACACTCGGCGACAACGAGATCCCCTCCGTCGCACTCGACGGCGCCTGGCAGACCCCCGCGTCGATCTACCACGACACCTGGGGCTACCGCAGCTGGCAGGTCCGCGACGACCTGCCCGGCAAGATCCGCGACCTCGTCGTCGGACTCACCGGCGTACGGGCCCGCGGCGGCAACTATCTGCTCAACATCGGCCCGCGCGGCGACGGTTCGGTGGTCGAGTTCGAGGCCGACGTCCTGCGCGGAATGGGCGACTGGCTCGACCGCCACCCGGACGCCGTACTCGACGCCTCCGCGACCCGGCTCGGTGGACAGCCCTGGGGCGAGGTGACGGTCAACGACCGCGATCTGTTCCTGCACGTGACCGACTGGCCGGAGACCGGCGAACTGCGCCTGCCCGGCCTGGCCAGCGCTGTACGGGAGGTCCGCGAGGACGGGGCGGCTGGGGCACTCGGCTGGCGCCTCGACGGAGACGACCTCGTCGTCTCGCTGCCCGCGACCCCCCGCGACCAGGTGCTTCCCGTGATCAAGGTCGAACTGGGCTCCGAGCTGCGGATTATCCCGCAGGGGACCGTCCCTCTGGGCCGCGACGGAGCGGCGGCGCTCGGCGCCGCGGACTTCGAGCAGGGCTACAGCTACGCCGACGACGGCAGCTACTCCAGCACCCGGCGGACCACCGTGCGCCACACCGCGTACGTCACCCCCGACCGTGCCGGGAGGGTGTCACTGGCGGTACGGGGAGAGGCCCGCCCGGACGCGCTCTACCGCCTCCAGGTCGGCTCCCGGTCGAAGCTGGTGACGGGCGAGGAACTGACCCGCGAGGCCGTCGGCCCCTTCCCCGTACAACCCGGCCAGGTCACCCCCGTCACCCTCACCCTCGCGCGGCCCGCCCACGCGGGCGAGGATCTCGGGCTACGCCTCGACGCGCTGCTCGTCGCACCCGCCGGAAGCGTCGTCTCCTGGGCCCAGGCGCCGGACCGGCTCACGGTCGGGACCGTGACGGACGTACCGGTCCATGTGACGAACCTCGGTCACCGGGCGGCGCGCGGCACCCTCACCCTGCGGACACCCGAGGGGTGGACCACTGGCGGGGGAGAGCGTTTTGACGGCCTGGAAGCAGGCCGCACCCACACCCTGACGGCCCCCGTGTCGATACCGGCGACCGGCGCGACCGGCCCGGCCGCACTGGAAGCCGTCGTCACCGGCGGTGGAGGGAAGATCCTTCAACTCACCAGCCGCACCGAGGTCGTGCTGCCCAACGTGGCACGCGGCAGAACGGCGACCCAGTCGAGCACGGCCTGGGACGGAGTCGCGAGCCGCGCGGTGGACGGCGACACCGCGGGGGACTACCTCCGCGACAACACCACGACCCACACCGCCGAACCCTCCCGTGAGGCGTGGTGGCAGGTCGATCTGGAGGCGTCCCGCGCCATCGACACCGTCGAGATCTTCAACCGCACCGACTGCTGCGCCGAACGCCTGGCCGACTACTGGGTGCTGGTCTCCGACACCCCCTTCACCTCCGACTCCCTGGAGGAGACCCGCACCGCACCGGGCGTGACCGCCGTCCACCTGAAGGACCAGGCGGGCCGCCCGACAAACGTCGAACTCGACGGAGCACGGGGCCGCTACGTACGCGTCCAACTGGCGTCGGCCACCAACCCGCTGTCCCTGACGGAGGTCGTCGTCCGGGCCAGATAGCCGCGTACGGCCACCAGGACACGCAGCGGGCGTGCCACCGCTCAGTACTGCTCGGCCACCCAGTCGTACCAGGCCCGCATCCCCTCGCCGGTCGTCGCAGACACGGCCAGCAGGCGCAGGCCCGGGTTGACCGAGCGGGCGTACTCCTCGCAGCGGGCCATGTCGAAGTCGACGTACGGCAGCAGGTCGACCTTGTTGATGATCACCAGGTCCGCCGCGGCGAACATGTACGGGTACTTGAGCGGCTTGTCCGTGCCCTCGGTGACCGAGATGATCACGACCCGACTGCGCTCCCCGAGGTCGAAGAGAGCGGGGCAGACCAGATTGCCGACGTTCTCCACCAGGACGAGCGATCCGGGCTCCGGCGTCAGGGTCGTGAGCGCGTCGCGCATCATCTCCGCGTCGAGATGACAGCCCGCGCCGGTGTTGACCTGGACGACGGTGCTGCCCGCCCGCTTGATCCGCTCGGCGTCGAGCATCGTCTCCTGGTCGCCCTCGACGACCGCGACCGGACGCCGGCCGGCGAGGTCCCGGATGGTGCGCTCCAGCAGGGTGGTCTTGCCGGCGCCGGGTGAACTCATCAGGTTCACCGCCACGATGCCCTGTTCGGCCAGCCAGGCGCGGTTACGGGCGGCCAGATCCTCGTTCTTGGCGAGGACCCGCTGTTCGAGGGTGATGGTCTCGCCGCCGCCGGCCGCCCCGCGGATCGCGACCGCCGGGCCGTGGCCGTGGCTGTGGTCGTGACCGTGGTCGAGATCGCCCTCGTGGGGATGGGTGTGGGGTACGGCGACACGCGTCCCGCCGCCCCCCTCGCTTCCGCCCGAGCAACCGCACGTACCGCACATAGGGTCAGCCCACTCTCATGGAGATGATCTGGAGTTCCCGGCCCGACGTGATCTCCACATCGGCGCTCCCGCACGGACACAGCAATACAAGATCGGTCAGGGTGAAGTCCGCCGAACACGCCCGGCAGCGCGCGGTTCCCGGAGGTTGCTCGATTTCGAGTGCCGCGCCTTCCGCGACCGTGCCCGCGGTGGTCAGATCGAAGCAGAAGCGCATGGAGTCCGGGACCACCGCGGTCAGCATTCCCACCCGGACACTGACGGTGTGCACCGGCCTTCCCGCGGCACGCTCACATACCGCGTCGACAATGCTCTGCGTAATCGACAATTCATGCATCGACGGGCCGGCCTTCCCCAAGTCACCCAATTGGCTCAGCTTCGCGGGGCGGAACAGATAGGGCCGCCCGGACGAAACTCGTGTTGACAGAACACTCAGCCAGATCCTAGATGGTAGCAATGTGAGCGAGGCCACACACATGAGATTCATGGGTATCGGGTGGGACAATCCCGGAAGGCAGCGGTGCTATGCCGACAGAAGCGGCGAAAAAAGCCGAGGACACACTGATTCACGTGCTGTGGATCAATGCCGGACTGAGCTGTGACGGGGACTCGGTCGCGCTGACCGCCGCGACGCAGCCCAGCATCGAGGAGATCGCGCTCGGCGCGCTGCCCGGTCTTCCGCAGATCGCCGTGCACTGGCCGCTGATCGATTTCGAGTGCGGCCCCAACGGCGGCGCCGACGATTTCCTGGAGTGGTTCTTCAAGGCGGACCGCGGCGAACTGGAGCCGTTCGTCCTGGTCGTCGAGGGCTCGATCCCCAACGAGAAGCTGCACGACGAGGGCTACTGGTCGGGCTTCGGCAACGACCCGGCGACCGGCCAGCCCATGACCACCAGCGAGTGGCTCGACCGGCTGACGCCGAAGGCCACGGCGGTCGTCGCGGTCGGCACCTGCGCCACCTACGGCGGCATCCACGCCATGGCGGGCAACCCCACCGGCGCCATGGGCGTACCGGACTATCTGGGCTGGGACTGGAAGTCCAAGGCGGGCATCCCCATCGTGTGCGTCCCCGGCTGCCCCATCCAGCCGGACAACCTCTCCGAGACGCTCACCTATCTGCTCTACATGGCCACCGACCAGGCCCCGATGATCCCCCTCGACGACGAACTGCGCCCGACCTGGCTGTTCGGCCAGACCGTGCACGAGGGCTGCGACCGGGCCGGCTACTACGAGCAGGGCGACTTCGCGACGGAGTACGGCTCGCCCAAGTGCATCGTGAAGCTCGGCTGCTGGGGCCCGACGGTGAAGTGCAACGTGCCCAAGCGCGGCTGGATGAACGGCATCGGCGGCTGCCCCAACGTCGGCGGCATCTGCATCGGCTGCACCATGCCCGGCTTCCCCGACAAATTCATGCCGTTCATGGACGAGCCCCCCGGCGGGAAGCTCTCCACGAATGCCGTCGGCCTCTACGGGGCCACGATGCGGCGCCTGCGACACATCACCACCCACACCCTCGACCGCGAACCGAAATGGCGTAAACGCGGCAAGGAACTCACCACCGGCGCCACCCGCAACTGGTAAATCCGTCGAACTGCCCCATCGGCCGCCGCTCCGGCGGCCGATGGGGCACTCGGCTGGCAAGCACCGGGTATCACCTGGCAATTCACCGTTCCACGACATCGCGAACCGGAAAGAAGAGGCGGCCTCATGACGGCGACGAGCCAGGGCAAAGACGAACTGGTGGAGATGGCGTGGGATCCCATCACCCGGATCGTCGGGAGTCTGGGTATCTACACGAAGATCGACTTCAAGCAGAAGGTCGTCGCCGAGTGCCACAGCACCAGCTCGATCTTCCGCGGCTATTCGGTCTTCATGAAGGGCAAGGACCCGCGCGACGCCCACTTCATCACCAGCCGGATCTGCGGAATCTGCGGTGACAACCACGCCACCTGTTCCTGTTACGCGCAGAACATGGCGTACGGCGTGAAGCCGCCGCATCTGGGCGAGTGGATCGTGAATCTCGGCGAGGCCGCCGAGTACATGTTCGACCACAACATCTTCCAGGAGAATCTGGTCGGGGTCGACTACTGCGAGAAAATGGTCGCGGAGACCAATCCCGGCGTACTCGAACAGGCCAACCGCACCGAGTCGCCGCACGCGGCGGACCACGGGTACAAGACCATCGGCGACATCATGCGGTCGCTGAACCCCTTCACGGGCGAGTTCTACCGCGAGGCCCTTCAGGTCAGCCGGATGACCCGCGAGATGTTCTGCCTCATGGAGGGCCGCCATGTGCACCCCTCCACGCTCTACCCCGGCGGGGTGGGCACGGTGGCGACCATCCAGCTCATGACGGACTACATCACCCGTCTCCAGCGCTACGTGGAGTTCATGAAGAAGGTCGTGCCCATGCACGACGACCTCTTCGACTTCTTCTACGAGGCGCTGCCCGGCTACGAGCAGGTCGGCAACCGCCGTATCCTGCTGGGTTGCTGGGGCTCCTTCCAGGACCCGGAGCACTGCAACTTCGAGTACAAGGACATGACCGACTGGGGTCGGAAGATGTATGTGACCCCCGGCGTCGTCGTGGACGGCAAGCTCGTCACCACCGACCTGGTGAAGATCAACCTCGGCATCCGCATCCTGCTCGGCTCGTCGTACTACAACGACTGGGACGAGCAGGAGATGTTCGTGACCCACGACCCCCTCGGCAACCCGGTCGACAAGCGCCACCCGTGGAACCAGCACACCAACCCGCAGCCGCAGAAGCGCGACCTGGGCGACAAGTACAGCTGGGTCATGTCGCCGCGCTGGTTCGACGGCAAGGACTACCTGGCGCTCGACACCGGCGGCGGGCCGCTCGCCCGGCTCTGGGTCACCGCGCTGGCCGGCCTGGTCGACATCGGCTACATCCAGGCCACCGGCAAGAGCGTGAAGATCAACCTCCCCAAGACCGCGCTGAAGGGCCCGGTCGAGCTGGAGTGGCACGTCCCGCGCTGGAGCAACACGATCGAGCGCAACCGCGCGCGGACCTACTTCCAGGCGTACGCGGCGGCCTGCGCCCTGCACTTCGCCGAGAAGGCCCTCGTGGAGATCCGGGCCGGCCGCACCAAGACGTGGGAGAAGTTCGAGGTCCCGGAGGAGGCCGTCGGCTGCGGCTTCACCGAGGCCGTACGCGGTGTGCTCTCGCACCACATGGTGATCAAGGACGGCAAGATCGCCAACTACCACCCGTACCCGCCGACCCCGTGGAACGCGAGCCCGCGCGACACCTACGGGACACCGGGGCCCTACGAGGACGCGGTGCAGGGCCAGCCGATCTTCGAGGAGAACGACCGGGAGAACTTCAAGGGCATCGACATCATGCGCACGGTCCGCAGCTTCGACCCCTGTCTGCCCTGCGGCGTGCACATGTATCTCGGTGAGGGCAAGAAGCTGGAGCTGCTGCACTCGCCCACGCAGTCCGCGGGCAGTGAGTGACGTGCCCGAGGCTCCCCGGACGACCGAGGCTCCCGAAGTGACCGGCCCGGTGACCGACGAGTGGCGGGCGACCGGGGAGCGTATCGACACCCTGATCGCCGCCAGCGCGGCCGGCGGCGTCGTCGCCCGCGAGCGCAGCGAGGAACTGGTGCGGCTCGTCACCGACTTCTACGGCGCCGGCCTGGAACGCCTCCTCGACCTCGTCCATGAACAGGGGCGGCTGGACGACGAGTTGCTGGCCGCCCTCGCCGCCGACGACCTGGTGGCGAGCGTGCTGCTGGTGCACGGACTGCACCCGTACAGCGTGACGACGCGCGTCGAGAACGCGCTGGAGAGCGTGCGGCCGTATCTCGGCTCGCACGGCGGCGACGTCGAGTTGCTGGGTGTCACGGACGAAGGCGTCGTACGGCTACGGCTGCTGGGCAGTTGTGACGGCTGCCCGTCCTCCTCCGCCACCCTCGAACTCGCCGTACAGGGCGCGGTCGAGGCGGCGGCGCCGGAGATCACCACCATCGAGGTCGAGTCCGCCGAGCGGAACGCCGCCGAGGCCGCGGGCCCCCTCGTACCGGTGGACGCGCTCTTCGCCCGGCTGCACGACGCGGATCCCCTCCACGGCGCGGGCGGTCAGGACTCCGGCGCCACCTGGGAGCCGGTACCCGACCTGCTCACCCTGGAGCCCGGCGGCGTGGCGCGCCTCACCGCCGGGGGACTGCCGGTCGTGGCCTGCCGGATCGGCCCCGACCTGTTCGCCTTCCGCGACCGCTGCGCCCGGTGCGAACGCCCGATGGAGGGCGCCACGCTGGCCCGGCGCCTGGGCGGCGGCTCGGGCGACGGGGTGCTGCGCTGCGCCGCCTGCCGCGCGCACTACGACGTACGACGGGCCGGTGCCTGTCTCGACCCGGAGGCCGACGGGGCGCATCTGGACCCGCTGCCGCTGCTCGCGGACGGGGCGTCGGTCTCCGTCGCCGTACCGGCCACGCACGTGGTCGCGACATGAGCGCGCCCACCGGCCGCGCCGTGCCCCGGGGGCGCGCCGCGTCCCCGGTCGCCGCGCTGCTGCGGGTCAGCCGCAACCGGCCCGAGCCGGTCGCCGGCGAGCGGTGCGAGATGTGCGCCACGCCGATCGGCGAGGAACACCAGCACGTGGTGAATCTGGAGAGCCGCAGCCTGATGTGCGGCTGCCGCGCCTGCTATCTGCTCTTCACCGACGACGGCGCGCAACTGCGCTACCGCGCCGTCCCCGACCGGTACCTGCGTTTCGACGGGCTCCCGCTGGACGCGCGCACCTGGGACGAACTGCAGATCCCGGTGGGTCTGGCGTTCCTGTTCCGCAACTCCGCGCAGGACCGCACCATCGCCTTCTACCCCGGCCCGGCCGGGGCCACCGAGTCCGAACTGCCCCTCGACGCGTGGTCGACCATCGTGGAGGCCAGCCCCGAACTGGCCGTGCTGCGGCCGGACGTCGAGGCACTGCTCGTACGCCGCACCGACACGGGCGGCGGAGGCGGCGGTCGCGAGATCGCCGCCTCCTGCCATCTGGTCCCGATCGACGCGTGCTACGAACTGGTCGGCCGGCTGCGGACGTTGTGGCGCGGCTTCGACGGCGGCCGGGAGGCGCACGCCGCGATGGACGCCTTCTTCGAGCATGTACAGGCCCGCAGCCGGCCCGCGCCCACCTCGGGTGGTCCCTCGTGAGCGGCGCCGCTGCCCCCGGTCCCGGCCTGGAGTTCTCCGTACGCGACATCGTCGCCGAGCCGTACTCCGCCGCTCCCCAACTGACCGCGCGGCTGCGGATCGAGGACGGTACGGACGAGCGGATCCACGCGATGGTGCTGCGCTGCCAGGTCCGTATCGAACCGCAGCGCCGCCACTACGGACCGGCCGAACAGGATTCCCTGCGCGGGCTGTTCGGGGAGCGCGAGAGGTGGTCGGACACCCTGCGGCCGTTCCAGTGGATGCAGTGCCACACGACCGTCCAGGGCTTCACCGGATCCACCGAGGTCGACCTCGCACTGCCCTGCACCTACGACTTCGACGTCATCGGCTCCCGCTATCTGCACGCGCTCGGCGACGGGACGGTGCCGATCAGCCTGCTCTTCTCGGGCACCGTCTTCACCAAGGGCGGTGGGAGCGGCGGCGGTTCGGGCTTCGGCGTACGGCAGGTGCCCTGGGACTGCGAGGCGCGCTATCAGCTACCCGTCGCGGTGTGGCGGCAGATGATCGCGGCCCATTTCCCCAACTCCGGCTGGATCAGGCTCGATCACGACGTCCTCGCCCGCTTCGCCGACTTCCGGGAGCGGCGCGGGCTGATCAGCTGGGACGAGACGGTGACCACGGTACTGGCGGACGCGCGGGCGCGGGCCGCCGCTGACGAGATCGGTGAGGTGGTCACATGACCCCGGTGACGCCCGCGCCCCCCGTGGGCCTCGACCATGTCCGTACGATCGCCGACGCGGTGCTGTACGAGGGGTACTTGCTGTACCCGTACCGCGCCAGCTCCCACAAGAACCAGTCCCGCTGGCAGTTCGGCGTCCTCGGCCCGCCCCACGCGGCGCCCGGGAGCTTCGCCGAGGACCCGGGCATGGCGATGCAGACCCTGCTCCAGATCTCCGACGAACCGTCGGCCGACGTGCCCCAGGTGACCGTTCGCCTCCGGTTCCTCCAGCTCCAGGTGCGCGAGGTGCAGCGGCTGGACGAGGACGGCGGCCACACCCCCGTCGCCGGACTCGACGTCGCCGGTGTGTCCGTCCTGAGCTGGGACGAGGCGGTCGAGTGCGAACTCGACCTGGGTGCGGTCCCGTTGAGCGGCGAGGACGGGGCGACCGACGAACTGCGGACCGTCCCCGGCGGCGAGGAGACCGAGCCGCTGACGGACGCGGCCGGTGTCACGGTCGGCCGCGTCGTACGGCGCCGCGAACCGCTGACGGCCCGCGTCCGTACCCGTACGACACGGGACGACGGCTTCCTGCGGCTGTCGGTGTCGGTCGACAACGAGCACGCGGGAACCGCCACCGACAAGGACGCCGCGATCCGCGCCTCCCTGATCGGCACCCACCTGCTCCTCCAGGCCCACGGCGCCGGCTTCCTCTCCCTGCGCGAGCCCCCGGACGAGGCGGCCCCCGCAGCCGCCCGGTGCGAACAGCGCAGGTGCTGGCCGGTGCTGGCCGGCGCGAAGGGCTCCACGGACACGGTGCTCGGCGCGCCGATCATCCTCTACGACCACCCGGAGATCGCCGAACAGAGCCCCGGCGCGCTGTTCGACTCCACCGAGATCGACGAGATCCTCACCCTCCGGGTGATGACCATGACGGAGGAGGAGAAGGCGGAGGCGCGGGCCACCGACCCCCGCGCCCGCGAGATCATCGACCGCTGCGACAAGATGTCGCCGGGCGACCTCCAGCAGCTCCACGGCCTTCTCCGCGACCCTCACGGCCCCCGTCCCGGGCCCGCCGCAAGCGCCGTCGGCGATCTGCGGGACGCCGAGCCGGCCGCGTTCGACACCGGCGGCGCGCCCTGGTGGGACCCGGCGGCCGACGCCGCCGTGTCGCCCGGCTCCGACGCCGTCATGATCGAGGGGGTCGCCGTCGCCAAGGGCAGCCTCGTCCGCGTCCACCCGTCACGCCGCGCCGACGCGCAGGACCTCTTCTTCGCCGGTCAGGTGGCGCGCGTGACCGCCGTCCTGTCGGACGTAGACGGCGGCGTACACGTCGCCCTCGTCCTGGTCGACGACCCGGCGGCCGACATGCACGACTGGTACGGCCGCTACTTCTACTTCGCCCCCGACGAACTCGAACCCCTGCCCGACCTCACCGATGTCCCCGGCACCCCCGGCACTCCCGGCGCCTCCGAAACGCCCCAATCACCCGAACACCGGAAGGAGACCCCCTCGTGAGAATCCTCGGAATGGTCACCGCAGGTGCCGCCGCGGCCATGGCGGTCGTCGCCGTCGCCGTCGGCGTGCGTTCGATCCCCGACATCCGCCGATACGTCCGCATGCGCTCGATGTGAGCGCGTCGCACGAGTGAGAGGAACATCCCATGACTGACACGGCACGTGGACGCCACGACGAAGAACCACAGGAGGAGCGGGGCCCGAAGGGGTCGCGCGACACCGGCTCGGACCGGCCCTCCGGCGGCCCGGCCGAGCGGCCCGCCGGCCGCTCCGACAAGAGGTCGGACACCTCCGTCAAGCCCGAGAAGCCCATCGACCCGGACTCGCCGAACCTCCGGTCCGGCGGGAACTGACCTGACGTGACCAGAGCCGTGCTCGTTGCCGGCATCGGCAATCTCTTCCTCGGCGACGACGGTTTCGGCCCCGAGGTCGTACGCCGGCTCGCCACCGACCCCGGTCCGCCGCTCCCGGGCGGCGTCCGGGTCGTCGACTACGGCATCCGGGGCATGCACCTCGCGTACGACCTGCTCGACGGGTACGACGCGCTGGTGCTGGTCGACGCCTACCCGGGCGGCGGCGCACCCGGTGAGCTGACGGTGCTGGAGGTCGGAGCGGACGACCTCGGAGCGGGTGAATTCGACGCACACGGCATGAATCCGGTATCTGTCCTGGCAAATCTGGGCCAACTGGGCGGTACGCTTCCGCTGACCCACGTTGTGGGGTGCACCCCCGCCGACGTCGAGGAGGGCATCGGCCTCACCGAGGCCGTCGCCGCCGCCGTACCCGAAGCGGTGGCGGAGGTGCGGGCGCTGGTCCGGCGGCTCTCGGCGGCCGGACCCGCACCCACTCCAGAACGCGCACCCGCACCCGCCCGGACCCGGAGGTCCTGATCATGTGTCTCGGTATCCCTGGGCGAGTGGTGGAGATCGTCGAGGGGTACGCGGACCAGCTCGCCCTCGTCGACGTGGAGGGCGCCCGGCGCCGTATCAACGTCGGCATGCTCGACGCACCCCCGGCCGCCGGTGACTGGGTGCTGCTGCACATGGGCTTCGCGATGGAGATCATCGACGAGACGAAGGCGGCGGAGGCGCTGTCGGGCCTGGAGATGATGGGCAGCGGCGCCCGTGAGACGGAAGACGCCGAACAGCCGCGCGTACGCCGCCGGTTCGAGGTTCGCGGTGTCGTCCAGGGCGTGGGATTCCGCCCGTTCGTCTATGTCACCGCCGCCGAACTCGCGCTCACCGGCTCGGTGTCCAACACCGGCTCCGGCGTGGTGGCCGAGGTGGAGGGCGACGCCGACGCGGTCGCGGAGTTCGGCCGCAGGCTGCAGGCCGACCCGCCCCCGCTCGCGGTCGTGGAGTCCGTGGCCGTGACGGAGCAACCACCCACCGGGGGAGCGGAGTTCGTCATCGCCGCCTCCAGCGCGTCGGACCGGGTACGCACCCTGGTCTCGCCCGACACCGCGACCTGCCGGGACTGTCTGGCCGAACTGCGCGACCCGGCCGACCGGCGCCACCGCCACCCCTTCATCACCTGCACCCACTGCGGCCCGCGCTTCACCATCGTCACCGGCATGCCCTACGACCGCGCGGCGACGACGATGGCGGCGTTCGACATGTGCGACGACTGCCGCGCGGAGTACGACGACCCCCGCGACCGGCGCTTCCACGCCCAGCCGATCGCCTGCCACGCCTGCGGCCCCCGTCTCGAACTCGTCGGCGGGCAGGGCGAGACGCTCGGCCGCGGCGACCAAGCGCTGCGCGCCGCACGGCAGTTGCTCGCCGAGGGAAAGATCGTCGCGATCAAGGGACTGGGCGGCTACCACCTCGCGTGCGACGCCCGCGACGAGACCGCGGTCACCGAACTCCGGCGCCGCAAGCAGCGCGGTGGCAAGCCCTTCGCCGTCATGGTCAAGGACCTCGACGTCGCCGAGGGACTGGTGACACTCGACGACGACGAGCGGGCCCTCCTCGGCGGCGGCCGGAAGCCGATCGTGCTGCTGCCACGCCGTACCCCGGCCGCCGGGACGGGCGTCGCCGCCACCGTGGCGCCCGGCAACCCGGACCTCGGCGTGCTGCTCCCGTACACCCCGCTGCACGTCCTCCTCTTCGGCATCGGTGACGACACCCCCGGTCCCGACGCCCTGGTCATGACATCCGGCAACCGGTCCGGCGAGCCGATCGTCACCGACGACGCGTCGGCGCTGACCGAACTCGCCCCGCTGGCCGACGCCTGGCTGCGGCACGACCGCCCCATCCAGGTGCCGTGCGACGACTCGGTCAGCCGCTTCGTCGCCGGCGCCGAACTGCCCCTGCGCAGGTCACGCGGGTACGCGCCACTGCCCCTCGCCCTGCCCTTCGACATCCCGCCACTGCTCGCCGCCGGCGCCGACCTGAAGAACACCTGCGCGCTCGGCGAGGGCGGCTACGCCTGGGTCAGCCAGCACATCGGCGACATGGACGACCTCTCCACCGTCGACGCGCTGACCCGCACGGCGGATCGACTCGCGCTGCTGACCGGCGTCGAACCGGAACAGCTCGTGGCCGACGCCCACCCCGGCTACCGCTCCGGCGCCTGGGCCCGCGCGCACGCCAACGGCCGTGCCGTGCGCACCGTGCAGCACCACCACGCGCACATCGCGGCCGTGCTGGGCGAGCACGGCGTCGACCCCGGCGAGCGGGTCATCGGCTTCGCGTACGACGGGACCGGCCACGGCCCCGACGGCGCGGTGTGGGGCGGCGAGACACTGATCGCCGACTACAAGTCCTACCGCAGGGCGGCCCACTTGGCGTACGTCCCCCTCGCGGGCGGTGACGCGAGCGTGCTGCGGCCGTACCGGATGGCGCTCGCCCAACTGCACGCCGCCAAGATCCCCTGGGACGAGAAGCTGCCCGCCGTGGCCGCCTGCCCGGCCAAGGAACGCGACGTACTGGCGCACCAGTTCGCGACTGACTTCGGCTGCGTGCCGACGTCGAGCATGGGCCGGCTCTTCGACGCGGTGGCCTCACTGGCGGGCGTACGGCACGAGGTGGCGTACGAGGCGGAGGCGGCCATCGCGCTGGAGGGCCTGGCCCGGTCGGCATCGGGGGAGACCTCGGGAACGCCGTACGACTTCGGGGTCCTGGCGGGCCGCGACATCGGGGAACCGGTGGTCGCCGACGCCGCGCCGGTGATCCGCGCCGTGGTCGCCGACGTACGCGCGGGCGTCCCGCCCGAGCTGATCGCCGCGCGCTTCCACGCTGCCGTCGCGGCCCTCACCGTCGACCTCGCGGAGCTGTTCCGGCACCGCACCGGGCTCGGCGTGGTGGCTCTCGGCGGCGGGGTCTTCCAGAACGCCGTCCTGCTCGAAGAGACCCAACGGACCCTGAGGGCGAAGGACTTCACCGTGCTGCGGCCCCGGCTGCTGCCGCCCAACGACGGCGGCATCGCACTGGGCCAACTGCTGGTCGCGGCGTCCGGCTGATCCCGCGCCGGAGCACTCCGTCCATCAACCCATCCATCACCGCGTCAAGAGAGAAGGAGGAGGCACCATGTGTCTGGCAGTCCCCGGGCGGGTGCTCAGTACCGCCGAGGTCGACGGCGCCCTGATGGCCCAGGTCGACTTCGGCGGCGTACGTAAGGAGGTCTGCCTCCAGTACATCCCCGACGCGGAGATCGGCGAGTACGTCGTCGTCCATGTCGGCTTCGCCATCCAGCGGCTCGACGAGGAGTCGGCCCTGCGCACGCTGGCGAACTTCGAACAACTCGGGCTCCTGGAGGAGGAGTTCGGCGACGGCTTCGAACTGGCCGCCAGACAGCGGGAATCAGCGGAAGGCACCGGTTAAGTGAAATACCTCGACGAGTTCAGCGACCCCGATCTCGCCAAGCGCCTGGTCGACCAGATCCACGCCGTCACCACCCGCCCCTGGGCGATGATGGAGGTCTGCGGCGGCCAGACCCACTCGATCATCCGGCACGGCATCGACCAACTGCTGCCCGACGGCGTGGAGATGATCCACGGACCCGGCTGCCCGGTCTGTGTGACCCCGCTGGAGATCATCGACCGCGCGCTGGCGATCGCCGCCCGACCCGGCGTCATCTTCTGCTCCTTCGGCGACATGCTGCGGGTGCCGGGCAGCAGCCAGGACCTGTTCTCGGTGAAGAGCGCGGGCGGCGACGTACGGGTCGTGTACTCCCCGCTCGACGCGCTGAAACTGGCCCGTGACAACCCGGACAAGGAAGTCGTCTTCTTCGGCATCGGCTTCGAGACGACGGCCCCCGCCAACGCCATGACGGTCCATCAGGCCCGTCGGCTCGGCGTACGGAACTTCTCGCTGCTCGTCTCGCACGTGCTCGTACCGCCCGCCATCGCCGCCATCATGGAGTCACCCACCTGCCGGGTACAGGCGTTCCTCGCCGCCGGGCACGTGTGCAGCGTCATGGGCACCGCCGAGTACCCGCCGCTGGCGGAGAAGTACCAAGTACCCATCGTCGTCACGGGATTCGAGCCGCTCGACATCCTCGAAGGCGTACGCCGCACGATCCTCCAGCTCGAACAGGGCCGCCACGAGCTGGAGAACGCCTACCCCCGCGCCGTACGCGACGAGGGCAACATCCCCGCCATGGAGATGCTGCGCGACGTCTTCGAGGTCACCGACCGGACCTGGCGCGGCATCGGCATGATCCCGGGCAGCGGCTGGCAACTGTCCGAGAAGTACGCGGAGTTCGACGCCGAGCGCAGATTCGACGTGACCGGCATCCGCACCGCCGAGTCGGCGCTGTGCCGCTCGGGCGACGTGCTCCAGGGGCTGATCAAGCCCCACGAGTGCGCCGCCTTCGGCAAGGAGTGCACCCCGAGGAATCCGCTGGGCGCCACGATGGTGTCCTCAGAGGGCGCGTGCGCCGCCTACTTCACCTACCGCCGCCTGGAACTGGTCGATGCGAAGTGACTGAGACCCGGACGACACCCCCCGTACCCGCCCCGGCGAGCGCCCCCGCGGGCAACGGTCTCGACTTCGAGAGCTGGACCTGCCCCGTCCCCCTGCGCGCGACCCCGACCGTCGTCATGGGCCACGGCGGTGGCGGGGCGATGTCCGCCGAACTGGTCGAGCACCTGTTCCTCCCCGCGTACGGCGACGCTGCCGCGCCCGAACTGGGCGACTCCGCCGTCCTCACCGTCGGCGACGGCACCCGGCTCGCCTTCTCCACCGACTCGTACGTCGTGCGGCCGATGTTCTTCCCCGGCGGCTCCATCGGGGACCTCGCCGTCAACGGAACCGTCAACGACCTGGCGATGTCCGGCGCGACACCGCTGTTCATGTCATCCGCCTTCATCCTCCAGGAGGGCACCGCGCTCACCGACCTCGGCCGCGTCGCCCAGGACATGGGCGCGGCGGCGCGGGCCGCGGGAGTCCGGCTGGTCACCGGCGACACCAAGGTCGTCGACAGCGGCAGTGGGGACGGCGTCTACGTCAACACCTCGGGGATCGGAGTGATCCCCGCCGGCGTCGACATCGGCCCGCGCCGCGCGGCCCCCGGCGACGCCGTGCTGATCAGCGGCGACATCGGAGTGCACGGGGTCGCGGTGATGAGCTGCCGGGACGGCCTGGACTTCGGTACGACGGTCGAGAGCGACACCGCGCCCCTGCACGGCCTCGTCGCGGCGATGCTCGCCACCGGCGCCGACATCCACGTACTGCGCGACCCCACCCGCGGCGGTGTCGCCGCCTCGCTGAACGAGATCGCCACCGCGTCGGGGGTCGGCGTCGAACTGATCGAGCGGGACCTGCCCGTACCGGACACGGTGCGCGACGCGTGCAGCCTGCTCGGACTCGACCCGCTCCAGGTGGCGAACGAGGGCAAACTGATCGCGATCGTCCCCGCCGACCGCTCCGACGAGGTCCTGGCGGCCCTCCAGGCGCATCCCCTGGGGCGCGGCGCGCGCCGCATCGGCACCTGCGTACCCGACCACCCCGGCATGGTGGTGGCCAGGACCGGGCTCGGCGGCTCGCGGGTGGTGCCTCTCCCCGTCGGCGAACAGCTCCCGAGGATCTGCTGAATGAGTGAGACGCAGTGAGTGAGCGCGGCGCGGTTCTCTTCGCGCGGTACGCCTACCCGCCCAACGAACTCGGCTACTGCGGCCCGGCGGACTCCGCCGCGCTGCTGCGCCCCGCCGACACCGAGGGCATCGAGCGGGGCGCGCGCCAGTTCGAGGGCGCCTGGTGCTATCTCGAATTCCTCGCCGAGACGGCCGGGCTCGACGACCCGCTCGACGAGCGCGTCGTCGAGGCCTACTGGATCGGCAACGACCTCCTGGACCGGGCCGACCCGGCCGCCCTGCTGGCCCGGATGCGCGACCGCTTCCGCGGCCAGCTCGGCGGCACCTGGCGCGAGGCGGCCGACCACGCGCTCGCCCACCACAGCTTCCAGGTCTTCGACGTCTACCCCTGGGCCGGCTTGCTGCGCTCCTCCGGCCGACCGACGGCGCTGTCCGTCCTCGACCGGTGCCGTATCCGAACGGGCGTGGTCCACTCGGTCGCGGGCGAGTCGGCGACGGTCGAGTCCCGCCCGCTGACCTGGACGGGTACGGCCCTGATCCCGGGACAGCCCCGCCAGGAGTCCGTGCGCTGGTCGACGGGGGGCCGCTCGCTGATCCCGGGCCTCGCCCCCGGGGACCTCGTGGCGCTGCACTGGGACTGGGTGTGCGACGTGATCACGAAGGCGCAGGCGGAACGGATCGAATCGACCGAGGCGCGCCAACTCGCCGCGTTGGGCCGCGTGTCCGCGACCGCGTGACGCGCGGTCAGGCGAACGCGTCGAGCGTCACCTTCGCGGCGCCCGCGAGGAGGGCGTCGTCGGGCTCGGCGTCCTTCTCGTCACGGCGGGACATGACCGCGATGGCGATCGGGGCGGCCTTGGGCGGCCACACGATCGCGATGTCGTTACGGGTGCCGTAACCGCCGGTCCCGGTCTTGTCGCCGACCACCCAGCCCGCCGGGGCGCCGGCCCGGATGACCTTGTCGCCGGTGGTGTTGCGCTTGAGCCAGTCCGTCAGCACGTCCCGCTTGTCGGCCGGGAGCCTGTCGCCGAGGACGTACGTACGCAGATCGGTGGCCAGCGCGCGGGGCGTGCTCGTGTCGCGGAGGTCGCCGGGGAGGGCTTCGCTGAGCGCGTCCTCGTAACGGTCGCAGCGGGTGACGCGGTCGCCGATCGAGACGAGGGCGGCTTCGAGCCTCTTGGGGCCCCCGATCTCGTGGAAGAGAAGGTTGGCGGCCCCGTTGTCGCTGTAGCGGACGGTGGCGTCGCACAGCTCGCGCAGGGTGAGGCCCGTGTCGAGGTGCTTCTCGGTGATCGGCGAGTACCCGGCGCCGGCGAGATCGTCGCGGTCGTACCGTACGAGCCGGTCGAGCTGCCTGAGGGAGTTCTTCTCCAGCATGACGGCGGCGAGCAGCGCCTTGCAGGTGGAGGCGAACGCGAAGCGCTCGTCGGGCCGGTGGGTGATGGACCGGCCGGAGCCGGTGTCGATCGCGTAGACACCGAGCCGGGCGTCGAACTTCCGCTCCAGACCGGCGAACGCGCGCTTGAGCCCCGAGTCGGAGCCGGAGTCGGCGCCGGGGGTGGGGCTGGACGGGCGGGGGCTCGACTTCGCCTCGTCGGCCTTGCTCGTGCCGCAGCCGATGAGCGGGACGGTCACGAGGCCGGTGAGTGCGGCGAGTGCGGTACGGCGAGGGAGGGTGCTGGACATGTGGTGCCGGGTTTCCTTTCCGTGGAGCGCTGCGGAGCACGGTTCGGGCGTTCCGTACTCCTTCGCCCGAGGAGAACAACGCCCGCGCGGTCACGTCCAAGACAGATATCGCTCATGGATCGATCAATAATCGGTATGATTGCTGCTCGTGGACCTGATACGCCATCTCCAGTGCTTTGTGGCTGTTGCTGAAGAGTTACATTTCGGCCGCGCGGCCCAGCGTCTCGGCGTGGCCCAGCCACCCTTGTCGCAGCGCATCCAGCGCCTGGAGCGGGAGTTGGGTGTACGCCTCTTCGAACGCTCCAGCAGACAGGTGACGATCACCAAGGGAGGCACCCTCCTGCTGGACGAGGCACGCCGGCTGCTGGCCCACTCCGAGGCACTGATGGCCACGGCCCGCCGGATCCAGGACGGTCACAGCGGGCTGCTGCGCGCCGCCCTGCCGCCCGACATCACCGGCGGGACCGTGGCCGCGATCCTGGCCGGATTCCAGGAGCGTGAGAGCGGAGTGGAGCTGGAACTGCACGAGCTGCCGACCGCCGAGCAGCTCGCCCGACTCGCCTCGCACGACCTGGACGTCGGCCTCATCCACCACCCCTGCGACGTGTCCGGGCTGGAGCTCGGCCCCGTCCTGCGCCACGAGTTGGGCGTCCTGCTGCCGCACGACGCCGCCGAGGCGCGCCTCGAAACGGTCCCGCTCGCCGCGCTCACCGGGTACGACCTGATCCTCTTCCCCCGCGCCCACGCCCCGGCCGTCCACGACGAACTCCTGACCACTTGCGCCCGGCACGGCTACACCCCCGCGGCTGTCCGGCACGGTCAGGGTCCCAGCTTCATCCGCGGCCTGCTCCTGTCGAGCCGGGCCATCGCCTTCGGGCCGCGCGACGCCCACCACGCCGGGGATCCGGACCTGGTCTGGCGCCCGCTGAGCGGCGCGCCGCTGGCCTGGCGTCACTCGGCGGCCTGGCCACGGGGGCGGGGCGACGCCGCCGTACGGGCCTTCGCCGACACCGTCACCGACGCCCTGGGCCGTACCGCGGCGCCCGGCCCCGGCGTAGCCCCCGGCCCGCTGCATCTGCGCCCGACGGCGGAGTACTGGATATGACCGAGCCCACCACCCGCAACCATCCGCGGGACCGCATCCGCGCCGCGTTCGCCGCGGCCGGCGTCACCGGCTGGCTGCACGCCGTGGACATCGACTCCGCCGCCCAGATCGAGGTGGGCGCCGACCAGCCGGTGGTCACCGCGAGCGTCCACAAACTCTGTCTGCTCGTCGCGCTCCACCAGCACGCCGAGGCCGGGCGCCTGGCCCTGACCGACCAGGTCGAGTCCCCGGCCGGCGGCCGTACCCCCGGGCCGACGGGGCTGTCCGCCATGCTCGATCCGGCCCGCGTGTCCCTGCGCGACGCGGCCTATCTGATGATGGCCGTCAGCGACAACACCGCCGCCGAACTGCTGCTGGCGCGCGTCGGCCTCGACGCCGTGAACGAGACCACCGAACGGCTGGGTCTCACGCGTACGCACGCCGTCCAGACCTTCGGCGAGTTCATCACCACCATCAGGGAGGACGCCGGACACGGCGGCCCGCAGGCCCTGGCCGACCCCCAGGTCCTCGCGCGCCTGCGCGCCCTGGACCCCGCGCGCACCAACCGCAGCACCCCGCGCGACATGACCCGGCTGCTCGGGGCGATCTGGCGCGATGAGGCATGCACCCCCGAGCACAGCGCGGCTGTCCGCCGGCTGCTCGGTCTCCAGGTGTGGCCCCACCGGCTGGCGTCGGGCTTCCCCTTCGACGAGGTGCACGTGGCCGGCAAGACCGGCAGCGCGCCCACCCTCCGTAACGAGGTCGGCGTCATCGAGTACCCGGACCACGGCCGTTACGCCGTCGCGATCTTCACCCGCGCGGCCAGCCCGGCCGCCGCCCTGCCCGCGGCGGACGCCGTGATCGGCACGACGGCCCGCATCGCGATCGACGCGCTGCGCAGCCCCGATCCGCGTTCGGCGGGGGGCTTTCGGGGGAGGCCGGGGGCGTAACGCTGTGCCCCCGGCCGTCGGGGAGGCCGGTTCTCGTCTACGTGCGGCCGTGGCCCGTCGCGCAGTCGTACTAGTCTCATCGCCGAAGCTGGTTATCCGTCGTACGACTGGGACGCACTGAGCGGGGCGGTTGTGGAAGAGCACCGGGCAGACACCGATGCCGAGGGGGCGGACACCCGCCACGACGACGACGCGTCGGATCTGAGAGACCGGCTCGGCCGGCTGGAGCGGGTGGTCGCCGGGATGGCGGCCGAGGCGACTGTACGGGGCGGGGAGAGCGGGGAGCCCGCAGCCACCGAGACCGCTGAGACCGCTGACGCGCCCGAGGCCGACACCGAGGTCATCCCCACGATCGAGCGGGAGCCGGAACCGCAGCCGCCTGTGACGCACGACGACACGGCCGCGCCGCGGCGTACGCGCCGGCGACGGGTCGGCTGGGTCCTGGCGGGCACCTGCGCCTGCTGCGCCGTCGTACTCGCCGGCACGCTGATCGGCGGCGGCTCGGCGCCACCCTGGATGTCCATACCCGGGGTCACGGAGAACAACGACGAGGATGATCCGGCGAACTCCTCACCCCGGCCCGCGAGTTCGGTCTCGGGCGCCCCCGACGGCGGACCGGGCGAACGCGCCGTACCGGCGCCGGGAGACCCCACCCGGAGCGGCGAGGCCCCGGAGCCCTCGGCCGGCGCAGGATCGGGCGGCAGCGGCTCACCCGACCCCGACCCCACTCCGACCGACGCCGTATCGCCCTCCGCGACATCGGGGAGCCCGAGCGCCCCGGAGACCACCACCCCGCAGTCACCCACGGCCGGCACCGGCACCCCGACACCCTCCGACGAGCCGACGGACCCCCCGCCGGAGGACACCGATCCGCTCGGCGGCCTGCTCGGTGGCCTCTTCGGCGGCTGACCCGCGGTCAGGGGCGGCTCATGTGTCCACTTGCTGGACGGATCACATCGAGCTTCACGTCGTCAACGCCGCCGCACAGCAGCCAGTAGCTGGGCGAGGACCTCCGCCGCGGCTCGCCGACGAGCCGGTCGAGAGGACCATACCGCTGGTAGGACCACACCAGCGAAGAAGGCTCCGAGGACCAAGGCCAGGAGCGGGCCCATCGAGTTGGTCATCAGCTGGGACATCAATTCCCTCTTCCATCAGAAGGACGCAGGTGCGACCGGTTGGACTGAGCATGGGTCGTGGCTCTGCGCGCTCCCTTTAGCGGCGAAGAACTCCTAAGTCGAGTCTGTAGTCCCAGCCCACGGCATACGCTGCTGAGCGTGCGGTCGAAGCGGACCGAAGCTGGGGGGATTCTTGACAGGGGAATCAGCGGGTGCGGTAGCGGACTTCTGCGCAACACTTCGCCGCCTCGTACGTGGCTGTGGTGTCCCGCAGATTGGGCTTGCCCGGGCGCTGAACCGCAGTGAGGCGTCCGTGTCTGAACTTCTCAACGGACGCCGTTCCACGCCACCAAAGCTGGATGACATCTTGCTGATCTTGGCATGCTGCCGAGCCAGTGTCGGTGGTCACCCGCCGCCCGGCCTGTCTCTGGATCCTGGGTGGTGGCGTACAAGGCTGAGCGAGCTTGAGGCCACGACAGAGGCACAGCGCCGTATCGCGGCGCCGCGAGTGCAGACGCGCGAGTCTGGAGCGGCCGAAACCGCTGGTGTGCAGCGCATAGAGAGAGTGACCTTCGATTTTGCGGGCGCCGTGGAGATTCTTATCGGTGAGCGAGGAGGTTTCGACGACCTGGTGCAGGAGACACTTGAGCCACTGAATCTCTTGGGCAACGCGAGTGTGAGCCTTCGTGGACTATTCGAAGGCTTCGGTGCTCGCGTGCGAGCCAGTCGGGGAACCACAAGAACGGCACTGCTGTGCGCGGCGGACGTAGTTCTTTTGGTGAGTGCCTTCAGTAGTGCTGTGGCAGAGCAAGGGATCGTAGCCGGACCGGAGGCCGGAGACGGAACTGGCGACGTTGTCACTCAGGTCCTCGAAGAACTCGGGAGAATTGAACTTGGTTCGGCGCGAGTAAGAGACAGCGCTGAGCTTCGCGAGGAGATATCTGCGGCGTATTCGTCGGCAGTTGACGTCGTGTACAGCCTGGGCAATCCATTTGAGTATGAGCCGGAGCGACTTGCGCGTCTGGCGTGGCGTCGGTATGAAGCTCTGCTGGCTCCCGTCACCTGGGACTGCCCGGAGTTGCGCCTCACCTCTGAAACGTATGACCCTGACCAAGAACTGGGCCGACCCCCGACCACGTCCGATCGCGTGGGTCTCGTCGAACTCGGTTCGCTGTTTGCGGAGTTTGCGTGTACAGGGCCGGTCAGCGCACAACAGCGAGAACGGATGCGGGCGCCAATCGCGTCCGCGGAAGGATCAGGCCCTACTATTCCGTCTCTTGAGGCGGGCTATGTAGATCCTGCATTTCGGGTTGCCAGGCATTCGATCGGCCGACAACTTACGGCTGAAAATTGGTGGCAGCAGCAGCCTCTGAGAGAGGACTTGGCAGGATTTCTTGGTGCGTACCTGATTACCCATCAGGCGACTCAGGCACCCCTATTGATTTTCGGTCACCCCGGCTCCGGAAAGTCCTCGTTGACCAAGCTGATGGCCGCCCGGCTACCAGAAGCTGAATACTTCAGTCTCAGGGTCGAGCTGCGCCATACCCCGGTGGATCTGGATCTTCAAGAACAACTTGAGTTGGCGTTGTTCCATTCGACCGGACACCGAACTGCCTGGCCCGACGCAGCGGGCGCGGGGTCTGAAGTCACCCGAGTCGTCCTACTCGACGGATTTGATGAGCTGCTTCAGGCGGGTGGAGACTTTATCGACATGGCTCAACAGTGGCGTTACTTGAAAGACATCGAGCAGTTTCAGCAGCGAGAGAGCGAACTGGGGCGTGTCACAGTTTTTATCGTGACGAGCCGCACGGTGGTCGCGGACCAAGTCTTCACCCCGGCCGCCAGTACCGTGATCCGGGTCGAGCCGTTCGACGACACGCGAATCATCCGCTGGCTGGAGGTTTGGGAGGTTGCCAACCGTCGCTACTTCGCTGTCCACGGCTTGGAACCGCCCACGTGGCAAGTCGTTCGACCTCACCTTGACCTGGCTCGCCAGCCTTTACTTCTGCTTATGCTTGCTCTGTATGACGGGGTTGACAATCCCCTTCGGCGACTTGGCGCGCACAGCGTTCGACGGGTCGACTTGTACGAACGTCTCCTCAAGGAATTTGTGCGTCGGCAAGTCGTGAAGAAATCTGGAATATTGCCTTCCGCTGTTGAGGAAGATTCCGTGGAACGGGAACTCCGGCGCCTCAGCGTGATCGCGATTGGAATGTTCAACCGGCGCAGGCAGAGCATCACCGAATCCGACGCGGACAAAGATCTTGAGGCACTGCTTGACGGTGATGGTTCTACCTTGTTGTTTGGTCGATTCTTCTTCGTGCATGAATCCCAGACAGTTGTCGCTGCCGAGGAGGTGAGGTCGTATGAATTCTTGCATGCCACCTTTGGTGAATACTTGGTAGCTCGGCTGATCGGGGCCGAGCTTCAGGCCGTGCTCGACGAGTGGGAAGCTCAATCATCGGAACTCGTCAACGATACCCGCTTGTATGCCTTGCTCTCATTTGTCCCGTTGACGGATGACGCCGAAGTGCTCCGTAATGCGGGTGAGCTGCGAGAAATTACGGTGACATCGGAAGGGAATGCACTACCGAAACTGCTACGTGTCCTGTTCTCGCAAGCGTACCAAGATGGTCGTCGGCCCCGGCAGTCGTACCAACCCATCGACCGTAAATCGATCGAACGTGATGCCACATACACTGCGAATCTGCTTCTGTTGGCCGTTCTCGCCGAAGGGAGTGTAAGTGTCTCAGATTTCTTTGCGACGTCGGCTCCGATCGAAACCTGGTGGCGCTGTGTGCAGATATGGAGGTCCCAATTCGGGGAGAACGCGTGGGAAGTTTTCACCGGGACGCTCTTGCTGGAGGATCGAGCAATCGGTCTCGATCTGGAAAGATCCTGGGACATATGCGTCAAAATTCGCGGGGTTGGCATGGCATCTGCCGAATCTCTGTCCTGGGCGTTGCGGTTGAGCTCTCTCGGCCCCACTTCCTATCATGACTCGAAGGGTGTGAACCCGGCCAACCTGATACGGCGACTCTCTTTTGTTCACGATGCCGAGGTGCATCAACTGTTGCATGCTCTTTTTCCGCTGATCGAAGAGATGCCAAATGCTTTACGGACCTACAGGATTGACGAAAATCAGCAAGCATTCTCAGCGGCGCACGTGCTCGTGGCGATGCTTTGTCGACGCGCCGGAGACTCGGAAGGGCAGGCCAGACGATATCTCGACGTCTTGTCCGTTTTGCGCAGTTTACCCAAAGGGGAGCGAATGTCAGTCGCAGACATTCTCACCCGGAACGTTGTTCACGACGCGGCATTGCTCCCGGAAAGTGTACTCTTGCCGATCCTTCTGGAGTTGATCCGCCTGTGGTCGACTGAACCAGGGGAGCTGCCAGTTCAGGCATGGAATCTACTCCAATCCTATGTGAAGAGTCAGATGGAGCGAGCAGACCTGCCGGAGAAGGAACGGGTGACACTTGTTAGTTCGCTCGTCGGTCATCTACACGGGTATGCGACCCGCTTCCGAAATAGCCCCACTCCGGAGGATCGTTTGATGCAAACGCTTCGAGAGGCTGAGACCACGCACGTTTGGGAGTTGGCTGGGCGCGGCTCCGGCCTTGAGGTGCTCAACGATGGTCTGTCCATCCTCGATGCCACCTCCGTTGCCGAGCCGGACGCGGTGATCGGGCTGCTACGGCTGGCGCGTGAACTCGGTGAGAGGGACTGGCTCGCTGAGCACGCCAGTTCCATGTTGTCGCGGCTTCCGGTGAGGGCGCTGAAGAGACTCCGACCCAGTGATGTCGACTCAGTACGCGGACTGGTGCACGACGCTGAGCTGTTGGCCGCGCTGAATGAGATTGAACGCATATGGCGAGGCCCGTCCCCTTCGAGTATCTGAACTGGTAGAAGCGATGTCGGTCTTCTGGTTCAGTTTCGGCTCGTGAGAGATGGTGGGCGGCTGGCCAGGGCTTTCAGGACTTTGATCAGGGGCGGTACACGAGCAGTCTGGTGACCTCGTACGACATCGACCTCGTGGCCGGTTCCGGGGGCGGGTGGTAGCGGCCCGCGCAGACCGAGAGGTTGACGATCAGGTGGGCCTGCCAGTGGCGGCCCACGCCGGTGCGGTCGGCGAAGGCGCGGGTGCCGTTCACGTACCAGACCACCGAGCGGGCGCCGAGGTGGACCTCGAAGTCGACCCAGGCGCCGGGGCGGATCGCCTTGTGGCGGTAGTAGTGCTCGCCGCCGTTCACATGGTTCGACAGCTCCAGCAGGTCGGGGTTGTCCGGGTGGTACTCGAACACGTCGATCTCGTTGCCGCCGTCCAGCCACGTCCAGATCGCCGGCCACGCGCCCACTTCGCGGGGGAGCCGGACCCGGGTCCGGAGGATGTCGCCCGCGCGGACCATGAAGTCGTCGGGGCTGCCCTCGGTGGTCAACAGGCCGGTGTACCAGGTGCCTTGGGGCATCCGGGTGGCCCGGAAGACGCCGCTTCTGCTGTAGGCGGGGTCCGGGGTGAGGTGGTCCAGTTTGTCGTCGCCCGGGTTGGTCGGGCCGCCGTCGGGATAGGCCCAGGAGCGGCCGGCCACCCATTGGTCCTCCGACGAGAAGTCCGCGGTGAACACCGGTGGGCCGTGGGGGGAAGGGAAGTTCGCGGACATGTCCGCCGTACCTGAGAATCCGGCCATACGGGTATATGTACCTGCCGCCGCGTCCGACGAAACGCCATAAAAGACCGCACACTTACTCGACCCGGTCGGGACCCGAAGCGAGGGCTCCGGTGACCGCTAGCACGGCGCCGTGCTCCCCACAACAGGTGAACGACCCGCTGTGGCACCCGTGTTGTGGAGCGCCGCCACATGTCGCGTGGGGCTGGGGCCTCCTACGGTGACCGCACCCCACTCCGGCCGTCGTACTTTCGAGTCCGCCGCCGGGACCATGCCGCGGGAGGTCACGTTGTCTCACGTATCGCCGTCCCCCTACGACCAGTTGGCCCGCACCCGACGGCGCGGGCGTCTGCGCCGTGTCGTCGGGCGGGTCGCCGCCGTCCTCGCCCTGGCCACCGGTATCGCCCTGCTCCCGCCCGCGCCCCAGGCGCGGGCCGCCGTCGCCCTCGAGCGGGTGACCAACTTCGGGGCCAACCCAGGTGGTCTGAACATGTACGTCTACCGGCCCGCGTCCCTCCCGGCGAACGCGCCGGTCGTCGTCGCGCTGCACGGCTGCACGCAGTCCGCCCAGATCTACGCCGACAACTCGGGCCTGAGCACCTTCGCCGACCGGCACGGCTTCCTGCT
>NZ_MDCR01000390.1 GCF_001723055.1 Streptomyces niveus
ATCACCCAGGTGTCCCGGCTGCCGGGTACGAACCAGCCGGGACACCTGGGTGATCACCGCGCACGGCCTCGGCACCACCCCCGAGCACCCCATGAACGTCCTGGAGTTCCTGGTGGACCAGCAGCTCCCGGTCCTGAACCTGACCTACCGGGGCGACCAGGGCGCCCCGCGCTCCCCGGACGGCCTCGGTCACCTCGGCGACTCCGAGTGGCGCGACCTCGACGCCGCGATCCGCTTCGCCGTCCGCGGCGGCGCCGAACACGTCATCCTGTACGGCTGGTCCATCGGCGCCACGATGGCCCTGCACGCCGCAGGAAAGTCCGGACAGCGCGACCGGATCAAGGGACTCGTCCTGGACAGCCCCGTCCTCGACTGGGAGAGGACCCTGCGCGCCCTGGCCACCGCCCGCCGCACCCCGGGCCCGCTGCTGCCGCTCGCCGTGCGCGCCGCGCAGGGCCGGACGGGACTGCGCGGCGGCAGGCTGCCCGTGGTCGCCGACCCGGGCATGCTCCACGTCCCGGCACTGATCGTCCACGGCCCCGACGACGCCCTGGCGCCCTGGTACCCCTCCCGTGAACTCGCCGCCCGCCGCCCCGAGCTGATCACCCTCCACACGGTCTCGGACGCCCCGCACGGCGCCATGTGGAACGCCGATCCCACCGGTTACGAGGAGGCGCTCCGCCGCTTCCTCACCCCCCTCATGTAACCCCGCGGCCGTCTTCCCCACCCCTGTCGGCAACACCCGCGGGGTACCGCCCGCGACGCTCTCCGGCCGCCCCCGGCCGCCCTCCGGTCCCGCGTCTTCCCGGCGGTGTGACCGGCCGGTGGAGGCCCGGCCCGGAGGTTCCGTTTGGGCTTTCGGGCAATCAGCGGGAAGACTGCTCCCGTGACGTCCCGAAAGCCTGATGAGCAATTGGCGCGCAACTCCAGACTCCGACTCGTCCGCCCGCGAGCGTTGACCACGGCCCGACGGGCCGTGACCACCGGACGAACACGTCCGGCACCCCGTCCGCCGGAGGGCACACCGCCCCCCGCGGAGCTGGCCCGTCAGGCGCGGGCCGTACTGGCCGACGCCGTACGGATCGCCCGCTGGGCCGCGGCCGACCGGGACCCCGGCGCGGGCCCGCTCGCCCCGAAGGCCCGCGAACGGGCCGCCGCCGCCCTGGAGTTGACCCCGGACCAGGTGAGCGCGGGCTGGGACCGCGCCAGGCTCGCCGGGCTCGTCGAACTGCACGGCGGCACCGCGCGCCCCGGCTGGCGCCTGCGCGCCTGGGACCGTGACGACTCCGCCGTCCTGCGCGGCTGGGTCGCCCTCTTCGACGCCTGGTCACTCGTCCACGCCGCCCCCGCCGACGTCGCCCCCGCGACGGTCGCCGAGGTCGTCGAGGCCGTCCCCCAGGTGCTCTCCCTGCTCCAGCTCTCGGCCGGCCCCGTGCTCGTACCGGCCCTGCTCGACCTGCTCCAGCAGCGCGTCGCCGAACTGCGCGACGAGCGCTGCGAGGTCCCGTACGACCCCACGGCCGCGTCCGGCCCCACAGCCGCCCCGACCGCGTCGGCGCCGCGGCCCGAGCCGGCCCGGCCCGCCGACACGGTGCCGCTGCCGCCGCTGCTCGACTGGGCACTGGAGGGCCTGGCGGCCGTCGGCGCCCTGACCCTCGGCAAGGGCCAGGCGACCCTCACCCCGCTCGGCAACTGGGCGGTCTGGGTCAAGCTGGAGCAGATCTGCGTCGCCGCGCAGAGCCCGGCGGGCAACATCGAGCAGTCCGCCGACAACATGCTGCGCGGCTGCGCCCGGCTCACCCCCGGACCGGCCCGCGCCGAGTACCGCGCCTGGCTCGCCGCCCGCCCCGTCGGCAGCGCGGTCACCGAACTCCTCGCCGTGGCACGCGGCGCGGACGCCCTCCTTCGCGGACTCGCCTTCGAGGCACTGCGCGTCGTCGGCGCCCCCGCCGAGCCCGAGGTGCGCGCCGCCAGCGCCGAGCCCTCCGTACGCCCCTACGCGCTGCTCTGGCTCGCCGAGTACGACGGCACGGACCCCGAGGACGCGGCCGACGTCCTCACCCGCGAGGAGTCCACCTGGCTCTGGGTCGACACCGCGGCGGCCGTCGCCGACCACGGCGAGACCGCGCTGCTGGTCCGCCATCTCGACTCGGCCGTCCAGGGCACCGTCCCCGCCCTGCTCGACGAGGTCAGGGCCGTCGGCCATCCCCGCACCGTGCAGGTGCTGGTCGCGCTGGCAGCCGCGCACCCGGACCCGGCCCTCGCGAAAGCCGTACGCCGGGCGGCGTTCCAGGTGCACACCGGAGGAGCCTGACCGGCCCGGAGCCGGGCGCCCGGCGCGTACGACCTCCACACCCCTCACCCGCGCCTCCTGTGCCGCGCCGACGGGCGACCCGAAGACCCGGGCCGCCCGTCCCGGACAGACCCAGCCAGGCGTAAACCAGTTGTGCGGCCCCGGTAGACTCGGCCGCATGGCATTTCTCCTTGTGCATTAGCCGGCGTCGAAGAATCCCCTCCGCCCGCCCTTCCGCCGTCCATACCGCCCTGGAGTTTTTCCGTGATCACCGCCACCGGTGTCGAGTTGCGCGCCGGCGCTCGCGTCCTCATCGAGTCCGCTTCCTTCCGTATCGCCAAGGGCGACCGTGTCGGCCTGGTCGGCCGCAACGGAGCCGGCAAGACCACCCTCACCAAGTGCCTCGCGGGTGAGGGACTCCCCGCCGCGGGCACCATCACCCGCTCCGGCGAGGTCGGTTATCTGCCGCAGGACCCGCGCACCGGCGACCTCGACACCCTCGCCCGCGACCGCATCCTCTCCGCCAGGGACCTCGACTCCGTCCTGAAGAAGATGCGCGAGAACGAGGACCGGATGGCGAACGGCAAGGGCGCCACCCGCGAGAAGGCGATGAAGAAGTACGAGCGCCTGGAGACGGAGTTCCTGACCAAGGGCGGTTACGCCGCCGAGTCCGAGGCCGCCACCATCGCCGCCGCGCTCGGCCTGCCCGACCGGGTCCTCGGCCAGCCCCTCCATACGCTCTCCGGCGGTCAGCGCCGCCGCGTCGAACTCGCCCGCATCCTCTTCTCGGACGCCGACACCCTGCTCCTCGACGAGCCGACGAACCACCTCGACGCCGACTCCATCGTCTGGCTGCGGGACTACCTCAAGACCTACCGCGGCGGCTTCATCGTCATCTCCCACGACGTCGAGCTCGTCGAGACGGTCGTCAACAAGGTCTTCTACCTGGACGCCAACCGCTCCCAGATCGACGTCTACAACATGGGCTGGAAGCTCTACCAGCAGCAGCGCGAGTCCGACGAGAAGCGCCGCAAGCGCGAGCGGGCCAACGCCGAGAAGAAGGCCGCGACGCTCAACTCGCAGGCCGACAAGATGCGTGCCAAGGCCACCAAGACCGTCGCCGCGCAGAACATGGCACGCCGCGCCGAGCGCCTGCTCTCCGGGCTGGAGGCGGTACGCCAGTCCGACAAGGTCGCCAAGCTGCGCTTCCCCGACCCGGCGCCGTGCGGCAAGACACCGCTGACCGCCGAGGGCCTGTCGAAGTCGTACGGCTCCCTGGAGATCTTCACCGACGTGGACCTCGCCATCGACAAGGGTTCGCGCGTGGTCATCCTCGGCCTCAACGGCGCGGGCAAGACCACCCTGCTCCGTCTGCTCGCCGGGGTGGAGACCCCCGACACCGGCGCGGTGACACCGGGCCACGGTCTCAAGCTCGGCTACTACGCCCAGGAGCACGAGACGCTCGACCCCGACCGCTCCGTCCTGGAGAACATGCGCTCCTCCGCACCGGACCTGGACCTGGTCGAGGTCCGCAAGACCCTCGGCTCGTTCCTCTTCTCCGGGGACGACGTCGACAAGCCGGCCCGGGTCCTGTCCGGCGGCGAGAAGACCCGCCTGGCGCTGGCGACCCTGGTGGTCTCCTCCGCCAACGTGCTGCTCCTGGACGAGCCCACGAACAACCTCGACCCGGCCAGCCGTGAGGAGATCCTCGGCGCGCTGCGCACGTACAAGGGCGCGGTCATCCTCGTCACCCACGACGAGGGCGCCGTCCACGCGCTCGAACCGGAGCGGATCATCCTGCTGCCCGACGGTGTCGAGGACCTGTGGGGCGCCGACTACGCGGATCTGGTGGCGCTGGCCTGACGGCACGGGCGTGATCCACCGCGTATGGATCATTCGGCTCAGCGGTGATCCATCATCTGAGTGAGTGCGTCTCGTACTGTGGCGTGGCGTGCGGACGATCAAGCCGTTCGACGACCAGTTCCGTCAGCTTTCCCGCACACATCGCCTGACCTGCTGTTTCTTGTGCGGATCCGGCGACGGGTGTGTGCGCGCCGGTCTGGAAGTAGGGATTCCGTTCGTGTTCGAATCCTGAGCTCCGGCGAAGCTTGTGGTGCGAACCTTGCTGAATGGGTGGCCAGGAGCGCCCCGAGGGGTGATCATGAGAAGTCCAGAGCGCACTTCCATGAGGAGGCACGGGTGGCCGAGACTCTGAAGAAGGGCAGCCGGGTAACCGGCCCCGCGCGCGACAAGCTCGCGGCAGACCTGAAGAAGAAGTACGACTCCGGTGCGAGTATCCGTGCGCTGGCCGAGGAAACCGGCCGGTCCTACGGATTCGTCCACCGGATGCTCAGCGAGTCCGGAGTCACACTTCGGGGACGCGGTGGAGCGACACGCGGCAAGAAGGCCTCGGCCTGACGACCGCGTACCGCTTCTCCGGCCACCGGTTCCGCCGGTGACCACCCGGCCGGTCGTCGCGGTCGACCGGGTGGTTACTGTGCAGTCACTTAGCTTGTCGTGCTGACTGCACCGGACCGGAGGCACCCCATGACTTCGCTCGATCCCGTACTCGACAAGGACGGCGTACAGCTCACCGTCGAGGACGCCGTTGCCACGGTGACTCTGACCAACCCGGCCAAGCGCAACGCTCAGTCTCCCGCTCTGTGGCGGGCGTTGACGGAAGCCGGGCAGTCACTGCCGGGCAGCGTGCGGGTCGTCGTGCTGCGCGGCGAAGGCAAGTCCTTCTCCGCCGGCCTCGACCGGCAGGCGTTCACCCCCGAGGGCTTCGACGGTGAACCCTCCTTCCCGGAGCTGGCACGCCGCGACGACACGGACCTCGACGCGGCCATCGCCGCGTACCAGTCCGCCTTCACCTGGTGGCGCAGGAGCGACATCGTGTCGGTCGCCGCCGTCCAGGGACACGCCATCGGCGCCGGATTCCAGCTCGCGCTTGCCTGCGACCTGCGCGTCGTCGCGTCCGACGTGCAGTTCGCCATGCGCGAGACCAGCCTGGGGCTGGTCCCCGACCTCGGCGGCACGCACCCCCTGGTCGGCATCGTCGGCTACGCCCGCGCGCTGGAGATCTGCGCGACGGGCCGCTTCGTCCAGGCCGACGAGGCCGAGCGCACCGGCCTGGCCAATCTCGTCGTACCGCCGGGCGAACTCGACGCGGCGGTGCGGGACTTGACCGGGGCCCTCCTCGCGGCGCCGCGCGACGCGACGATCGAGACGAAGGCGCTGCTGCTGGGCGCCCCGGGGCGTAGTTACGACGAACAGCGCGCCGCCGAGCGCGCCGCCCAGGCACGCCGGCTGCGGGACCTGGCCGGCCTGGGGGACTGATCGGCCGCCGCGCGCTCAGCCCGGGACGTCGAGGGCCGTGATCAGCACGGCCACCGTCGGACGCCCCGGCAGCGACGCCGCGACCGCCCGGCTCACGGCACGGGCCACCTCCCGCGGGAGGTGGCCCGCCGCCGTCTCCAGCTCGATCCGGACATGGCCACCGGTCACGAGCACCGGCGGGCCGAGCGACCCGGACAGCCGGGCGACGCCGGGGACGTTCGCCGCGACGGCCGCCGCCGTGCCCTCCGGGGCGACGCCCGTTGCCCCGACCGGCTCAGCCGCCGCCGCGCAATCACCGGCGCCGGGATCGGCGTCCGGCTCCTTCTCCAGCAGCGCCGTCACCCGCAGGTCCACCCCCGTCACCCGCAGCCCCAGCCGGTCCACCGCGTGCGCGTACAGCGCCGTACGCAGCCGCTCGGCCGTATCCGGCAGCGGCTCACCCGCGACCGCCGCGAAATCCCCCTCGACCCGCAGCGCCCCCGGCGGCAGCGCGCCGGGCGGCGGGGGCACCGCGGGAGGCCGCGCCGAGGCGGGATCGGCCAGGCGGACCCGCAACCGGCCCAGCGCGGCGCCGGACACCCCCGCCGCCGTATGCCGCAGCGCGGCCGTCGCCGCCCGTTCGGCCAGCCACGCCCCGTCCGCCGCCTCACCCAGCGGAAGCAGCCGGCCGAGGCCGAGCCGTTCGCGTACCGCCGCGCCCCATCCGTCCGCACCGTCGCCATCGCGCCCTGTCGTCATGCCCTCAGACTGCCGCATTCCCGACGCGAGACCGGGCAAGACGCCCTAATGTGTGCAGAGAGTCCATCGGCGCCCGGAAAGGGACGAATCGCATGTCCGACACCGCACAGCGCAACCAGTCCGATCCCTCCGCCACCTCGTCGTCCGCCGACGAGCGGAAGACGTCCACCGGCAGGAAGGGCGGTGGCGACCCGGCCGCCCGCGGCCGGACCACCATCGCCGACGGGGTCGTCGAGAAGATCGCCGGCCTCGCCGCGCGTGACGTGCTCGGCGTCCACGCGATGGGCAGCGGCATGTCCCGTACCTTCGGCGCCGTGCGCGACCGGGTCCCCGGTGGCACCAAGTCCGTATCGCGCGGTGTGAAGGCCGAGGTGGGCGAGGTGCAGACCGCCCTCGACCTGGAGATCGTCGTGGACTACGGCGTGTCGATCGCCGATGTCGCCCGCGATGTACGGGAGAACGTGATCTCCGCCGTCGAGCGGATGACCGGCCTTGAGGTGGTCGAGGTCAACATCGCCGTCAGTGATGTGAAACTGCCCGACGAAGAGGACGACGAGTCCGAGTCCCGGCTCCAGTGACGGCCGGATCCGCACGACCGAACAGGAGTCACACGATGAGCATGGCGGTGGTCGGCCTGTTGGCCGGTATGGCACTGGCGTTCGCCGGATTCTTCGGCGGGTTCGGAGCCTTTCTGCTGGTGGCCGCGCTGGGCGCGGTCGGTTTCGTGGTCGGCCGTTTCCTCGACGGCGATCTGGAAGCGGGCGACCTCTTCCGCGGTCGCGACCGCGACGAACGCCGGCGGTGACCGCCCGTGGCCGGTGAACGGATGGCGGCTGCGGGGCGCGGGGCGACCACGATCGCCGACCGGGTCGTCGCGAAGATCGCCGCGCAGGCGGCGCGCGAGGCGCTGGACGGCGTACCGGAGGGGGGCGAGGCGCCGCACGCCAGCGTCCTGGTCCACCACGACGTGGCGCGCGTACGGATCGGTGTCGAGCTGGACTACCCCTGCGACATCGGCGCCAGGTGCGGTGCGGTGCGTCGCCGGGTCGCCGAGCGGGTACATGCCCTGGCGGGCATGGAGGTGCCCGAAGTGGCGGTCATGGTCGAAGGCCTCCACTCCGCCCAGTCGCGCGCCGCGCAGGGGAGGATCCAATGAGCGAACCGGTGGGCGAGGGGACCGAGCACCCCTCGGGTGCCGTCCGCGCGGACGTGATCGAACTGGACCAGTCCTCCTCCGCGGCCCGGTACGAGTCGAACCGGCCCACGCCGGGGGCGGACGACGCGGACGGCAAGGCGGGCCGCTTCTGGTCCTGGCGCCGTATCCCGGCGGCGGTGGTCGCCGCCGTCCTGCTCGGCGCGGCGGCGCTGCTCCTGTACGACGTCGTGGCTGTACGCGCCGACCATCCCGCCATGTACTGGCGCCGCTGGCTGGCCGGTCAACTCGCCACCCAGCCCCTGAACGACACCTGGGTCCTGGTCGGCACGGGGGTCGCGGCGGTCGTCGGACTCTGGCTGCTCCTCCTCGCCCTGACGCCCGGTCTGCGCGAGGTGCTGCCGATGCGGCGCGGCCCCGCGCGCGTACGGGCCGGGCTGGACCGGGAGGCGGCGGCGCTGATCCTGCGCGACCGGGCGCAGGAGGTCTCCGGTGTGCAGTCCGTACGCGTACGGGTCCGCCGCGCCAAGGTCCGCGTACGGGCCGTGTCCCACTTCCGCGAACTGGACGACGTACGCGCCGATCTCGACACCGCGCTGGGCACTGGCATCGGCGAACTGGGCCTCGTCAGACCGCCCGCGCTGTCCGTGCACGTCCGCCGGCCCAAGAAGAAGGGATGACGGGGATGATCAGGGTCGTCAACCGTGTCCTGCTGGGCCTGGTCGGGCTGGCGCTGCTCTGCGTGGGCGGCGGGTTGCTGGCGACGGGGCTCGGCGTGTCCGTACCGTCCTGGTGGCCGTACAGCGGAAAGAACGACGTCCTGCTGAGCGACGCGGACCGGCACCGGTGGCGCGAGCAGAGTTGGTGGTGGCCGGTCGTCATCGCCGTCCTCGCGGTCCTGCTGCTGCTGGCGCTGTGGTGGCTGCTGTCCCAACTGCGGCGCGCCCGGCTGGCGGAGGTGCTGGTCGACAGCGGCGACGGGGAGGGCGCGCTGCTGCGGGGACGCGCGCTGGAGCATGTGCTGGAGAGCGAGGCGCAGTCCCTGGACGGGGTGTCCCGGGCGCGCGTGCGGCTGACGGGCCGGCGCAGCGCGCCGCAGGCGCGGGTCCGGTTGCTGCTGGAGCCGCACGCGGCGCCCGGGGCGGCGCTGGAAGGGCTGACGCGGGAGGCGGTGGCGCATGCGCGGGAGTCGGCGGGGCTGGAGTCGCTGCCGACGGAGGCGAGGCTGCGGGCCGCGAAGCACCGGGCGCAGCGGGTGACCTGAGGCGTGCCGCCGCCGGGGCGCTGCCCC
>NZ_MDCR01000391.1 GCF_001723055.1 Streptomyces niveus
TGCGGATGCTCCTCCGGCGGGGTGGTTGGGGGTACTTCGATCTTCTGCCGGGGGGCTTGGGCCCACAAGTACCGACTAATTGGTGGGGTACGCACCACGAGGTGAGGAGTCACGAGGAAGGATGGCGAACTCCACCCCCCCGAACCGGAGTTCCAGGAGTCCGATCTTGTCCTACGTGCACCATGTCGAGCATTTCCACGGACTGCCCGCCTACACCTTCCCGCAGTACGCCGACCCCGCCGCCCTGCCTCCCGCCGACGCGGTCGCCTGGCGCCTGCACCGGGACCCGTACGACACCGAAGAGGACGCGGACGTCTGCTGGAAACGCTTCACCGAGTCGGTCGAGCTGTCGAAGGTACGGGCGATCATCTTCGGCCAGCCCTGGTACGACGGAGACGGCGGGCTGTCGGACGACGACCTGATCGGTCTCGCCCCCCGGCTGACCGGCCTCGAAGCGCTCTTCCTCGGCGATCTGGAGGACGAGCAGGCGATGATCTCCACCATTTCCCACGGCGACCTCGCACCGCTCCTCGCGGCCTTCCCCGGCCTGCGTGAGCTGGCCGTACGCGGCGGCGAAGGCCTCGACTTCCCCGTCTCGGGGCACCAGAACCTGCGCGTCCTGCGCGTCGAGTCCGGCGGGCTGCCGCCGAGCGCGGCGGAACACATAGCCGCCGCCCAACTCCCGTCGCTGGAGCACCTGGAGCTGTGGCTGGGCGACGAGAACTACGGCGGCGGCGTCACCGTCGAACACCTCGCCCCGCTGCTCGCGGGCGAGGGCAAACCCGCGCTGCGCCACCTCGGACTCCAGAACAGCTTCATCCAGGACGAGTTGGCCGCCGCGCTCGCCGCCGCGCCGGTCGTGCCCCGGCTGACGTCCCTGAGCCTGGCGATGGGCACGCTCTCCGACGAGGGCGTGGAGGCGCTGCTCCAGGGCCAGCCCCTCACCCACCTGCGGGAACTCGACCTGTCCTTCCACTTCATCAGCGACGAGATGATGCTGCGGATCTGGACGGCGCTTGAGCCGGCCGGGGTGCGGGTGGACATGACGGCGAAGCACCAGCGCCAGGCGGACGAGTGGGACGAGGACGGGCGGTACATCGCGGCGTCCGAATGAGCACCGGCGTCACGTCACCCACCACCGTCCCTCCCGAAAGGCCGCACCATGCCCCGTAAGCCCGAAGCCCCCGCCCCCGACTCGCAGGACCCGGACGACCTCCGGATCGCGAGCCGCAATCTGAACGGCCGGTACCCCTGGCTGCACCCCGGCGAGCAAGTCCCGTACGGGCGCGTCCTGCGCGCGGCGGCCGAGCTGAAGTGGCGCCCCGCCGATGTGGTGTCCCGGCTGAACGCGCTGGGGTACGCGGACATCCAGCGCGCCTCGATCCCCTGGCCCGACAGCGTCGAGCCGGACGACGCGGCGCTGGTCGTCCGCGCCGAGCGGTGGAGCTACGGCGATCCGGTCGACGTCCAGGAGACCGTCTCGCTGCGCCAGATCGTGGCGTCGGCGGCCCAGGTGAACCGCTCTCCGGCCGATGTGGCGCGGCGGATGACCGCTCTCGGCTACCGGGTCGGGACCGGCGCCCGGCCGCTGCCCGAGTCCGCCGACCCGCGTGACATCCGGCTGATCCTCACCGACCGCAGGAGCTACGGCACGTGGCTCGACTGGGGCGACGAGGTCTCAGCGCACCATGTGCTCGACGTGGCCGCGCAGTTGGCGTGCAGCCCGCACATCGCCGCGAAGCGGCTGGTCGCGCTCGGCCTCCGGCTGCCGTACACGCCGGAGCCCGGCGACGAGCGGCTCCTCAGATACCGGGACACCTACGGGGACGTCCACGGCAGCGGCTGGTTCGGGCGCTGGTCGGCCCCGCCCGTCGGGCACGTCATCGCCGTCGCCCGGGAGACGGGCCGCCCGCAGGCGGACATCGTCGCCCGGCTGTGCGAGCTGGGCCTCGCGGCGCCGGACGGGAACGTGCCGGACGTCCCCGAGGCGGACGACTTCGTCATGCTGAGTGAGAATCTCGACGGCCGGGCGCCCTGGCTGCCGAGGAACAACGTCGTCGGCCTCCAGGTGCGGCACATCCTGCGCGCCGCGCGGGTCACGGGCCGCAGCCCCGTGTCGGTCGCCGGACGGCTGACCGCGCTCGGCCACTGGCTGCACGACGACGCCAACCTTCCGGCTGCCGTCGACGAGGCCGACATCGCGCTCCTGGACACCGTCACGCGCTCGTACCGGGACGACGTCCACCTGGAGAACGTGCTGCGCAGCGCGAGCCTGACCGGCCGCAGCCCGGCGGACGTCGCGGAGCGGCTGACCGCGCTCGGGTACCGGCTGCCGGACGAGGTGGAGTACCCGGAGATACGGGGCGCGCTGACCTCTGGCTGACGACGGGCTCGCCCCGGGTCGTCCGACGACCCGGGGCCACGCCGGTGTCGGCTAGAGGCGCTCGGGGGTACGGATGCCGAGCAGCGTCATCCCCAGGCGCAGCGTGCGGCCCGTGAGGTCGCACAGGAAGAGGCGGTTCTCCGCGACCTCCCGCGGCGGCGCCGGCTTCACGACCGGGCACTCGGTGTAGAACGTCGAGAACAGCGACGACAGTTGGTACAGATACGCGGTCAGCTTGTGCGGCTCGTACCCCGACGCGGCCTCCGCCAGAACCTCGCCGAACTGGTCCAGGTGCAGGCCCAGCGCGCGCTCCGCCGGGGCCAGTTCGAGCTCGGGGTGGGCGACGGGCGTACGGTCGCCCGCCTTGCCGAAGATGGAGCGGGTCCGGGCGTACGCGTACTGGATGTACACGCTCGTGTCGCCCTGGAGCGACACCATCTGGTCCAGGTCGAACTTGTAGTCCCGCGCGGCCGAGGTCGACAGGTCGGCGTACTTCACCGCGCCGATACCCACCTCCGTGGCGCGCTCGACGATCTCGTCCTCTGTCAGACCGAGGCCCTCGCTCTTGTCGCGGACGACCACGGACGCGCGCTCGACGGCCTCGTCCAGCAGGTCCACCAGCCGCACCGTCTCACCCTCACGGGTCTTGAACGGCTTGCCGTCCTTACCGAGGACGGTGCCGAAGGCGAGCTGCACGGCGTGCACCTGGTCGTTCAGCCAGCCGGCCCGGCGGGCGGTCTCGAAGACCATCCTGAAGTGCAGCGACTGCCGGGCGTCCACCACGTACAGGAGGGTGTTCGCCTTCAGATTCCCCACGCGGTCGCGGATCGCGGAGAGGTCGGTGGCCGCGTACCCGTAACCGCCGTTGGTCTTCTTGACGATCAGCGGTGTCGGATTGCCGTCCGGGCCCTTCACGTCGTCGAAGAACACGCACAGCGCCCCGTCGGAGCGGACGGCGACGCCCGTCTCCTCAAGGATGCGGCAGGTCTCTTCGAGCATGTCGTTGTAGCCGGACTCGCCGACGACGTCCTCGTCGCGGATCTCCATGTCGAGCTTGTCGAAGACCGAGTGGAAGTAGATCTTCGACTCGTCGACGAAGCGCTGCCACTGGGCGAGGGTGTCGGCGTCACCGGCCTGGAGCGCGACGACACGGTCGCGGGCGCGGGTCTTGAACTCCTCGTCGGAGTCGAAGACCGTACGGGCGGCCTTGTAGAGGCGGTTGAGGTTCGACATCGCCTCCTCGCCGGAGACCTCGCCCGCGCGCGTGTGGTCCAACTCGTGCGGGTGCTCGGTCAGATACTGGATGAGCATGCCGAACTGCGTGCCCCAGTCGCCGATGTGGTGGCGCCTGATCACGTTCTCGCCGGTGAACTCCAGGATCTCGACCATCGCGGCACCGATCACGGCGGAGCGCAGATGCCCGACGTGCATCTCCTTGGCGACGTTCGGCTGCGCGTAGTCGATGACCGTCGTGCCGGGCTCGGTGGCGAACGGCACGCCGAGGCGGTCGTCGGTGACGCGGGCTGCCAGCGTCTCGACGATCGCCCGGTCCGTGACGGTGATGTTGAGGAAGCCGGGGCCCGAGACCTCGACCTCCTTGAAGAGGCCGCCGTCGGCCAGCGCCGCCACGACCTTCGTCGCCAGCTCGCGCGGATTGCCCTTCAGCTTCTTGGCGAGGGCCAGCATCCCGTTGGCCTGGAAGTCCGCCCGGTCGCTACGTCGCAGCAGAGGGTCCGCGGGGCCGGCCTCCGGCAGGGCTGCCGAGAGGGCGTCCGCGATGCGCTGATCGACGGTCGAGGCGAGGGATGTGACCGGGGCCATGGGCTGGGAGCCGTTCCTGTAGAGGGTGTGTCCGTGGCCCCATTCTCCCATGGGGCGACAAGTCGTTTTCGCATTGTCGGAGGGGCCTGGGACAATGGCCGTCGCCGGTATCGCAGGCGTAGTGGCGTAGTAGAGAGAAGGACGTGCCGACCGTGGCTCAGAGCACCGAGACCGACTGGGTCTCCCGTTTCGCGGACGATGTCATCGCCGAGTCGGAGCGACGTGCGCCTGGCAAACCGGTCGTCGTCGCCTCCGGAATCTCCCCCTCCGGCCCGATTCACCTGGGCAACCTCCGTGAGGTCATGACGCCGCACCTCGTCGCCGACGAGGTCCGCAGGCGTGGGTACGAGGTCAGGCACCTCATCTCGTGGGACGACTTCGACCGCTACCGCAAGGTGCCGGCCGGGATCCCCGGCGTGGACGAGTCCTGGGGCGAGCACATCGGCAAGCCCCTGACGTCCGTGCCCGCCCCGGCCGGGTCCGCGTACCCGAACTGGGCCGAGCACTTCAAGGCGCAGCTGATCGAGTCGCTGGTGGAGCTGGGCGTCGAGTACGACGGGATCAGCCAGACCGAGAAGTATCTGGCGGGGACCTACCGCGAGCAGATCCTGCACGCGATGCGGCACCGGGGCGAGATCGACGCGATCCTCGGGCGGTACCGGACCAAGGACAAGGCCGCGGGCGGGCCGTCGAAGAAGACGCAGCAAAAGAAGGTCGACGAGGCCGAGCTGGAGGCCGCCGAGGGGTCGGGCGCCGCCGACGAGGACGACGGTGCCGGATCGGCCGGGTACTACCCGTACAAGCCGTACTGCGGCAACGAGGGCTGCGGCAAGGACCTGACCACCGTCACGGCGTACGACGACGAGACGACCGAGCTGACCTACGTCTGCCAGGCCTGCGGCTTCGACGAGACCGTACGGCTCAGCGAGTTCAACCGCGGCAAGCTCGTCTGGAAGGTCGACTGGCCGATGCGCTGGGCGTACGAGGGCGTGATCTTCGAGCCGTCCGGTGTCGACCACTCGTCACCCGGGTCGTCGTTCGTGGTCGGCGGGCAGATCGTGCGCGAGATCTTCGACGGTGTGCAGCCGATCGGACCGATGTACGCGTTCGTGGGGATCTCCGGGATGGCGAAGATGTCGTCCTCCAAGGGAGGCGTGCCGATCCCGGCCGACGCCCTGCGGATCATGGAGGCGCCGCTGCTGCGCTGGCTGTACGCGCGGCGCAGGCCGAACCAGTCGTTCAAGATCGCCTTCGACCAGGAGATCCAGCGGCTGTACGACGAGTGGGACGCCCTGGAGCGCAAGATCGCGGACGGTTCGGCGCAGGCGGCCGACGCCGCGGCGCACTCGCGGGCCACGCGTACGGCGGCCCGTGAGCTGCCGCGTACGCCGCGCCCCCTGCCGTACCGCATGCTGGCCTCCGTCGTGGACATCACGGCGGGCGCCGAGGAGCAGACGCTGCGGATCCTCGCCGAGCTGGACCCGGCCGACCCGCTGACCTCCCTGGACGAGGCGCGGCCCCGGCTGGACCGGGCGGAGAACTGGATCACCAGCCAGGTGCCCGCCGAGGCGCGGACGGTCGTCCGGGCCGAGCCCGACAGGGAGTTGCTGGAGTCGCTGGACGAGCAGACGCGCGAGGCGCTGCGGCTGCTGCTGGCGGACCTGGACGCGCACTGGTCGCTGGACGGGCTCACGACGCTGGTCTACGGCGTGCCGAAGGTGCTGGCGGGGCTGGAGCCCGACGCCAAGCCCACACCGGAGCTGAAGGCCGCGCAGCGGTCGTTCTTCGCGGTGCTCTACCGGCTGCTGGTGACCAGGGACACCGGGCCGCGGCTGCCGACGCTGCTGCTGGCGGTGGGGGCGGACCGGGTACGGACGCTGCTTGGCGGCTGAGCCCGCCGCAGGACACGACCGGCCCCGGTGCGCGTGTGCGCGCCGGGGCCGGTCTGCGCGGGAGACTTCAGGTCACCGCACGGGTCGTCCGAGCACTCGTCTCAGCACTTGTCTGAGCACTTGTCTGAGCACGGACAGCCCGATAGGACTGTCCGCGTGACTGATCAACGCAGCTTCGCCCGAACCGTCATCGCACTCTCCCTGGCCGTGATCGCCTGTTGTGCGCTCACTTTCACCATCATGCTGATGGTCGGAAGTCCCGCCGTGCAGCCGCAGCGCGTTCTGGACCAGGAGGCGCTGGCGCGGGCCGTGCTCAACAACGTCGAATCCGGCGCCGACTTCGTCAAGCCCCCGACCATCGACGACATCAGCTGCCCCGCCTCCATACCCGTCGAGGCGGGCCGGGAGTTCGAATGCAAGGTCGTGAGCGTCGGCGACGGCAGCAGGAGCGGCCGTGCCTGGGTCAAGGTGAAGATCGAGAATGATCTGGGCGAAGTGTCGGTGGGCTGAGGAAAGCCACGGGAGCCCGCGGGCCGGGGAACCCGCTCAGGCGATCTGCTCGGCGTCGTCCTGCGCGTCCAACTGCTGCTGGTAGCGGCGCTTGAAGTCCTTCAGGTACGCGCGCAGGGAGTTCTCGCTCAACGGGCCGCCCGTGCGGCCGGTCACGCCGTACAGGTCCTGCAAGTAGATCGCGAACTGGCGGGCGTTGGGGAGGTCCTGGCGCTCGCTGACGTACCGCAGGAAAGCGTTGAAGTACGCCTCCTCGCGGGGCATGCCGTTGGGGAGGGACGCGGCCGGGAGGTCTTCCGGCTCCGGCTCGGGCTCCGTGTCCGGGCCGAGGTCTCCCTGGGGCTGCTGGGGGC
>NZ_MDCR01000392.1 GCF_001723055.1 Streptomyces niveus
GCGACGGACCCGGCGGGGCCGCTCGCGGCCCTGCTCCGTCTGAACGACGCCACCGTGCCGGGCTACGGACGCGATCTCAACCTCGCCGGCGCGCTGCACCTCACGGCGGCGACCGGGGGAAGGGCCGGGGCCGCAGGTCGGTCGGCTGATGTGCCGGGGCTCGTCCAACGGGTGAACACGTCGCGCGAGTTGAGCGCCTTCACCGATGCGCCGACCGGCGGCGCCACGGGCTGTGACGCTCTTGTCCTGGGCCTGGTGGGCGATCCGGGAACCGGCCGTACGACGGAACTCACCGCACTCGCCGAGCGACGCGTCCACGGGGCGGCGCCGGCCCCCACCGTCCGGCTGCGCGGCGCCGACCTGCGCGCCGGCGATGCGTCCCTCGCCGACGCCGTGGGGCGCGCGCTCGGCGCGGCGGCCCGGACCGTGATCGCGTCCGGGGCACCGGGGGCCGCGGCGTCGGCGACACCCGAGCAGGTGGCCAGAGTCGCACGGCGCGCGGGGCGGGCGCTGCTCGTCCTGCTCGACGGACCGGAAGAGATGCCGCCCCAGTTGGCCCCCTCGCTGCCCGACTGGACGGGGCGCACCGGCGACTGGCTCCGTGACGAGGGCGCCAGGCTGGTCGTCGCCTGCCGCCCCGAGTTCTGGGAGCGGGCGGGGGCGCTCTGGCCGCCGGACGTGCTCCACCGTCCGGCCCGCGCCGCGCGCGGACTGCCTCCCGCCGTACGCATCGGCGACCTGCGGCCGGCGGAGGCGCAACGGGCGCGTGAGCTGTACGGGGTCCCCCGCGGGGCCCTCGCCGACGCCGAGGCCGTCCATCCCCTGTCGCTCCGTCTGACGGGCGAGCTGCGAGTCGCCCTCGGCGGCGACGTACCGGGGCGCCCCGACCGGGCGGACATCTTCACCGCGCACCTGGACCTCGCCTGTCTGCGGATCGCGGAACGGCTCGCCGGGGCGACCGAGCCCAGGCTCCACGGCGCGGCGGTCAGGAGGCTGGCCGCGAGAGTGGCGGGGCAGGTGCACGAGGCGGCACGGCGCTGTCTCGGCCCCGGAAGGGGCGAGTTGGATCGCGACGCGTTCGACGCGATCTTCCCGCGAAGTACGGGCTGGGCCGCCGCCGTCCTCGCCGAGGGCCTGCTGGTCCCGGCTGGGCACGGATACCGCTTCGCCCACGAGGAACTGGGTGACTGGCTCCAGGGCACCCACCTCGACGTCGACGGCGCCCTGGACATCCTCGTTCATCAAGCCTGCTCGGCCGACGGCCCGACGGTTCCCGCACAGCGCACCCCGGCGACGGTCGGGGGCCACAACGGCGCGCGCCGCGCGGCCCCGTCGATCCCGACGCACCGCATCGGCCCCGTCGTGCACGCTCTGCTGCTCCTCGGCCGCGATAGCGGCCCCGTCGCGCTGGGACACCGGCTGGACGGTCTGATCGACGCCCTGGACCGCCTCGGCGACGGAGCGAATGACGGGGCGCCGCACCTTGCCTCCGTCGCCTCCGACGGCGCCCGGCGCGTCGAGGCCCGTTGGTGGGGCGCGCACCTTCTCGGGGAGGTACTGCTGCGGGTACCGGACGCGGGGCCGTACCTCCCGGTGCTCAGGCGCCTCGCCGAACGGATCACTCGGCGCTCCGGGCGGGAAGGAGGGCCGCACCGTCTCGGTGGGCTCGCCGAGTTCGGTCCTTGGTTCTGGACGCAGTTGCGCGTGGACGAGGCCGCGCGTATAGACCTTCTGCGGTTGCTGCTACCCGCCGACGGTGCCCCCGAGGCGCCGGGTGCCCGCTCGCGGTACCTGGACGCCGCCGCCGACCTGCTGGATGCCGACCCCAGGGCCGTACAGCCACTGCTGTGCCGCTGGTTCACCGACGAGCGCCGGCTGCCCACGGGGCCCGACGCGGCCGTGCGGCCCACCGTCGCCACCGCGGCGCAGGCTCTGCTGCACTCACGGCGGTTCCTCGGCGTCGACGACCTCACCGAGGCGCTTGTCGCCGCCGCCCACCCCCGCGCCGACGAACTGCTCACCGCCCTCGCCGAGGACGAGCCGTCGGCGCTCTGCCGCGCCGTCGACCGCTGGGCCCACGACGGGCGCCCCGAGCGCCACGAGGCCGCCGCCGTCCACGCAGCGACGACCGCCCGCCACGTCACCGGCGCCGCCGACCGCGAACTGCTGCGCCGCGCCGCGCTGGCCCTCTTGGACGACCCCCGTACGCACGGTGCGGCGCTCGGTCTTCTCGTACGGGACCCGGTGACTCGCCCGCGCCATCTGGACGAGGCCCTGGCTGCCTTCGTACAAGACGACACAGGGCCGCCGGCGACCGCACTCGGCGACGCGCTCGGCACGCACTGCGAGACCGTCCTCGCCGCCTTCCGCGCGCGATTGCACAACCCCGCGGCCGACCCCACCGACCCTCTGACCGTCCTCGCCGAACTCCAGGAGCCCCAACTCACCCACCACGCCGCGGCACTTGTGAGCGAATACGTCGCCAGAAGGCCGGCAGCGGCCGAACACGCCGCCCAGTTCGTCGACCGTCGGCTCGCGCACGGACCCGCCGCCAGGGCGGCGCTCCTGCCCCTGGTGACGGGGCTGATCCTGCACCGTCCCGTCGAGGTGCGTACGGCGCTGGTTCCCGTACTCGCGGCGCCCGGCAACGGCGCCTCGTGCCCGCTGCGGGCCGAGCTGCTCGACGTACTCCTGGCGTACGAGCGCCGTCATGGCGTCGACCCGCACGGCGCCGAGGCGGCGCAGGAGACGCCCGTGCTGGACGCCCTGCTGCGGGCCGCCGCCACCGGGTGCGCCGAGCGGTCCGAGGCCGCCACCCGCGACCTCGTGCTCCGCACCGGGCTGCTGTCCGTCCGCACCCCCGACGGGGCCACGCGTTTCGACCGACGGCTGGTGGATCTCGGCCGTGAGATGCCCGGCTTCGCCGCACTCGTCGCCACCTGGCTGACCGAGGACCCGTGCCAGTGGGCGACCGTGATCGGGCCCAGTGCCCGCAAGTCCGTCCTGTCGTTGGCTACCCCGATGCCGATGCGGGTCAAAAGCCACGGGCATGGCAGTCTTAGACCTGCGTAAGAGGCATTCACGTACACGGGTTCGGGCGAGGAGAGCGGTCACAGTGCAGCGCTGGCGCGGCTTGGAGGACATCCCCCAGGACTGGGGACGCAGCGTCGTCACCATCGGCTCCTACGACGGGGTGCACCGCGGACACCAGCTGATCATCGGGCGCACCGTCGAGCGGGCACGGCAGCTGGGCGTCGCCTCGGTGGTCGTGACGTTCGACCCGCACCCGAGCGAGGTCGTCAGGCCCGGCACCCACCCGCCGCTGCTCGCGCCGCACCACCGGCGGGGCGAGCTGATGGCGGAGCTGGGTGTGGACGCCGTGCTCGTCCTGCCGTTCACCGCCGAGTTCTCGAAGCTGTCGCCCGCCGACTTCATCGTGAAGGTGCTGGTCGACAAGTTGCACGCGAGCGCCGTCGTCGAGGGGCCGAACTTCCGCTTCGGCCATCGGGCGGCCGGCAACGTGGGCTTCCTGGCCGAGCTGGGCGCGACGTACGACTACGAGGTCGAAGTCATCGACCTGTACGTGACCGGTGCGGCGGGCGGCGGCGAGCCCTTCTCGTCAACCCTGACCCGGCGGCTGATCGCCGAGGGCGACGTCGACGGCGCCGCCGAGATCCTGGGCAGGCCGCACCGGGTCGAGGGCGTGGTGGTGCGCGGCGCGCAGCGCGGGCGTGAGCTGGGCTACCCGACGGCCAATGTGGAGACCCTGCCGCACACGGCGATCCCGGCGGACGGCGTGTACGCGGGCTGGCTGACCGCCGACGGTGAGCGGATGCCGGCGGCGATCTCGGTCGGTACGAACCCACAGTTCAACGGCACGGAGCAGACCGTGGAGGCGTACGCCATCGACCGCGTGGGCCTCGACCTGTACGGGCTCCACGTCGCCGTGGACTTCCTGTCCTACGTACGGCCCCAGCGGACGTTCGACTCCATCGAGTCACTTCTCGACGCCATCGCCGACGACGTGAAGCGCTCGCGCGACCTCGTCGCCGCGTACGACGCGCGCTGACGCGACCGCGCGAAGCCCCAACTACAGGCACCGTACGTCCGAGTTGGGGCTCCACGACGCCCGGCTCAGAGCACCTTCCCGCTCCCCGCGCCAGCCGTGTCGGCGGCAGCGGCCCAGTGACAGGCGACCTGGGTCGTGTCGCCGCCGGTCAGCACAGGCAGGGCCTCCGTGCGGCACTTGGTGGCGACACCGGAGCGCTCCGCCTCACCCGAGGCGAGGATCTGACACCTCGCGTGGAAACGGCAGCCGCCCGGGATGCGCGACGGGTCCGGCGGCTCGCCCGCCAGGACGACCGTCTCGGCCCCGGACTCCGGCAGCACGGACAACAGTGCCTGCGTATATGGATGTTGAGGGGACGTCAGCACCCGCTCCACCGGCCCCGTCTCGACGATCCGGCCCAGATACATCACGGCCACCCGGTCCGCGATGTTCCAGGCCAGCCCGAGGTCGTGCGTCACGACCAGGGCGGACAGGCCGAGTTCGTCGCGGAGCGACAGCAGCAGCGCCAGGATCTCGCCCCGTACGGAGGCGTCCAGCGAGGCCACGGGTTCGTCGGCGACGATCAGTTCGGGCTTCAGGACCAGCGCGCCGGCGATGACGACTCGCTGACGCTGACCACCCGACAGCTCGTGCGGATAGCGCAGGAAGAACCGCTCCGGCGGCCGGAGCCCCGCGAGGGACAGCGCCTCGGCGACAGCCTCCCGTTCGTCGCCCTTGTAGCGGTGGATGCGCAGGCCCTCGGCGACAGCGTCGTACACCGTGTGCCGTGGGTTCAGCGAACCGCTCGGGTCCTGGAGCACCAGCTGGACACGCTTGCGGTACGCCTTGAGAGCGGCGGACTGGCGGCCGAGAGGAACGCCACCGAAGGTGATGCCGCCCGTCGTCGGCGGCACCAGGCCCAGCAGCGTCCGCGCGAGCGTGGTCTTGCCGCAGCCCGATTCCCCGACCAGAGCGACGATCTCGCCGCCGCCGATGTCCAGATCGACGCCGTCGACGGCCCGCGCCGCCGGGGCGCCGCGCCGCCCGGGGAATGTGACATGCAGCCCCGTGGCCGAGAGCAGAGGCGTGGGCGTGGTGGTCATGACTGGCTCCTGACGGGTGGCCGCCCGGCGGCCGTACGAGCGGGACGGTGCGGGCACGGTGTCGACACGGGTGCCGCCGGCCGCCCCGTCGGCGCGGGCGGACGTCATGGCGTTCGCTCCACGGGCGACGTCGGCACCTGCGCAGGCACCGCCGCCGCGACGTGCACGCATGCCGCGCGGCGGCCCGGTCCCGCCTCCCGCAGCGGCTGGTCCTCCCGCGCGCACTCATCCAGCGCGACGGGGCAGCGCGGATGGAACGTACAGCCCGACGGCAGCGCCGAAGGATCCGGCGGGTCGCCCGGCAGACCGCGCGGCGCACGCCGCGAGGAAAGGTCCCCGATCCGGGGGAACGCCGCGGAGAGCGCGCGGCTGTACGGGTGCTCGGCGGCGTCGTACACCGACTTCGCCGGCCCCTCCTCGACGATCCGGCCCGCGTACATCACGGCGAGCCGGTCACAGGTCTCGGAGAGCACCGCCAGGTCGTGACTGATCATCAGCAGGCTGATGTCCTGCTCGGCGACCAACTGCTCGATAAGTCGCAGGATTTGGGCCTGGATCATCACGTCGAGGGCCGTCGTCGGCTCGTCAGCGACGATGAGCCGGGGATCACAGGCCAGTGCCATCGCGATCATCACGCGCTGCCGCTGCCCGCCGGACAGCTCGTGCGGATAGGCGTCGGCGCGGGTGGCCGGCAGGCCGACCTGTTCCAGGAGTTCCACGGTGCGCCGTCGCGCGGCGGCGGGCGTGGCGCCGCGGTGCAACAGCACCGGTTCGGCGATCTGGTCGCCGATCCGGTGCACGGCGTTCAGCGAGTGCATGGCGCCCTGGAAGACGATCGAGGCCCCGGCCCACCGCACGGCGCGCAGCCTGCCCCACTTCATGGTGAGGACGTCCTCCCCGTCGAGCAGCACCTGGCCGGTCAGCTTCGCAGAGGCGGGCAGCAGCCGGAGCAGAGCCAGCGCCAGGGTGGACTTGCCGCAGCCGGACTCGCCCGCGATGCCGAGCTTGCGGCCCGCTTCGAGGACGAGATCCACGCCCCGTACGGCGGGGACGGCGGAGGGCCCCGTACCGTACGTGACCCGCAGATCCCTGATCTCCAGCAGACTGGACGCCGGGCCGGGCCCCGCCCCCTTCGCGGTCTCTGCCTTCGGTGATTCGGTCAACGGGACACCCCAAGCTTCGGGTTGAGCACGGCCTCGATCGCACGGCCGCAGAGCGTGAACGCGAGCGCGACGAGCGCGATCGCGATACCGGGCGGCGCCAGATACCACCAGTGTCCCGACGAGACGGCGCCCGCCTCCCGGGCGTCCTGGAGCATGCCGCCCCAGGAGACGACCGACGGATCGCCGAGCCCGAGGAACGCCAGCGTCGCCTCCGTCAGGATCGCGGTGGAGATTCCGAGTGTGGTCTGGGCGAGGACCAGCGGCATCACGTTGGGCAGCACGTGGCGCGTCATGATGTGACCGTGCCCGCCGCCGAGCGCCTGGGCCCGTTCGATGTACGGGCGCGACTCGACCGCGATGGTCTGCGCGCGCACGAGGCGCGCCGTCGTGGGCCACGCCGTCACCCCGATCGCCAGGATGACCGTCCAGATGCTGCGCGACATCACAGTCGCCAGCACGATCGCCAGTACGAGCGCGGGCATCACCAGGAACCAGTCGGTGATCCGCATGACGACCGTCGCGAACCAGCCGCCGTAGTGCCCGGCGATGATGCCGACGAGGGTGCCGATCGCCACCGACAACGCCGCGGCGAGCAGCCCGACGACCAGGGAGATCCGGGCGCCCCAGATCAGCAGTCCGAGCAGCGACCGGCCGAACTGGTCCGTACCGAGCGGGAATTCGCCGCTCGGGCTCTCCAGCGCCGTGCCCGGCGCGTCGGTGACGCTCTGCACGTCGCCGCCGATGAACAGCGGCGACGTCAGCGCGATCAGGGCGATGACCGCGAGGCCGGCGAGACCGATGAGGCCGGCGCGGTGCGTACGGTACTGGCGCCAGAAGCGGGACACGGAGCCGCGGCGCCGCGCCCACGCGAGTGACGAGGCGGACGGGGCCGTGGGCTTCGCCGTGGTCGCCTTCGCGGTCTCGTTCGTCTCCGGCACCTGCCCCGAGGGCTCTGCGGGCTCTGCGGGCTCCGTGGGCTCGGAGGGATTCGGCGGTGTCTTGTCGATGGTCATCGGCCCACCCGGGGATCGAGCAGCGGATAGAGCAGATCGGCCAGCAGGTTCATCAGGATCATCGCGCCGGCGAAGACCACGAACAGCCCCTGAACGACCGGCAGATCGGGCACGCTCAGCGCCTGGTAGAAGAGTCCGCCGAGGCCCGGCCACGAGAAGACCGTCTCGACGAGGATCGAACCGGCGGCAACGTGGCCCAAGTTGATGAAAATCATCGTGACCGTCGGCAGCATCGCGTTCGGCACGGCATGCCGGCGCCGTACGAGATCGTCCCGCAGGCCCTTCGCCCGCGCCGTCGTCAGATAGTCGCTGCCCATCTCGTCCAGCAGCGAGGACCGCATCACCAGCAGCGTCTGCGCGTAACCGACCGCCACCAGCGTCACCACCGGCAGGACCATGTGGTGCGCCACGTCGAGCACATGCGCGAAGCCGGTCTCGTTCCCCGACTGCATCCCGCCGCTGGGGAACATCCCGGGAATCGGCCCGATGCCCACCGAGAACACGATGATCAGCAGGAGCCCCAGCCAGAACGACGGTACGGACCAGAGTGTGAGGGCCACACCCGTGTTGACCTTGTCGCCGAGGCCGCCGTGCCGCCACGCGGAGCGCGTACCGAGCCAAAGTCCGAGCGTCGAGTAGATCAGTACGGCGACGCCCGTCAGCAGCAGTGTCGCGGGCAGCTTCTCGACGATCAGTTCGCCGACGGGGGCGTGGAACTGGTACGAGGTCCCCAGGTCACCCGTCAACGCCTTCGCGCAGTACTCGGTGAACTGCTGCCACATCGGCAGATCGAGGCCGAACTGCTTGCGCAACGTGGCCATCTGCTCCAGCGACGTCGGCTTGCCATGGGTCATGGCCTTCACCGGGTCGCCGGGGATGATCCGGAACAGGAAGAAGCTGGTGACGAGAACGGCGAACAGTGAGACGGCCGCGCCGCCCAACTTGCCCGCCACGTACAGCAGATAGTCGGTCCGATGGCCCCTGGCGCGGGTGCGGGGCCCGCCGGACGGCCCGGTCTTGACCGGGCCGTCGACGGCGTCCCGCACCACACCGGGGGTGCGTGCGCTGCTCATGCGGTGTCTTTCCTGCCCACAGTCCTACTCACGGTCCTCGGCGGTGGAACGGCGCCGCATCATGAAGAAGAGCCCGAGTGCCGCCACGACCACGACCGCGGCGCCGATTCCGATCACCGTGCCGGTGGACGAGCCGCTGTCCGAACTCGCCTCGCCGGTCCCGTCGGCAGGTACGGCGGACCACCAGCTCCAGTAACCGTCCTGGCCCCAGATGTTGCCCGCGGCCTCGGGCATGGTCGTGATGGACTTGATCTGGTCCGTCCGGTACGCCTCGACGGCGTTGGGGTAGACCATGACGTTCATGTACCCGGTGTCGTACAGGCGCGATTGGATCTGCTTGACGAGGTCGGTGCGCTTGGCGACGTCGTATTCGACCGCCTGCTTCGCGTACAGGTCGTCGTACTGCTTGTCGCAGATGAAGTTGTCCGTCGCGCCGGTGTCCTTCGCCGTGGCGGGGAGAGCGCCGCAGGTGTGGATCGACAGGACGAAGTCCGGGTCCGGGTTGACCGACCAACCGTCGAAGGCGAGGTCGTAGTTGCCCGCGAGCCAGGGGTCGGACACGTTGTCCAGGCACTCGACCTCAAGGCCGATGCCGAGGTCGCCCCACCACTCCTGGAGGTACTTGCCGACGGCCTTGTCGTTCGGGTCCGTGGCGTGGCAGAGGATACGGAAGTTGAGCGGCTTGCCGTCGTCGCCGACGCGCTTGCCGCTGCCGTTCTTCTCATAACCCGCCTTGTCGAGGAGGTCCGCGGCCTTCGCCGGGTCGTAGTCGATCTTCTGGGTGTCCGAGGGCTGCCAGAAGTACGAGTCGAAGCGCGGCGGGATGTAGCCCTGCCCCTCCACGGCGTGGCCCTGGAAGACCTTGTCGACGATCGTCTTGCGGTCGACGGCGTGGAACAGCGCCTTGCGGACGTCCGGGTCGAGCAGCGCCTTGTGGCCGTTGCCGAACTTCTCGCCGTCCTTCGCCTTCGCGCCCGGGTTGGTGGCGAGCGCGAAGAAGCGGCGTCCGGGGGCGTCGTTGACCTTGATGTTCTCGGCGTTGCCGAGCGCGGCGGCCTGGGCCGGCGTCAGGCCGGAGACGAACGAGACCTCGCCCTTCTGGAGGGCGGCGACCGCGGCGTCCTTGTCCTTGTAGTACCTGAAGACCAGCTCGTCGAACTTCGGGGCGCCGCGCCAGAAGTCCTTGTTCGGCTTCAGCCGGATGTACTGGTCGACCTTGAAGTCCTCAATGACGTAGGGGCCGTTGCCCACGATCGGGAACTTCTTGTCGTTGTTGAACTTGGAGAAGTCGTCGACGTTCTCCCAGATGTGCTTGGGCACGATCGGCACGTCGAGCGACGTCATCGTGGCCTGCGGCTTCTTGAGCTCGATGACGAGCTGCGTGGGGTCGGGGGCGGTGACCTTCTTGAAGTTCGACGTGAAGCTGCCGTTCGCCGTGGCGGCGTTCGGGTCCGTCATCATCTTGTTGAAGGTCCAGGCCGCGTCCTCGGCGGTGGCCTGCTTGCCGTCGGACCACTTGGAGTCGTCGCGGATGGTGAAGGTCCACGTCAACTTGTCCGGCGAGGATGCCCACTTGGTGGCGAAGCCGGGAATCGTGCTGGCGTCCTTGGCGTCGTAGTTCGTCAGGTACTCGTAACTCAGCCGGTGGACGCTGGTGGCGAGGAGTGTCTGCGCCAGGAACGGGCTCAGCGAGTCGACGCTCTGGTCGACGGCGACCGTCAGGACCTTCTTGCCGTCGGCCGCCGCCGGGGCCATGGGTGCCTTAAGGGCCTTGGGCGCGTTCAGGGTGTTCGGCGCGGCCTGGGCCTGGGGGGCCGCGGGCAGCAACGGACTGAGCGGGATCACGGAACCCGCGGCTATCGCCGTGGCGGCGGCACCGGAGGCCAGGAAGAGACGGAATCGAATGCGTTGCCGGGTGGGCTGCCGCGTCGTACGCGGCGGAATCCTTGTGACCATGGATCGTGACCTCGCGTCATCACTCGCACGGAGAAACAGAGAAGCATATAAGCGGAGACTGAGTTGAGAAGAAGAACAGACAAGCGGGCCACGCGGGGACGAGAGAAGTGAGCGGCTGGAGACGGGTGGTCGGGATTGCCGACGGTCCGAGCGGTCACTCGAAGCGGCGGCGTGGATCGGTTGCTCGCGTTGTCCGGCAGCGGCGGCTGCGTTGACTTCAGCTCACCAACTGGTGAAGCGAAGGTTTATCAGCGCTGATCGGGCCACGTCAACGGGCGTCGAAACCCCGTGTGGGCTGCGGGAATGCGATGAGGGGCCGCACCGTGAACACGGTGCGGCCCCTCATTGGTCTCGACCTCTGACGCCTTACTGCTGAGGCGCTGGCGGAGCCTGCGGAGGCTCCTGTGACGGCCAGCCGGCCGGCGGAACCGGCCCCTGCAACTCCGGCTGACCTGATGCGCCTGGACGTCCGGGCTGGCCAGGTTGGCCGGGGTGCCCCGGCTGCTGATGCTGCTGGTTCTGTGGCTGGTGCTGCGGCAGCGGTTGTGCGCCGGGGTGCGCGCCCGGCTGCTGGCCGGGGTACTGGCCCGGCGGCAGCCCGGCCGGGCTGCCGGACGACTGCGCCTGGGAGGGCAACGACTGCTGCCAGCCCTGCTGTTGTGGATGCGGCTGCTGCGGGTGGTACGGCTGACCGGGACCCGCCGGCTGACCCGGGACCCCGCCCGGCGCCTGCCCCTGAGCCTGGCCGTGGCCGTGCTGCCCGTACTGCCCCGGCATCTGCGGCTGCCCGTACGGCGCGTGGCCGTGCCCCGGCGCCTGCTGGCCCGGCTGCCCGTACGGCGGCTGCGCCTGCGGCTGACCCGGGTGCTGGCCTTGCTGCTGGCCCTGGTGTCCCGGCATCGGCGGCGCGAGGTGCGGCGGCGGGTTGCCGTCCGTCATCCACAGCCCCTGCTGTTGCTGGGCGCGCGAGAAGTCCTCGGCGATCAGCGCGGACAGGTTGAAGTACGCCTCACGCGTCTTCGGCCGCATCATGTCGAGGTCGACCTCGGCGCCCGCCGCCAGGTGCTCGTCGAACGGCACCACGACGACCCCGCGGCAACGCGTCTGGAAATGCTGCACGATGTCGTCAACCTTGATCATCTTGCCGGTCTCGCGTACGCCGGAGATGACGGTGATGGAGCGCTGCACCAGGTCCGCGTACCCATGGGCCGACAGCCAGTCCAGCGTCGTCGACGCGCTGCTCGCCCCGTCGACCGACGGGGTCGAGATGATGATCAACTGGTCCGCCAGGTCCAGCACTCCACGCATCGCGCTGTAGAGGAGGCCGGTGCCCGAGTCGGTGAGGATGATCGGGTACTGCTTGCCGAGCACGTCGATCGCGCGCCGGTAGTCCTCGTCGTTGAACGTCGTGGAAACCGCCGGATCGACGTCGTTGGCGATGATCTCCAGGCCGGACGGCGCCTGTGAGGTGAACCGGCGGATGTCCATGTACGAGTTCAGATACGGGATCGCCTGCACGAGGTCGCGGATCGTCGCCCCGGTCTCGCGGCGTACGCGGCGGCCGAGCGTGCCGGCGTCCGGGTTGGCGTCGATCGCCAGGATCTTGTCCTGCCGCTCCGTCGCCAGCGTGGAGCCCAGAGCGGTCGTGGTGGTCGTCTTGCCGACGCCGCCCTTCAGGCTGATGACCGCGATGCGGTAGCAGGAGAGCACCGGCGTACGGATCAGCTCCAGCTTGCGCTGCCGCTCCGCCTCCTCCTTCTTCGCCCCGATCTTGAAGCGGGAGGCGCCGGAGGGGTTCCGGCTGCTCTTGGCCTTCGGCTTGTTGTTGCGCAGGAGGCGGTCCGACGACAGCTCGACGGCGGCGGTGTAGCCGAGCGGCGCGCCGGGCACCGAACGCTCGCGCTGGTCGTGCGCCATCGCCGTCGGCCAGCCCGCACCCGAGCGCGGGTCCGCCGGCGGGGCAACTGGGGCCCCGTGCGCCTGCTGTTGCTGGTACGGCTGGTGCTGCTGGGCCGGGAGATTGGGCGTCGGCGACGCCGGTACGGGCAGGTGCGGCGGCTGTTGCTGCTGCGCCTGCGCGGGCGGCGTCTGCGGGGTGTGGGGCGCCTGAGGCGACTGCTGCTGTACGGGCGGGTACGGGGCGGGCTGGGCGGATGGCCCCGGCTGCCCCGGCTGCCCCGGTTGCCCCGGCTGGCTCGGTTGCGGGAACCCGTAGCCCTGCTGCGGGCCTTGGTGCCCGGCCTGGCCCGGCTGCCCCGGCTGTCCCTGCTGGTTGGGCTGGGGGAAACCGTAACCGCTCTGCGCGTACGGTGCGTTGGGCCCGGCGTTGAAGGGTGCGGGGCCACCGGGCTGTCCCTGCTGGCCCGGCTGCGGGAATCCGTAGCCGCTCTGCTGCGCCGTCGCGGCGGGAGTCGCCGGGGTGGCGGGTGCGGCCGGTGCGGTCGGGGGCACATAGGGAGGTTGCTGCGTGGGTGCGTGGGACGGTGAGACCACGGGCGGCGGAGACTGAGGCTGGGCCTGCGACACAGACTGCGACTGGGGCGCCGGGGAGCGATCGGCGGGCCACTGCGGCGCGGGCGCCGGTGCGGCCGGCTGGAAGGCCGGCGGCAACGGGGGCAGCCCGGAATCCGGAACGACCGGAGCCGGTGACCACGGCAGCGCGGGCGCCGGCGGTGCCGCCGGAGTGTCCAGCGGGGGAGCGGCGTCGGAGGGCCCGTCCGCGGGCACGGCGTCGGCCGGTTCGTCGGCGGCAGGGGCGTCGGTCGGCCCGGCGGGGCGGCCCCGCTGGTCGTCCGGGAGATCGGTGATGTCCGCGCCGGCTACGGCGGGTTCCCCGGAGTCGGCCGCGTCTTCTGCGTCAGTGTTGCTGTCGGCGTCGGTCGAGACGGACTTTCCCTCAGGCTCGTCGACATCGGACTCGGCAGATCCGGCCCGGTCCTTGTCGCCCTCGCTCTCGCCCTTCCCCTTGCCCTCGTCCTCGTCCTCACCGGGATCGGGACGGGCATCAGCGTCGGCACGGGCATCGGCACCCGCCCCGTCAGCGGCACCGTCCCCGGTCCCACCCGCGTCGGAATCAGCGTCGGCGTCGCCCTCGGCGCTCTGCGCCGCACGCTTGGCGCTCTCGATCTCCGCCATCTCACGCTTCAGCGAGGCGGGGGAGAAACGCATGGTCGCCCCGCTCTCCACATCGCCGGCCCCGAAAGGTTGCGCGTACGGCTCCGCCGCGGCGGCGCCGTCGGTTGACGGGACGGGGGGCACCACGGGAGGCGTCGCTGGCACCACCGGATCGATGGACGGCGACAGGGGCGCGCCCTGCGCGGGGATCGGCGGCGGAGGCTGTCGGTGCGGCCAGTTCGGCTCGTACCCGCTCCCCGCCGGCAGCCCCGGCACGGCCACCGGCGCCCCGTTCGGAGGCGGCGGGGGAGGCGTGGAGCTCCGCTGGCCCGCACCATCGCCCGACGAGTCCCCGGAGGCGTTCTGCGTGTACCAGGCCGGCGGGGTGTAGTCGATGGTGAACTCACCCGTCAGCTCAACGGGCTCCGCGTCGGACTGATCATCGACGGGATTGTTCCAGTCCCCACGGATCTCGTCCCGATCGCCGTTCACTTTGCCTCCTGGTGTGGTCGAGCACCCTTGTGCCGTGTCGGGTGGGGGCGACCCCTGTCGCGCGATCAGCCCGGCTCTACCCTGTGGGACGCTCCCGACATGTCTGCGGGTTCTCGTGTGCCCCGACCCACCCTAATCGCCCGCGAGTCCACTCCGGCAGGCCCGCCCACCCGTCGTCCGCCGCCCCGTACGCCGCCCCTTGCCGCCGGGTGATTCGGGTGGGGCAGACGGTCAGGAAGAGGGTGGGGTGAATCATGACAACAGCGAACGAATGCCCGCCCGTTCACGCCGGACCGGGCGCGACCCAACAATCCGGTATCGGCGTCTGGAACATGGTTCGGTCCGGACGGTCGTATCCGGTGACGCCCGGACCGAGATGTTCTGCCGCTTCCGCCCGGACTCGTCTTCCTACAGAGGCGAAGCTTTCCGGGGCAGCTCTCCGGCGCGGCCCTGCGACTCAGTTCTCCCGCACGGACCCAGACCTTTACCGGATGTCGAACTCCCCGTCGCGCGCCCCCAGTACGAACGCCCGCCACTCCGCCTCGGTGTACCGCAGCACCGTGTCGGGATCCACCGACGACCGCATCGCCACCGCCCCGCCGGGCAGATGCGCGATCTCGACCCGCTCCTCGTCCCCGCTCGTGCCCGGGGCGCTGAGCCACTCGACATCCGAGATGTCGAGGGCGTACAGCTCGTCCTTCTCCTGCGCGGTCCCCATCGGTCAGGCCTTCCTTCTACAGCGGCTGAGTTGAACGATCTCCACACCGGCGGAGACAGACGGCCCCACCGACGCGTGCTCCCAAGGATCCTAGATCCGCCCGGCACGCCCGGTCCGGCGATTGCCGCCCCGTCACTCCTGTCGGGGACCCAACCCCGTACGCCGTCCTTAAGAGGCGGCTCAGTCCATCCTGCGGGCCGTACCCAGCAGACCCGACTCGGCGTCCGTGGGGCTCGTCATCACCCAGTGACGCTCGCGTCCGGCACACCACAGGGTGACGCCGTCAGCCAGCGTCGGCAGCGCTTCACTCTCCGCGGACGACAGTCCGAGAATCCGGCCGATCTGCTCCGCCTCGCGCGGCGACACCCGCTGTATGCCCACCAGCGTCGAGTTCCGCATCAACCGGGGCGCCACGGGGCTCAGATACGGCAGCAGAGTCAGCACCGACTGCCACGGGCCCGACACCACCCGGCCACGGGGCGGCCGCATGCCCGCGTCCCGTACGACCACCACGGGGCTGCCCACCGTCGCTCCCTGCGGCGGCACCCGCCCCACGTCGTGCAGGGTGATGCACTCCAGCCCCGCGCCGGCGGCCTGCGCCAGCAGCGTCCACGCCTGGGCGCGACCCGTCTCGACGACCACACGCGCCCCGGTGCCCGCCGCGCGGAGCGCGATCACCTGCGCCGTCCAGAGGCCGCCGATCAGCAGGACGTCGTACGGCGCGGAGCGGTGGAACCCCACCATCTGGGGGTGCCCCTCCGCGTCGTCACCGATCACCACGCCGTCGTCGCCGACCGGCAGGGAGAGCGCGCCGAGTTCGTCGGCGGGCATCGTGTGACCCGCGTGGCGCGGGCCGAGCAACGTACGCAGCCCGCTCATCGGGCGCCTCCCAGAGGAAGTGTGGCGAGGGCTCCCGGCAGTTGCTCCCGGTCGAGGCGTACGAGTCCCACCTTGGCCGACCGAGCCGCCTGCTCCAACAGCCGCCGCACGCCGACCAGTTCGGTGTCGCTGCCACCGGTGATCCGGACGTGGCCGTTCACGGACATCGTGCCCAGGTGGGCGCCGCGCCGCAGGGTGAGGCTGAAGGTCGTCGCGTACGCCGGCGTGGCGGTGAGCAACGCCACCAGTTTCGGCAGCGGAGCCGCCCCGCGCCCCAACTCGGGCCAGCGGCCCACCGCGTACGTCGTGTGCCACCGGTCGTCGCACCGCCAGACGCGCGCCGTCTCGGCCGTGCGCCGCGTCGGGGAGACGTCGGGGCGGCCCGCGAGGGCCGCCTGAGCGGGGCTGGCGCAGGCCGATGTCGCGATCGTGGAGTTCAGCTCCTCCTGGTCCAGCACGACGGCCCGGAAGCCCGCTCCGGTGATTCGGCTCGCTACGTGGTCCGCGACCCGTACGAGGCAGCGCTGGGCGCCCTCGACGCCGCCCCCACGCGCGTCCACCGCCTCCTTGCACAGCTCGGGATCGAGCTTCACCGCCACCCACGTCAACCGCAGGGCCGGGGCACCGGTCTTCTCCTGAAGAGGGATGTACGAGAGCCGGGCCACCGACTGCTGCGGCAGATGCGGCGCGGGCGCGGAACGCACCTGCTGCACCAGCTGGACCGATTCCAGCTTGATGTCGTCGACCTCCAGGGCGCCGCCCAGGAGCGACAGCGGCAGCGCCCGCGCGCCGAAGGCGGGCCGCAGCGCGGACCCGCTCGCCTCGACCCGTACGACCGCCGTCAGGAAGCTCCCGTCGCCGAGCATCCCGACCGTGCGGCGGTCCCGGTCGACGTACGTGTACGGGCGCAACGCCGGGATGCCCTCCGTCACCGGGGCCAGCGAAGGATCGACTTCTACAGCGGCGGGCTCGGCGGCCCTCTCGCGCGCACGGAGGGACAGGACGGTGGAGAGCCAGTCCTGGACGGCGTGGCCGCGACGGCGCAGTACGGCGAACACGACGAGCACACAGGCGACGGCGACAGTGGGGACCAGCCACAAGCCGCCAAGCACGGCACCGACGGCGGCCAGCGCGAGCGCCAGCTCGACCTGTACCAACTGCCTCAGTTGGAAGGGGCCGACGTGGCTGGTGCGGGACAGCGGGCGCAGGGTGGTCGTCGCCGGGGCACGGGGCGGGGTGGCGCCCACCGGGGGCACCGGGCCGGTGCCGGGGGCGTTGCGGCGTTGCCGCCGGGAAGATCGGGAAGGGCCGGGGGGCTGTCCGGAAGTCCGCCCATCGCGTGCGCGCGTCGCCGTACCCATCCCCGCGTTGCCCCCTCTGTCCGTAATGGCCGTTTCCCCGTGGGCCGTTGACCGGGCGATCACCCTACCTGAGCAGTGAGGCGTGATCTCCAGCATGCATAGTAGGGGGCCGGAACGACGGTGGCCCTCTTTGAGAGGAGAGGGAGCCGGCCGCGCAGTGGGGGAGAGGGACAGCGGACAGATGGCATCACGACGGGACGAACTCAACGCCTACACCTTCGCGAAGCGAAGGCTGATCGCGCAGTTCGTGCAGCCGAACTCGACCGGCTCCGAGGAAGGCGCGCCCCGCCCGTTGCGCGGGGTGGTGCCCGGGATGATCGTCGCCGTGGTCATCCTGGCGGTCTTCGGCGCCTGGGGGATGTTCAAGCCGGTGGCGCCCAAGCAGTGGGACACACCTGGCGAGAACGTCATCATCGCCAGCAAGTCGACCACCCGTTATGTGGTGTTGAAGACCGGCAAGAAGATCCAGCTCCACCCGGTCCTGAACATGTCGTCGGCCAAGCTCCTCCTGGACCCGGACAAGGGCAAGGTCATCAACGTCGACGAGTCCGTGCTGGACAACGGCAAGATCCCGCACGGTGCCACCCTCGGCATTCCGTACGCTCCCGACCGGCTGCCCGACGCCAAGGAGGCCGGCGCCGCCAAGCGCTGGGCGGTCTGCGAGCGCCCCGGCGAGGGCGGCCGGGCCATCGAGAAGGCCGCGTTCGTCTTCGCGGAGCGCGAGCAGAAGAAGACCGAGGGCGCGAACCAGCTGACCGGCGGTGAGCTGATGTACGTGGAGGGGCCCGACGAGGCCCGCTACATCGTGGACCGGGCCGGCAAGGCGTACGCCGTCGACGCGAAGGACGAGGTGCTGCTCCAGGTCCTCGTCGGAGACACGCGTGAACCACAGCGCGTCTCCGCCGCGTGGCTGGCCACACTGCACAAGGGCGACGCCGTCGACTTCCCCGAGATCGACGGAACTCCCGGCGTCGACGCGGGCGTCGGGGGCGACCTGGATCCGGATCTCGACAAGATCGGCACCATCCTCACCGCGGCGGACGGGACGAAGAACCAGCAGTACCTCGTCCTCGAAGGACGGGTTGCCCCGATCTCCGACTTCACCGCGAAGCTCCTGCTCAACGGCCCCGATCTGATCGACGTGGGTCAGAGCGGCGAGGCCACGTCCGTGAGCGCCGCGACGTTCCGGCCCGGCGAGCCGTTCGGGCAGGACAACGACTGGCCCGAGGACAGCCCCGACGCCGTCAACTCCGCCAGTACGTCGGAGGGAAGCCGTAACACCGTGTGCAACGTGCTTGGCAAGGTCGACCCGGACAGCGGCGACACCACGCTCACCACCTGGGCCGGCACCGGCTTCCCGGCAACGCTGGCGACCGGGGCCACGAGCGCGTACGTCACCCCCGGATCGGGCCAGCTGTTTCGTCAGTTCACGGGTGGTTCGACCAAGTCCGGCTTCCTCTTCCTGGTGACCGACACCGGCCTGCGGTACGCGATGCAGTCCAACGGCGACAACGCGACGGAGGACTCGGGAATCGGCGAGTCAGGCTCGGAGAAGGACAAGCAGGACCGCCAGAACGAGGTGCAGAAGGCGCAGAACAGGCTCGGTTACCAAAACGTGGACGCGGCGCCCGTACCGGCCGCCTGGTCCTCGTTCCTGCCGACGGGGCCGCGACTGTCGACCAGCGCCGCGGGCCAGCCGCAGGGTTCGTGAGGGGCGGGGGAACCATGACGTACACCCACATGCGGACGCATGCGCGCAGGTCCAACTCGCCATCGACGTACCGCAAGTTGGCCTCCGGGACGACGGTGCTGGCCATCACCGCGCTCTCGCTCGTGACGCTGTCGGCGCCCACCGCGACGGCGGACACGGGCCAGTGCGACTTCCCCGGGAAGAACTACGCGGGCCGGCCGTGGTCCTTGCAGCGCGTGCTGATGGACGAACTGTGGAAGCAGTCGACCGGCAAGAACGTGCGGGTCGCCGTCATCGACACCGGCGTCGACATCAAGAACCCTCAACTGACCAAGGCGGTCGATGTCGGCAGCGGTCGCAATCTGATCCCCGCGGGCGCCAAGGACGACAGCGGGAACAAGCTCGAACGCGGCAAGGCGAACGGCACCACCGACGTCGTCGGCCACGGCACCAAGGTCGCCGGCATCATCGCCGCGCGCCCCGGTGACGACACCGGCTTCGTCGGTCTCGCGCCCGACGCCACGATCATCCCGATCCAGCAGAACGACGCCTACGGCAACGGCACCGCCGAGACGCTCGCCACCGCCATCAACCACGCGGTCAGCGAGAAGGCCGACGTCATCAACATCTCCCAGGACACGGCGAACGCCGTGAAGCCCACGGAGCTGTTGGAGCAGGCCGTCAACGCAGCCCTCGCGGCGGACGTCGTGGTCGTCGCCTCGGCGGGCAACGACGGCGTGGACGGTAAGGACAAGAAGACCTATCCCGCCTCGTACGAGGGCGTACTGGCCGTGGCGGCGTCCGACCGCAACAACGAGCGGGCCCCGTTCTCCCAGCCGGGCGACTTCGTGGGCATCGCGGCGCCGGGCGTCGACATGGTCACCACCGTCCCCGGGGGCGGCCACTGCGCCGACAACGGCACCAGCTTCTCCGCCCCGTACGTCGCGGGAATCGCCGCTCTGATCAAGAGCAAGCACGAGAAGTGGACCCAGAAGCAGATCGTCGCCCAGATCCAGCAGACGGCGGAGCGCTCCATCCCTGGCCGTGACCGGCTCGTCGGCTGGGGAGTCGTGGACCCGGTCCGCGCGCTGACGGAGGATGACAAGCCCGTCGAGGAGCCGGTGGCACACGAAGGTGTGACCCGCGCGGACGCGCCGACCCCGGCCGAGGTCCACCTGGGCGAATCCGCCGAGGAACGGAACTCCCGGCTCGCGACGTACGTCCTTGTCGGGGGCGCCGTCCTGGTGGCCGCGATCACGGGGGGATCGGTCGCGCTGCGCGATTCACGTCGCCGGGCGCGGCGAGTTGAGGAGAGTCGGTGAAAGTGGTGATGGTTGAGGGAGCTGTTGCCACAGTCAAGTCACGTGATGGATAACGCACTTCGACGTTTACGGCTGAGTAGTTAGAGTGTTACGTGCGATCACCGATTGAACGGGGAGGACCGGTCCGGGAAGGCTCGTCCACCGTGATCGCTGTGCAGGACAGAAGCAAACGGGGAGGAACGGGCGTCGTGCCTGAGTCGGTGTGTGGCGTGAGCGGGGGCTCCGATGGCAAGTGATCTTGAGCGCGGTGTCGGCGCTTTGAAGAAATTCCAGAGTCAGATCAACACTCTGCTCTCGGAGTTCGAGAGTGGCGCGGCAGGCAAGGGTGAGATCGCGGCGCAGAGCGTGCCGCGATCGTCGTTCAGCGGGCCCGGCAAGTTCGACGAGGCCGAGGGATTCTCCAAGCAGTACGACCGGGTGCACAAGTCGCTCATCTCACTGTCGAAGTCCCTCGGGGACCAGATAGAGCTGCTGAGCATCGGAGTTCACGCCGCCGATGTCGGCTACAACAACGTCGAGGAAGACCTGCGGCACCGCTTCTACACGATCCAGACACGCCTGGACGAGCAGCGCGAGGCTCGGGAGAAGCAGGAGCGGCAGGAGAAGAACGGGGTGCCCGAGGCGCCGCGTCAGGACGCCACCGGCGGCACGAAGGACTTGGGGTGATGAGACATGAGTGACGACAAGAAACCGCCGCTTTCCCCCCAGGAGCAGCAGCAGAACGAAGACGCCACCAAGATCCAGACGGAGTTCGGCGTCGTCGACGTCACAGAGCGCATGGCGTCGTCCATGGGCGGACTCTTCTTCGGCACCTCCGGAGGGTTCTTCGGCAGGACGAGCTTCGAAGAGCGCGACCTCAACGACATGCTCGACCTGCTGGACGGTGCGAACCCTTCGGACCTGGAGAACGCCGGCAAAAACCTCGAAAGGGCAAAGAAGAGCCTTAACGATGCGGCCCAGGAACTGAGCGACTTCGTCAAGGCCACGGACTGGCACGGTGAGGCAGCCGCCAATTTCCAGAGCTATGGCACTGAACTGGCCAGGTATGCCTGGGACTTGGGTTCGTTCGCGAACGTCGTCGGCACCCAGATGACCGTCGCGGCGACCGGTCTGACATCGGTCCGCAGCGCCAAGCCGCCCCGCGACACCCGGGCTGATCGCCGGCGTCCCAAGGACTTCCCGGTCACGGAACAGAGGGACGACAACCCGGAGTACAAGCGGGCTGTGCAGGTGGAGGAGAACCGCCAGGAGGGCATCAACCAGATGAACCGCCTGGCGTCGTTCTATGCGGTGTCGGAGCAGTCGCTGGCCGGGGTGAAGGAGCCGGTGCTGCCGACGATGCTGAAAGCGAATGTGCCGCAGCCGTCCTCTGGGGAACGAGCGGCCGAGTCGGGATCGACAGAGTCGGGCAGGGCTCCTCTTGGTCACGGTGGTCGGCATTCGGACGCGCAGCAGAGCAGCGGTGTTGCTGGCGGCGGTGACAATGCAGAAGGCTCGGTCCGGCCTGGAATCCCCGGATTTGTTAGCCAGGTTCCGGACAAGACGTCCATGGAGATCGACAGCGTCACGACGCTGCCGCCCACGCCAACAAGTCCTGGACCCACGCAGCCAACTCCCGTGACCGGTGGGCCGCCTGTCACCAACGCACAGGTCCCGCCGCTGGGGCCCAACTTCGGCCCTACGCTGCGCGGCGGGACCCCTCGGCAGGGACCTCCGGTTACGGGT
>NZ_MDCR01000393.1 GCF_001723055.1 Streptomyces niveus
ACCCGGCTGCCCGTCGCGCAGGGACCGATGACGCGCGTCAGCGACGAGCCCGCGTTCGCCGCGTCCGTCGCGGCCGAGGGCGGACTGCCGTTCCTCGCACTGGCGTTGGCCAACGCCGAGCGGACCCGCTCGATGCTGGAGCGCACCCGCGACGCGCTCGGCGACGCCAAGTGGGGCGTAGGAGTGCTCGGTTTCGCCGACGAGGACATCAAGGCCGCCCAGCTCGACGTCGTACGCGAGGTGAAGCCCACGCACGCGATCATCGCGGGCGGCCGGCCCGCCCAGGCGGCGGCGCTGGAGGCGGAGGGCATCACCACCTTCCTGCACGTGCCGTCGCCCGGACTGCTGCGCCAGTTCCTGGCGGCGGGCGCGCGCCGGTTCATCTTCGAGGGCGCCGAGTGCGGCGGCCACGTCGGACCGCGCAACAGCTTCCCGCTGTGGGAGGCACAGACCGAGGTCCTGCTCGGCTTCCTCGCCGATGCGGACGAGGGCACCGCCGCCGAGCTGACCGTGCTGTTCGCCGGCGGCATCCACGACGAGCGGTCGGCCGCGATGGCCGCCGCGCTGGCCGCCCCGCTGACCCGCGCCGGTGTGGGCTTCGGCGTACTGATGGGCACCGCCTATCTGTTCACCGAGGAGGCGGTACGCGGCGGGGCCATCCAGCCGCTGTTCCAGCGCCGGATCCTCGACGCGGAGCGGACCGATCTGCTGGAGACGGCGCCCGGTCACGCCACCCGCTGCGCGCGCAGCGCCATCAGCGAGGACTTCGCCGCCCTCAAGGACGAGCTGCGCGGACAGGGCGTGCCCGACCGGGAGATCTGGGAGCGCCTGGAGCGCTTCAACGTCGGCCGGCTGCGGCTCGCCAGCAAGGGCATCGAGCGCGTCGGCGACGATCTGCTCGCCGTGGACGAGACCCGGCAGGCCGACGAGGGCATGTTCATGGCCGGTGAGGTCGTGGTGCTCCGCGAGGCCGTGACCACCGTCGCCGCGCTGCACGGCGCCGTGAGCGAGGGCGCGGGAGACCTGCTGCGCGCCAGGGCCGGCGAACTGCGCGGCCCGCTCGGCATCGGCCGGGCGGACGAGCGGCCCGCTCCCGAGCCGCTGCGCGTCGCCGTGGTCGGCATGGCCGGCATGTTCCCCGGCGCCCCCGACCTGGCCGACTTCTGGGCCAACATCCTCGCGGGCAAGGACTGCGTCACCGAGGTCCCCGCGCAGCGCTGGGACCAGGAGCGGTACTACGCGCCCGACGGCGACGGCGAACGCACCCCCTCCCGCTGGGGCGGCTTCCTCCCCGAGATCCCGTTCGACCCGCTGCGCTACGGCATTCCGCCGGCCTCGCTCGCCGCCGTGGAACCCGTACAGCTCCTCGCGCTGGAGGCCGCGCGGCGCGCGCTCGCCGACGCGGGGTACGACGCGAAGGGCACCGACCACGCCCGTACCTCCGTGGTGTTCGGCGCCGAGGCGGGCAGCGACCTGTCGAACGCGACCACGCTGCGTACGGTGCTGCCCGGCTACATCGGCACGATCCCGCCCGCGCTCGACGCGCAACTGCCCCGGCTCACCGAGGACTCCTTCCCGGGGATGCTGGCCAACGTCATCGCGGGCCGGGTCGCCAACCGCCTCGACCTCGGCGGGGCCAACTACACCGTCGACGCGGCGTGCGCCTCCTCGCTCACCGCCGTCGACGTCGCCTGCAAGGAACTGGTCGCGGGCACCAGCGACATGGTGCTGTGCGGCGGCGCCGACCTGCACAACGGCATCAACGACTATCTGCTGTTCTCGTCCGTGCACGCGCTCTCCCCCACGGGCCGCTCGGCCACCTTCGACGCCGCCGCCGACGGCATCGCCCTCGGTGAGGGCGTCGCCTGCGTGGTCCTCAAGCGCCTCGCGGACGCCGAGCGCGACGGCGACCGGGTGTACGCGGTGATCGACGGTGTGGGCAGCGCGAGTGACGGGCGGGCGCTCGGTCTGACCGCGCCCCGCCCGGAGGGACAGCACGCCGCCCTCACCCGCGCCTACCGCAACGCCGGTGTCTCGCCCGCCGATGTGGGGCTGGTCGAGGCGCACGGCACCGGGACCGTCGTCGGGGACCGTACCGAACTCGGCACGCTGACCGAGGTGTTCACCGAAGCCGGTGCGGAGGTGGCCAGTTGCGCGGTCGGCTCCGTCAAGTCCCAGATCGGGCACACCAAGTGCGCGGCGGGGCTGGCCGGACTGATCAAGGTCACGCTGGCGCTGTACCACGGTGTGAAGCCGCCGACCCTGCATCTCAAGGAGCCCAACGCCGCCTGGAAGGAGGCGAGCAGCCCGTTCGTCTTCCACACGACGGCCACCCCTTGGGCGGCGGAGCCGGCGGAGCGGATCGCGGGAGTGAGCGCCTTCGGATTCGGCGGCACCAACTTCCACGTTGTTCTACGCGCGTACACCCAGGCGCCTCCCGCGCATTCCCTGGATGCCTGGCCGCCTCCGCGTCCTGCCCCCGGAACGTGAAGAGTTCGGCCGGCCAGGCATCCAGGGAATG
>NZ_MDCR01000394.1 GCF_001723055.1 Streptomyces niveus
GCCCCGGCGGGCGGCGGGCGCGGGTGACACCGGCGGACGTGGGGATGCCGCCGGGGCTGCGCCGCCGCACGCCGGGGCTGCGCCGGGAGGAGGTCGCCCAGCTCTCCGGTGTCGGGGTGACCTGGTACACGTGGCTGGAGCAGGGCCGCCCCATCAACGCGTCCGCACAGGTGCTGGACGCGGTGGCGCGCACCCTGCGCCTCGACCAGAGCGAACGCGAGCATCTGTACCAGTTGGCGGAGGTGCCGTACGCGCCGGACCGGGAGGCCGCCGCGGACCGGGTGAGCGACGAGGTGCGGGGCGTCGTCGACGCGCTCGATCCGCGTCCGGCAGTCGTCTACAACGCGCGCTACGACATCCTGGCCGCCAACGCCGCCTACCTCGATCTGTTCGATCTCCCGGCGCTGCGGCGGATCGGGGTGCGCAACGTGCTGTGGATGCTCTTCGCCGTACCGGAGCCGGACTGTCCGCTGGTCTGCCGGGAGATGGAGCTGCCGGTGATGGTGGCCACGCTGCGGGGAGCGTACGGCCGGCATGTGGGCGAGCCGGCGTGGGAGTCGTTCGTACGGCGCCTGTCGGCGGCCAGCCCCTACTTCGCGGAGCTGTGGAACGGCGGCGACGTGGTGCCGACGGGACCCCGGGTGAAGAGGTTCCGGCACGAGGCGGTCGGTGAGATACGGATGACGTCGGTGTCGCTGTCGATCGACGGGATGCCGGACTGCCGGATCGTGGTCTACACCCCGGACGACGAGGAGAGCCGGCGCAGGACGGCGGAGCTGCGGGGGCTCCGGGGAGGGTCGGTGAACGCGGAACGAGAAATCCCGCCCTCATGACGAGGACGGGATTCGAGGTGTGGAGCTAAGGAGAATTGAACTCCTGACCTCCTGCATGCCATGCAGGCGCTCTACCAACTGAGCTATAGCCCCTCATGTTCTTCGCGCTCCGCGCTGTGAACAAGAAGAACTTTAGCCTGCGGTCAGCCGGAAAGTGAAATCCCGCCCGGCGGCCCCGGCGCGACCGCGCCACGGCGTCGTCCGGCCTCTCAGTCGTCGTCGCCGAGCACCGGCTCCGGCAGCGTCCCCGCGTTGTGCTCCTGGAGCCGCCAGCCCCGCGCGCCTTCGCCCAGGACGGACCAGCAGCAGTTGGAGAGCCCGCCGAGACCTTCCCAGTGGTGCGCCTCAAGACCGAGCAGCCGGCCGATCGTGGTGCGGATCGTGCCGCCGTGGCTGACCACGACGAGCGTGCCGTTGTCGGGGAGCTTGTCCGCGTGGTGGAGCACGACGGGCGCGGCCCGGTCGGCGACCTCGGTCTCCAGCTCGCCGCCCCCGCGCCGTACGGGCTCCCCGCGCTTCCACGCCAGATACTGCTCGCCGAACCGCTCCACGATCTCCTCGTGGGTCAGGCCCTGCCAGGCGCCCGCGTACGTCTCACGGAGCGCGGAGTCGTAGCTGACGGGGAGGCCGGTCAGCGTGGCCAGCTCGTTGGCCGTGGCCACGACGCGCTGGAGGTCGGAGGCGACGAGCGCGTCCGGCCGCAGCGACGCGAGCAGCCGGGCGGAGCGACGGGCCTGCGCGACGCCGGCCTCCGTCAGCTCGATGTCCGTCGTGCCTTGGAAGCGCCGCTCCAGATTCCAGGCCGTCTGCCCGTGCCGCCACAGAATGATCCGGCGGCCCCTGCCGCCTTTGCCGCCGTTCAGCTCAGCTCACCTTCCATGGAGCCGTTCACCTCGGCGTGCTCGGCACCCTTGCCACGGGTCTTGACGGCGTCCTCCGGCAGCGGCAGCTCCGGGCAGTCCTTCCAGAGGCGCTCGAGCGCGTAGAAGACCCGCTCCTCGCTGTGCTGGACGTGGACGACGATGTCGACGTAGTCGAGCAGGATCCAGCGGGCGTCGCGGTCGCCCTCCCGGCGCACCGGCTTGGCGCCGAGCTCCTTGGAGAGGCGCTCCTCGATCTCGTCCACGATCGACTTGACCTGACGGTCGTTGGGCGCGGAGGCGAGCAGGAACGCGTCGGTGATCGACAGCACGTCGCTGACGTCGTACGCGATGATGTCGTGCGCGAGCCGGTCTGCCGCCGCCTGGGCGGCGGCGTTGATGAGCTCGATGGAGCGGTCCGTGGCGGTCACAGGCGATGCTTTCGTCGGCGGTCTGGAGACCCCCAGGGTCTCACGGACCGCCGACAAGCCGGCGCAGCCTTCTGATCAGCCGCGGACGACCCGCGGCTGCCCCGTGGATCAGCCGCGGCTCACTCGCGGATCAGCTGCCTTCGTAGTCTCCGCCGAGGGTGACCAGGACGTCGGCGTTCGGCGGGGCCTTGCCCTTCTTGACGGCGTCCACCGCCAGCCCGAGTGTCTTGGCGACCTCTTCCGCCTGTGCCTTGTTCTTCTCGTCGCCGTACGTGACCTGCGACGACGCGGCCTGGTCGGCCGTACCGCCGTCGACGAAGGTGTAGCCGCCGTTGATGATCGAGACCCGGGCGGCTTCGGTGTCGGCCTTGTCGCCCGTGGCGTTCTTCACACCGACCCGCAGGGCCGCGCCCTCCTCGGGAGCGCTGACGGTGCCGCCGAGGATGTCCTTCACGACGGTCTCGGTCGCCTGCTCGCCGAGGCTGCCGTCCTCGGCGACGGGCAGGACGGTCGTCTTGTAGTCGCCGACCTTGGCGTGCGCCGCGAGCTTGGCCAGGGCGGCGCCCAAGTCCTGCTCGGTCATCGGCGGCTCCAGGATCTGCGCCAGGGTCTCGACGGTGATAGTGGCGCCCTTGGGGTCCTCCGAGATCTTCCGCAGGACGCCCTGCATGACCGCGCCGAACCGCTCCAGCTGCTTGGCCTCGGACTCGTCGGGGCCCAGATACGTGGCGTACGCGACGGCCGCCTGCCCGTTCAGGGTCTGGTCCTCGCCCTTGGTGACGAGCGGGTCCTCGCCCTTCTTGGCGGCCGGGACCTCGGTGTTGGTGGTGATGTCGATGTTGCCGACCAGCTCGACGAGATTCTCCAGATACGGGGTGTCGAGCCGCCAGGTGCCGGAGATCTTGGTGCCGAGCAGGGTGTCGACCGACTCGCGGGTGCCCTGGGAGCCGCTGTCGGAGACGGACTTGGCGAGGGTGCCGGTGGCGCCGGTCTCCGCGTCGGCCACGAGGAGGGAGTTGGGGAGCAGGACGGTGGTGCCCTGCTTGGTGGTGGAGTTGTTGACCAGCAGCGCGGTGGAGGTGGCCTTGTCCTTCGTGTTGTGCAGATTCACCATGATCACGTCGCGCTTCTGCGGGCCGGTGGCGGTGTTCTGCTTCTCCTCGTCCGCCGAGAAGCCGGGCAGCTTGCCCGCGTACCAGAGGTAGCCGACGCCGCCGACGACGACCAGCGCCATCACGACGACGAGGGCGACGACGCGGCTACGGCCGCGGCGGCGGGCCTCCTCGCGGCGCTCGGAGCGGCTTTCGGTGAACTTGAGCCAGTCGATGACGTCTTCGGAGTCGGCGTCCGGCTCCTCTATGAAGGAGAACTGGTCCGTCTTGTAGTCGCCGTCGGGCGCGGACCGCCGCTGCCCGGGAACGGCGGGCTCGGGGGCCGGGGTCGGGGGCGCGACGGGTGCGGGCTCCTCGACCGGGGCCGACTGGTGCTGCGGTGGCTGTTGTTGCTGCTGCGGGATGTTCCACTGCGACGTGTCGACGGCCGCCTGCTGCTGGCCGGTGTCGTAGCCGTAGCCCTGCTGCTGTTGCTGGTGTTGCTGCTGGGCGTACGGGTCGTACGGCGCCTGCTGCTGGCCGTACGCGTCGTAGCCGTAACCCTGTTGCTGCTGCGCCTGCTGCTGTTGCTGCGCGTACGGGTCGTACTGCTGCGCCTGGGGCTGCTGATGCTGTCCCTGCTGCTGATGCTGCTGGTGTTGCTGCTGCTGGTACACCGGCTGCCCGTACTCGTCGTAGCCCACGATCTGCGGCTGCTGCGTGTAATACGGGTCGTACGGGTCGTACGGCTGCTGGTCGTTCACCGGTGGCCCCTCTCCGTGGCTCATTCGCCGCGGTACAACTGGCGCTTGTCGATGTAGCGCACCACACCGTCCGGCACCAGATACCAGACCGGATCGCCCTGCGCGACCCTTGCCCGGCAGTCGGTCGACGAGATCGCCAGCGCGGGAACCTCCACCAACGAGACGCCGCCCTTGGGCAGTCCGTCGTCCGTCAGATCGTGTCCGGGCCGGGTGACACCGATGAAGTGGGCCAGCGCGAACAGTTCCTCGGCGTCCCGCCAGCTGAGAATCTGGGACAGCGCGTCCGCCCCGGTGATGAAGAAGAGATCCGCGTCACCGTGGAGGGAGTGCAGATCCCGCAGCGTATCGGTGGTGTAGGTCTTGCCGCCACGGTCGATGTCGATCCGGCTGACCGAGAACTGCGGGTTGGACGCCGTCGCGATGACCGTCATCAGATAACGGTCCTCCGCCGGCGAGACCGCCGACTGGCTCTTCTGCCACGGCTGTCCCGTCGGGACGAACACCACCTCGTCGAGGTCGAACAGCGCGGCCACCTCGCTGGCCGCCACCAGGTGCCCGTGGTGGATCGGGTCGAACGTCCCACCCATCACACCGAGACGGCGCTTCCCGCCGTCCCTCGCGCCGGCCGGCGCTGCTTCCTGCTTTCCCATGCCTGCGGAGCCTACTGGCACGGCGTTGCTGCCCCGTCTCAGCGGTCGCGGTTGAAGCGAGTGGTGATCCACAGCATCAGAAGCAACGCGAACAGCGCGCCACCGCCGGTGAGATAGGCGTTGAGGCTTTCGTGGTTGCCGCCGTGCTCGCCGCCCTCGGAGGCGACGGTGACCAGATTGGCTGCGGTGCTGTAGAGGCTCATCTTCGGCAGGACCTATTCGATCGGGGAGCGGAGACTTCGCACATCGTATGCGGGCCCGCCGGGCACGCCCACGCCGACTCAGACGTTGTTGTCGGCGACGGCGCACGGCAGCCCACGCACAACCGTAGCCGCAGCACATACGGTGGGGGCTGTCAGGGGGACGAGCCGATGACTCGTACGAACAGGGGATTTCCATGACCGAAGACAGCCACGAGGCAGCCAGCCACGAGAATGTGCCGAGCCGGCAGCGCAAGCGCTTCCCGGGTATCTCCTCACGCGCGTACGAACACCCCGCCGACCGCTCGGCCCTGGTCGCGCTGCGCAAGCTGAGCGGGTTCGACACTGTCTTCAAGGCGATGAGCGCCCTGCTGCCGGAGCGCAGCCTGCGGCTGCTGTTCCTCTCGGACTCGGTGCGGGTCAGCGACGTGCAGTTCGCGCATCTGCACACGATGCTGCTGGACGCCTGTTACATCCTGGACCTGGAGAAGGTCCCCACGATGTACGTCGCGCAGAACCCGATGCCGAACGCCATGTGCATCGGTCTCGACGAGCCGATCATCGTGATCAACACGGGTCTCGTCGAGCTGCTGGACGAGGAGGAGATGCGTGCGGTCGTCGGCCACGAGGTGGGTCACGCGCTGTCGGGTCACTCCGTCTACCGCACGATCCTGCTCTTCCTCACGAATCTCGCGCTGAAGGTCGCCTGGATCCCGCTCGGCAATGTCGCGATCATGGCGATCGTGTCGGCGCTGCGCGAGTGGTTCCGCAAGTCGGAGCTGTCGGCGGACCGGGCGGGGCTGCTGGTCGGCCAGGACACCCAGGCGTCGATGCGCGGGCTGATGAAGATCGCGGGCGGCAATCATCTGCACGAGATGAACGTGGACGCGTTCCTGGAGCAGGCGGCGGAGTACGAGGCGGGGGGCGACCTGCGCGACTCCGTGCTCAAGATCCTCAACGTCCTGCCGCGTACGCACCCGTTCACGACGGTGCGCGCCGCCGAGCTGAAGAAGTGGGGCGAGAGCCGCGACTTCCAGCGGATCATGGACGGGCACTACCCGCGGCGTACGGAGGACAAGGACACCTCGGTCAGCGACTCGATCCGGGACTCCGCCTCGCACTACGCGGACACGGTCCGCACCAGCAAGGACCCGCTGATGAAGCTGGTCGGCGACATCGCGGGCGGCGCGGGCGACCTGGGCGGCAAGCTCCGCGACCGGTTCACGGGCGGCTCGTCCGGCAACGCCGGGACCAACGGGAACGGGAACGGCGGCGCCGAGGGCGGCGGCGGCAGGCCCGCCGACGACAGCGGAAAGTAGGCGGTCGGCCGACAGTTCTACCGGTCGCGGGGCTGTGCCCGGGTGTCGAGCACACCGCACAGCCCGGCGGTCGGCGGCCCCGTCGCGTACGGATCGGTGCCGCTCGGGCCCGTGGGCGTCGCCCTGCCGCCGGCCAGCAGCGGTCGCAGCGTGCCCGGCGCCTCGGTCGAGCAGGTCTGCGGCCCGGCCTGGACCTGGCTCGTCAGCAACTCGGCCCGATGTCTGGGCAGATCCTCCCGGTCGAAGCGGAAGTGCATCGTCCGCCGGACGGTGAACAGCGACGCGTCCTGCTTCGCCGCCTGCCCGGCCGGGCGGAGCGCGTAGACGAAGGTGTGGTCGGAGAACACGTCGATCGTGTCAGCCGCCGACTCCGCGAACCGGAGCGTGCCCCGGACGCGTACGGACGATTCGGCGAGCGCCACCTTGGCGGGGTCGAATCGCACCAGCCACCCGGCCGGCGCGTGTCTCCCGTCGTCGGAGGGGTCGGCGAAGGTCTGGTCGAACTGCGGGAGCTGTTCGGGGTCCAGCATCACCCGCACCGGGCGCCGCTCGGCGCCGGTGAGGACGTCCGGGTCGACGGACGAGGCGACGAGATAGTCCTTGGCGGTGGTCAGCGCCGTCATCACGTCGTTCTCCGTGAAGTGCGGGGTGCGCCGCGCGAGCGGCAGCGGGATCCCGGAGGCCCCCGCGTCGAACCGCGCGGCCGGGCTGCGGCGCAGCAGACTCTCCGGGGTGTCGCCCGGTACCGCGCCGGTCGGGGCGAGCGGGATGACCGTCATACGCAGCGGTTCCGCCGAACGGGTGAAGGCGGGCCGGTACGGGGGCCGGACACCGACGTACACGGCGGTGCCGAAGGCCACGGCGACGACCAGCACCAGCAGCAGTGCCTGGACCGATCCCCGGCGGGGAGTCACCGAGCCGGCGCCGGACTTCTCGGCGGGGTCGCGTCTGCGTACGGCGTGCGAGTGGTCGCCCATCCGCTCCTTGGCGGAGAACTCCTGGAGCCGGGCAGCGCGGACGAACGATTCGTCGAAGACGACGGACCGGTACTCGTCCTCGCCACCGCCGGGGGTCCCCTCGGGAGTGCCCTCGGGTGGGTCTCCGCGACCTGCCATACCTTCAGGTTAGGTCGGCGGCGCCGAACATAAACTCGGACGCCGTCCCCGGGAACGACCCGAGTCACGGAGGGTCACAGGCGTCACGACGGTCACAGGCGCCGCCACGTCACGCGTCGCCACGTCACGCGTCACCAGAGCACTGCGACATCAGGGCACCGGCGACATCGGGGCACTGCGGCATCACGGCCTACCGCGGCATCACGGCGTACTGCGCGGCACCGCCGAGACCTTGGGCACCGGCACCGCGTACTCCTGCGGGGTGACGGGCCCGCCCCCGCCGTGCGACGTGTCGACACCCGTCGTGGCGGGCGGTGGCACCCGGTCCTGCCGGTTGCCCGACGCCCCGCGGTAGACGGCGGTGAACGCGAGCGCGACCATGCCGATGCCCATCACCACGGCGAGGAGCCAGGCGACGGGCCGGTGCCAGCGGGCGCTGCTCCGGTAGGGGCGCAGAGCGCCGCCGTGCGGTCCGTAGGGGCCGAAGTCCCCGTGCGGGTCGTCCGGGTCGTACGCGGCGCCGTACGGCCGCTCCGCGCCGTACTCGCCCGGCCGGCCGTAGCCGTCCTCGTAGCGGTCGTCGTCGGACGGGCCTCCGTAGGCCCGCGCGCGGGCCGCCTCGGCGTCGGCGCGCGCCTGCGCGGCGGCCAGCAGCCGCTCGACGGCGGTCGGTTCATGGACGGGTGCGGACCGGATGAAGTCCTCGTCGAACACCACGGAGGCGAAGTCCTCGTCCGCGCCTCCGCGGTCGTCGTCGGGCTCCCAGCCGTCCGGGAACGGCTTGCCCCCCACGTCGTCCGGCACCATCTCAGAGTAGACCGGGGCGGGCGATTTCGGCAGAGACAGCGGAGATTCTCCCCTGTGACTACCTCCGGTCACCGCTGCTACCGGGTGTGACCGTCGCCCGTGACGATGTACTTGGTCGACGTCAGCTCGGGCAGTCCCATCGGGCCCCGCGCGTGCAGTTTCTGCGTGGAGATGCCGATCTCGGCGCCGAAGCCGAACTGCCCGCCGTCCGTGAAGCGCGTCGACACATTGACGGCGACCGTCGTGGAATCGACCAACTGGGTGAAGCGGCGGGCCGCCGCCTGCGAGGTGGTGACGATGGCCTCGGTGTGACCGGACGACCAGAGCCGGATATGGGCGACGGCCGCCTCCAGCGAGTCGACGACGGCGGCGGCGATGTCGTACGACAGGTACTCGGTCTCCCAGTCCTCGGCGGTGGCCGCCACGACGGTGGCCTTCGTGCCGCCCGCCGCCTCCGCGAACTCCAGGACCCGCTCGTCGGCGTGCACGGTGACCCCGGCCTCGGCGAGCGCGTCCAGCGCGCGCGGCAGGAACGCGGCGGCGATGTCCTGGTGGACCAGGAGCGTCTCGGCGGCGTTGCAGACGCTCGGGCGCTGCGCCTTGGAGTTGATGAGGATGTCGACGGCCATGTCGAGATCGGTCTCGGCGTCCACGTACACATGGCAGTTGCCGGTGCCGGTCTCGATGACGGGGACGGTCGACTCCTCGACGACGGTTCGGATCAGCGAGGCGCCGCCGCGCGGGATCAGCACGTCGACCAGACCGCGGGCGCGCATCAACTCCCGTACGGAGTCGCGGTTCTCGCCGGGCACGAGCTGGACCGCGTCGGCCGGCAGCCCGGCCCCGCCGACGGCGTCGCGCAGCACGCGCACGAGCGCGGTGTTGGAGGAGTACGCGGAGGACGAGCCGCGCAGCAGCACGGCGTTGCCCGACTTCAGGCAGAGCGCCGCCGCGTCGACGGTGACGTTGGGGCGGGCCTCGTAGATGATCCCGACGACACCGAGGGGGACGCGCACCTGGCGCAGGTCGATCCCGTTGGGCAGCGTCGATCCGCGCACCACCTCGCCGACCGGGTCGGGCAGCGCGGTGACGTCCCGTACGTCGGCGGCGATGGCCCGCACACGCTCCGGGGTCAGCGTCAGCCGGTCGATGATCGCCTCGCTGGTGCCCGCTTCCCTGGCGCGCTCGACGTCCTCGCCGTTCGCCTTGATGATCTCCTGCGTACGGACCTCAAGAGCGTCGGCGATCGCCAGCAGCGCGTCGTCCTTGACCGAGCGCGGCAGCGGAGCGAGGTCGGCGGCTGCGGAGCGGGCCCGGTAGGCGGTCCTGGTGACCGGGGTCAGGTTGTCGTACGGCGAGAGCGAGGTCATGCCCGCAGGGTAATGCGCGTACCGCGGGCACTTCCTCCGTATCCCGTACTCCGAGACGGCCACGCC